>DATGCJ010000149.1:0-21826 GCA_035312025.1 Halanaerobiales bacterium | reverse complement strand
AAATGAACGGTCAGTGGTACTATTTCAATATTGAATTTTTCTATAATATTTGATTTTAAATCACAGGTACTATCAGTTACTAAACCAATTTTCATGAAAATTTCACCCCTACTAATTTTGACTAAATTATATCTTTAATCAAAAAAGATATCAAGCAGAATCTAAAAGAGGTAAATAAATTTTCTTCAAGAATAATATATTTATGAGGTAGGTGAGGATAAAATTGGAGAAATCAAATAAAAAGGTTATATATTCCTGGGTTTTATATGACTGGGCTAATTCAGCCTTTGCTACTACTATTTTAGCAGCTGTCTTACCTATATTTTATAATGATGTGGCAGCCGCTAATTTGCCGGACAATCTGGCAACTTCTTATTGGGGCTATACTCAAGCGATTGCCATGTTAATTATTGCTTTAATCACACCGGTTTTAGGGGCGGTGGCCGATTATTCAAAGTCTAAAAAAATATTTATGAAGATGTTTGTATTTATCGGAGTTACCGGAACGGCCTTATTATTTTTTATTATCGAAGGACGCTATCTTATGGCATCTATATTTTTTATTTTTGCCAATATCGGCTTTTCCGGGGGCAATATCTTTTATGATTCATTTTTACCAATTATTACAAAAAAAGATAAAATTGACTATGTTTCTTCCATGGGATATGCAGCCGGTTATTTAGGCGGCGGTATCTTACTCTTAATTAATCTTGTTATGATTATGAGACCGGGGCTTTTTGGAATCGCAAATACTACCCTGGCTACTAGAATTGCCTTTATAACTGTAGCGGTCTGGTGGGTTGTTTTTTCTATTCCCGCCTTTATTAACTTACCAGAATCAAGGGTTGGTCTCGGCAAATTTACCCTGGGACCCTATATTAAACAGGGTTTTCATAGGGTAGCTAATACATTCAAACATGTAAAGAAATATAAAGAACTTTTTAAATTTCTATTGGCTTTTTGGATCTATAATGACGGTATCGGGACAATTATCAGGATGGCCACTATCTATGGTCGCGAAGTAGGTATCGGTCAAAATGATTTAATCGGCGCCCTCCTTTTAACTCAGATTGTGGGTATCCCATTTACTTTAATATTTGGTAAACTGGCAGAAAAGATAGGGGCAAAAAGAGGCATCTATCTTGCTTTAACGGTTTATTTAATCATTACCATTTTAGGATACAATCTTGATTCAGCTTTAGATTTTTGGATATTAGCGGGCTTAGTAGGTACTGTACAGGGAGGTGCCCAGGCCTTAAGCAGGTCCTTATATGGGGCATTAATCCCAGAGAATAAGAGTGCCGAATTTTATGGTTTTTACGGGATTTCAAGTAAGTTCGCGGCTATCACGGGTCCCTTTGTATTTGCTTTAGTGGGACAGATAACAGGTTCTTCTAGATATGGTATTTTAGCAGTGGCTTCCTTTTTTATAATCGGTATCATTTTATTGTATACAGTAGATGTAGAAAAAGGGGTAGAAGAGTCAGTTTCTTAACTTAATCATACTTACAATTTATTAAAAGAATTGTTATAATATTATTAGAAAATTTTAAATGAAAAGGGGTATTTGTATGGCAGAACTTTTCGAGTGTATTCCGAATTTTAGTGAGGGTAGAGATCAAGAGAAAATCGAGAAAATTGTTGAACCTTTCAAAAAAACAAAAGGGATCAAACTCTTAGACTATTCAGCTGATAAGGACCATAATAGGTTGGTAGTTACTTTGTTAGGAGGAGCAGAGGAGCTTAAAAAATCTGTTCATGCCGCGATTGGAATTGCGGTTGATGTAATAGATATGAACCAGCATAAAGGTGAACATCCCCGCATGGGGGCGGTTGATGTGGTTCCTTTTACTCCCGTCAAAAATGTTGAGATGGAAGACGCGGTTAAACTGGCCAATGAAGTAGCTAAAAAGGCAGCTGAAGAGTATGATTTACCGATCTATCTTTATGAAGAAGCGGCCTCAACCGACCAAAGAAAAAATCTAGCCGATATTAGAAGAGGTGAATATGAAGGTTTTGCCGATAAAATCAAAAAAGATGAGTGGAAACCGGATTATGGACCCCAGGCAGTTCATCCCACAGCCGGTGCCACTGTAATAGGGGCAAGAATGCCTTTGGTTGCATTTAATATAAACTTAGATACTGATGATTTAGAAATTGCCAATAAAATAGCCAGAAAAGTAAGACACTCCAGTGGCGGCTTGAGGTTTGTGAAGGCAATTGGGATCGACCTCTCGGAAAGAAATATTGTACAGGTTTCTATGAATATGACAGATTATACCCAAACCTCACTTTATCAGGCTTTTGAGATGGTTAAATTTGAGGCTAAAAGGTATGGGGTAAATGTGATCGGTAGTGAGCTAATCGGGTTATTACCGGCCCAGGCCTTATTCGATGTGGCTGAATATTATTTGGGTTTAGAAGACTTTGAGAGTGAACAGATTATGGAGAACAGATTACTGGAGGACATATAATGCTATTAATTAAAAATATCGGGCAGTTAGTCACGGTCGGGGGTAATAAACCAAAATCAGGTTCTGAGATGAAGGAAATTAATGTAATAGAAGATGCATATTTAGTAATAAAAGAGGATGAGATATTTGATTTTGGTAAAAGTAAAGCATTAAAAGAACAAAATCAGTATGACAAAGTTATAGATGCCCAAAATAAAGTGGTAATGCCGGGCTTTATCGATCCTCATACCCACCTGGTTTTTGGGGGAGACCGTTCCTATGAATTTAAAATGAGGTTAAGAGGAGTCCCCTATATAGATATCTTAAAAAATGGGGGCGGAATCTTAAGTACTGTCAATGAAACACGAAAAAGTTCCTATCAAGATCTTTTAGATGTTTCCAATAAGAGATTGGATAGGTTTTTAAGCTATGGTGTTACCACTGTGGAGGGCAAAAGTGGTTATGGATTGGATAAAACCACTGAAATAAAGCAGCTTGAAATAATGAAGGAATTAAATGAAAGAGAGGATATAGATGTAGTATCCACTTTTTTAGGTGCACATGCGGTCCCAAAAGAGTATAATAAATCTGATCAATACATAGATTATATTATACAAGAGGTAATGCCGGAAGTTGTTGAAAATGAACTGGCTGAATTCTGTGATGTATTCTGTGATGAGGGGGCTTTTTCCTATCAGGAATCCGAGAAGTTACTAAAAGCAGCCGATAAGATGGGACTCAAATTAAAAATTCATGCGGATGAAATAATCAATACCAATGCCGCTCAGTTAGCGGGTAAGCTTAAGGCTGTTTCAGCCGAACATCTCTTAAAAGCCTCTCGGGAAGGGTTAAATAGTTTAAGGGAGAATGATGTTTTAGCCGTCTTGCTACCTTTAACTGCTTTCTCTCTCCAGGAAGAGTATGCTGATGCCAAGCAGATGATCGAGATGGATATTCCTGTGGCCTTGGCAACTGATTTAAACCCGGGCAGTAGTTATTCTCAATCTATACCACTGCTTTTATCACTAGCGGTTATGTATATGGATATGAAACCGGAGGAGGCTATTACCGCTTTAACTTTAAATGCGGCGGCCGCCTTAAATCGCGAAGAGCAAGTAGGTAGTATTCAAAAAGGTAAAAAGGCTGATCTATTAATCATCGATGCCCCAAATTACAACCATCTATTTTATAATTTTGGCGTGAACTTGGTGGAGAAGGTATATAAAAATGGCAAGTTGGTATTTGATAACAGTTTAGAAAATAGAAAATTTTAAAGGGGGAAATTTTATGTATAAGTATCAGGACCCGACCAAAAAAATCAAGTTACCGGATACACTGCCGGATAAAGAAGAATTCCGGTCTGATATCAGGAGGGCACCTAAGAGAGAATTAAATTTAAATGAAAACCAAATTAAATTAGCCCTAAAAAATGCCTTAAGATACATACCCGAACATCTTCATGAAGAGATTGCACCGGAATTTTTAGAAGAACTTTTAACAAGGGGCAGGATTTATGGTTATCGTTATAGACCTAAAGGTGAGATAAAGGCTAAACCTCTAGAAGAGTATGAAGGAAATACTGTAGAAGGTAAGGCCATTCAACTGATGATAGACAATAATTTAGATTTTGATGTCGCCTTATACCCATATGAATTAGTTACTTACGGTGAGTCCGGTCAGGTTTGTCAGAACTGGATGCAGTATCGGTTAATCAAAAAATATTTGCAGATTATGACCGAAGAACAGACTTTAGTTGTTCAGTCCGGCCATCCGCTCGGCCTATTTCCATCTCGTCCCGAAGCACCCAGAGTAATTGCCACCAATGCTTTAATGGTTGGTATGTTTGATAATGAAGAGTGGTTTAATAAAGCCGCTGCTATGGGAGTAGCTAACTATGGACAGATGACAGCCGGAGGCTGGATGTATATCGGTCCCCAGGGTATTGTACACGGTACCTATATCACATTACTTAATGCCGGCCGACTATTTTTAGATATTCCGGAAGATGAGGACCTCTCAGGACACTTATTTATTAGCTCAGGTTTAGGAGGCATGAGCGGTGCCCAAGCGAAAGCCGTTGAAATAGCCGGGGGAGTCGGCGTTATTGCTGAAGTTGATAAATCAAGAATTGACACCCGTTATGAACAGGGATGGGTATCAAAAGTATCAGCTGACCTAGATCAAATATTTGATTGGGTTGATAAGTACCGTAAAGAAGGCAAGTCAATTTCCATAGCTTACCACGGCAATATTGTAGATCTTTTAGAATATGTAAATGAAAATGATATAAATTTAGAACTATTATCAGATCAAACCTCCTGTCACGCTGCTTATTCAGGCGGTTATACCCCGGTTGATTATACCTTCCAAGAAGGTAGAAAATTGTTAAATAACGAACCGGATAAATTCAAGCAGGAAGTAGATAGAAGTTTAAAAAGACATTTCGAAGTGTTAAAGGATTTAGTAGATAAGGGAGCCTACTTCTGGGATTATGGGAACAGCTTTATGAAGGCTGTCTTTGATGCTGGTGTTAAAGAAATTGCCAAAAATAATGAGGATACTTCGGAAGGCTTTATCTTTCCTTCCTATGTTGAAAATATTATGGGCCCAATCTGTTTTGATTACGGCTATGGTCCTTTCCGCTGGGTATGTTTAAGTGGTAAAGATGAAGATTTAAGAAAGACCGATCAGGCCGCTATGGAAGAAATTGATCCGACCCGAAGGGCTCAGGATAGAGACAACTACCACTGGATTAAAGATGCGGAAGAAAATGATCTGGTGGTTGGTTCCAAAGCAAGAATACTATATGCAGATGCAGAGGGTAGAGTTGATATTGCCCTCAAATTTAATGAACTGGTTAGAAAAGGGGAAATTGGTCCTGTCATGTTAGGGCGAGACCACCATGATGTAGGTGGCACTGATTCACCCTTTAGAGAAACTTCTAATATTAAAGATGGAAGCAATATTATGGCCGAGATGTCTATTCACTGTTTTGCAGGAAATGCGGCCCGCGGTATGAGTATGGTAGTAGAGAGCAATGGTGGGGGCGTAGGAATCGGTAAAGCTTTTAACGGCGGCTTCGGTTTGGTCTTAGATGGTTCCAAGCGGGTAGATAATATAATCAAAAATGCCCTGGATTGGGATGTAAATGGTGGAATAGCCCGCCGGGCCTGGGCTAGAAATGAAAACGCCTTAGAAACTGCTGAAAAATGGAATCAAAAAAATCTGGGTAGAGGCCAGATGACTATTCCCAATATAGCTGATGAAGAATTGATCGAAGAGTTAGTTGATAATAAGTAAGAAATAAAAAATTAGGAGGCTAAAGATGACCTTTGCAAATATGAGTCTTAAAGAATTTAATAGTAAACTTGCCAGTGATTCACCTACTCCAGGTGGAGGGAGTGTAGCCGGTTTAAGTGCCGCGCTGGGGGCTTCCTTGTCCTCTATGGTAGTTCACTTAACCAAAGAAGGCGATTTAGGTAAGTATGAAGATGAGCTGGCAGATCACAGAGCTTTTGCTTTAGAATTAATCGATAAAGATGCGCTAAGCTTTAATAAAGTAATGGATGCTTTTAAGATGGACAAAGATACTGATGAGGCAGCCCAGAAAAGAAAAGAAGCGATTCAATCTGCCTTATATGAAGCTTCCTTAACACCAATGGAAACTATTAAGTTGGCTAAAGATGTTTTAGAGATTACAGAAGAAGTAGCTAGAAAAGGTAATAAAAATGCAATTTCTGATGCGGGGGTGGCAGCCTTAATGGCTTTAGCTAGTGTTAAAAGTGCCGCCTATAATGTCTATATAAATACTGCTTCTCTCAATGACGAAAACAAGGCCAAAAGATTGGAAGAAAAAACAGAAAGATTAGTTAAAGAAAGTGAAGAAATAGCAGACGAAGTTGAAAGAATTTGTAAAGAAAGAATTTAAAATAATATTTCAAAAGAAGGACTTAGTTTCATAAGCCCTTCTTTTTTTCTGTAAACTTTAAGGAAAAGAGGAGATATTTTGCATTATATTAACGGTGAAAATTTGGATGTAAAAAAAGTAAGTGAAATAATTTTTTCTAAAAGAAAGATAAGGCTTTCCAAAAAAGCCGAAAATAAGGTTATTAAAGCAAGAGAGACCGTTGAAAGATTAATCGATAAGGGTAAAGTTATTTATGGATTAAATACCGGTTTTGGTAAATTTAGTACAAAAAAGATCTCAGCAGATAAGATATTGAAACTGCAAGAGAATTTAATTATCAGCCATGCGGCTGGAACCGGAGATTACCTTGATGATGAAGTAGTGAAAACGATGATTTTATTAAGGCTTAATGCCCTTGCCAAAGGACATTCGGGTATTAGACTATCTACTTTAAAGAAATTCATTAAGATGTTTAATAATGAGATGATACCACTTGTACCTGAACAGGGTTCGGTTGGTGCTAGTGGAGATTTGGTTCCCTTAGCTCATATGGTTTTACCCCTTTTAGGTAAAGGTAAGGTTAAGTATAAAGGTGAGATTATAGATAGCAGTGAAGCTCTAAAAAAAGTAGATATTGAACCTTTAAAATTAGCTAGTAAAGAAGGTTTAGCCTTAATCAATGGGACCCAAATGATGGCTTCGGTCGAAGTATTAAGTATTATAAAAGCTCAAAAACTTATTAAAACGGCTGATATTGCCCTTGCCCTCTCTCTGGAAGGTCTAAAGGGGATCACAGGTGCTTTTGATGAAGACATTCATAAGCTGCGCCCCCATCCCGGGCAGATGGATTCCGCTGCTAATATAAGAGCCCTTACTAAAGGCAGCCAACTGATGGAAGAGATAGATAATAATAGGGTCCAGGATTCTTATACCTTAAGGTGTGGGCCCCAGGTACACGGGGCTTCCCGCGACAGTCTTTCCCATGTAATAGAGATTATTGAAAGAGAGATGAATTCGGTTACAGATAATCCCTTGATTTTCCCAGATAGAAATGAAGTGATTTCAGGTGGGAATTTTCACGGTCAACCTCTTGCTTTAAGCAGTGACTATTTAGGGACAGCCATCAGTGAACTGGGTAACGTATCGGAAAGAAGGACCGCTAAATTGATTGACAGCAGTCTTAATAATGGCTTAGAAATGTTTTTAACTGAGCACGGTGGTCTACATTCGGGTTATATGATAGCCCAATATACTTCTGCCTCTATCGTTTCTGAAAATAAGATACTGGCTAACCCTTCCAGTACTGATTCGATACCCACTTCTGCCAACCAGGAGGACCATGTCAGCATGGGTTCGATTAGTGCTAGAAACCTATATAAAATTTGCAGTAATGTGGCCCAAATTCTTGCTATTGAATTAATTACCGCCGCCCAGGCCGTTGATCTTAGAACAGATCAACCAGCGGAAGTAATGGGGGAAGGTACCTATCTAATTTATAAGAAGATTAGAGAGAATGTGGATTACTTAGATGAAGATAGAATCTTATATCCTGAATTATTAAAGATTAAAGAAGTTATTGAAACTGGTGAACTACTAGCAGCTTTGGATAATAAGTTTACAATTTATTAAGATAGTAAAGGTAAGATAAGTTTGAAAGACACCACTTTTTCTTATATAATAAGAGGAAATAATAATTCTAAATTAAGGAGGAGAGTAATGAGTAGAAATTCAAGCAAGATTCTTATTTTGATTGTTGTAGTTAGTCTTTTATTAGCAGGGAGTATGAGTGTTTTAGCTCAAGATCAAAAGGTTACGGTGGCTGTAGATGCTCCACCTAGAACAATGGACCCCCATGGTTCAGATGCAGACTCTAATCTTTCTGTAATGAGCAACTTTTTTGAAGGTTTATTACAGAGGAATACAAAGGGTGAATTAAAGCCTGCCCTTGCTACCAGTTGGGAAAGAGTTGACCGCTTGACCTGGCGATTTGAATTGAGAAAAGGAGTTAAGTTCCACAACGGTAATGATTTTACCTGGGAAGATGTTCAATACACTTTTGAAGAAAGACTTGAAAACCCAGAGGTTTCAGAATTTATTTCTTTTGGTTCTGCCATCGAATCTGTTGAAAGAGTGGATGGAAATGATTGGGTAATTGATATTACTACTACCGATCCTATTCCATACTTTGTCCAGAACTTACACCAGGTATTTATTGTTGATAAGGAATCAACCATGGAAAGAAGTCAGGGTGATGTTGGTACTAAACCAATTGGAACTGGACCATATGTATTTGAAGAATGGGTTAAAGGTTCCTATCTGCGCATGAATGCAAATGAAAATTACTGGGAAGGCGAACCTGAAGTTCAGCAAGCTGAAATTAGACCTATAACAGAAGCTTCCACCCGTTTAGCAACAATTAGCAGTGGTGAAGTTGATATACTACAGGGAATTCCTGTTACAATGTATGAAGCTGTTGAAAATAATAATGACTTAGAAGTTATTGCCAGACCTTCAAGGCGTGCAATTTATTTAGGTTTGAGTAGTGATGAAGATTTACCTACTTCTAATCTGAAAGTACGTAAGGCAATGTATATGGCTATTAATGAACCTGAATTAATTGAGAAGGTAATGTTTGGTCATGCGACACCGGCCGCTCAGATTCCTGATCCACCTACTACTGGTTATAGTGATCAGATTGAAAGACTAGAGTATAATCCGGAAAGAGCGAAGGAACTATTAGAAGAGGCCGGTTATGGTGATGGCTTCAAGATAACTCTATCAGCTCCTAATGATAGATATGTACAGGATGAGCAGATT
This sequence comes from Halanaerobiales bacterium, assembly GCA_035312025.1. Taxonomy (GTDB): domain Bacteria; phylum Bacillota; class Halanaerobiia; order Halanaerobiales; family M55B127; genus M55B127. The sequence goes on along the minus strand of DATGCJ010000149.1, from coordinate 12,649 downwards.
GCTTCAACTGTGGCCAGTTATTTATCTAAAGTAGGCATCGAAGTTGAGGTAGATGCAAAACCTAAATCAGTATATTTTGAAGAAGTTATGAATAATGAATTAGACTTTTATCTAATTGGCTGGTTTGATGGATCATATGACTTTGGTAGATCTTATTCTAAATTACTTCATACTATAGAAGAAGACACTGGTTACGGTACATTTAATGGTGCAAGATATACAGATCCAGTAGCTGACCAACTATATGAAGTAAGTAAGAGAGTCGTTGATCCTTCCATAAGAGCTAGTATTTTAAGAGATCTAAATAGATTAGCTATGGAAAGAGTAGCAGTAATACCACTTCACTATCAGGAAGATACTTATGCACAATATAAGGGTAGAGGAATTGATTTTACTCCAAGGTCCGATACCTGGATAGTATTTAAAGAAATGTCCTTTGAATAAAGAAAGCAAAAAGTAATGTTAAATAAGATTGCATGGAGCTACTCAATAGCTCCATGCTTTCTTATATAAAAATAAACATGTAAGTGAATTAGAAGGGAGTATCAATAATGAGTGCTTACATTGGTAGAAGAATATTACAGGGTATATTAGTACTATTTTTAGTTTCTTTTATAGCATTTATTATCTTTCAATATCTGGGAGATCCGGTTATGACTTTAGCCGGTAGGTATGCAACCCAGGCCCAACGGGCTGAAGTTAGAGAAGCACTTGGTTTAAATGAGCCGTTTTATGTACAGTATTTTAATTTTCTAAAGAATGCTTTACAGGGTAATTTCGGAATGTCGTATGTTTCCCGGGTTCCTGTGTTGGAACTTATTTTAGAAAGACTACCGGCTAGTATTGAACTGGCTTTTGTGGCAGAGTCTTTTGCAGTAATACTGGGAATATCATTTGGTGTCTTTGTGGCTGCTAATCCTAAGAATACGGTTAGTAAGTTTTTAATGACGGGTTCTTTATTCGGTGTTTCATTACCTACATTTTTAGTTGGTATTTTATTAATATATTTATTTTCGATTGTTTTAGGTATCATGCCCTCTTCTGGTAGAGGTAATACAGTTACCATAGTTGGTTACTGGCGAAGTGGGCTTTTAACATTTGATGGTTGGAGACATATTATCTTACCTGCCTTTACTTTGGGTATGTTTCAAATGGCGCTCCTCTTTAGGATCACGCGGGGAGCAATGTTAGAGGTATTAGGGGCAGAGTATATTAGAACTGCCTGGGCGAAAGGTTTAAAAGGAAAGAGAGTTTTATTTAAACATGCCCTCCGCAATGCTTTAATACCGGTAGTAACTATGATAGGGCTTCAGTTCGGCCAATTAATCGGTTTTGCTATTGTTACAGAGAGTATCTTCCAGTGGCCGGGAGCCGGTAATCTACTTTTAAACTCTCTCTATGAGAGTGATTTTCCCGTGGTTGCTACTTATGTCATTATCGTAGCGTTAATCGTTGTGATGTTGAATGTCATAGTTGATATTTCTTACGCTTTCTTAAATCCCAAAATAAGGTATAAATAAGGTGATGATGATATGTTTAAAAAAATAAATGAGTTTAGAAAATCAAAGGTGTTTAAACATTTTATAAGTCAACCACTGGCAGTAGGAGCTTTAATAGTAATAACCCTATTATTTTTAGGGGCAGTTTTTGCTCCCCTGATTGCACCTCAAAACCCTTATGAAATGGAGAAATTGAGTTTATCTGAATCTCTGTTACCTCCTGTTTGGATGGAAGGTGGTCAGTATCCTTATATTCTAGGTACTGATGTCCAGGGAAGAGGGGTATTTAGTACTATTTTATATGGCAGCCGAACTTCCTTTATAGTTGGATTCAGTGTGGTAACTATTTCAGGCCTTCTGGGGGGAGGGATCGGTCTTTTTGCCGGTTATTTCGGTGGTATTTTTGATTCTGTCGTGATGCGGACTGCTGATACTGTTTTATCCTTTTCTAAAACTTTAATTGCGATGCTCTTATTAGGAATTTTTAGACAGAGCAGTATAGTCTTAGTTATTTTGGCTATTGTGATTTCCGACTGGGTGCAGTATGCCAGGACGATCCGGGGTGAAGTGCTATCTGTTAAAGAAGAAGAGTATGTGCTGGCCAGTCAGGCGATTGGCGGCACCAGTATGAGGACTATTTTCAAACATGTCCTGCCCAATTCCATTTCACCTTTATTAGTAGTGGGTGCCGTTGATTTTGGTATTGCTGTCATGCTTGAGGCTACCTTGAGCTTTTTAGGGGTAGGGGTACCTGTTACCCAGCCTTCTTTAGGCATGATGATCTCGCAGGGAAGAAATTATCTTTATGCCGGTAAATGGTGGTTGATAGTATTCCCTGGTTTGACCCTGATGGCTATTGTATTTAGTTTAAACTTAATTTCAGACTGGTTAAGAGATGAGATAGATCCCAAGGTAAAGAATATTTAATTCATTTTTCTACTTAAAAAGGAGATATTAATTTAATATTGAATATTTAATTAGAAGTAAATATGGAAGGAAATAATATTTCCCATGCTTGATTTAAAGAAGAGATTTAAGGAAAATTTAATAGATAAAGATTTAGTACAACATGATGATAAAATATTATTAGGGATATCTGGGGGACCAGATTCCCTAACTATGTTGGATTTGTTTTCCAAAATTAAAGATGAGTTAAATTTATGTCTGCTTGTTTTTCATTTAAACCATTCTTTTCGAAAAGAAGCTGACCAGGAAGCAGCCTTTGTAAAGAATCTTTGTGAGGAGAAAAATATTGAAGTTATTATAAAAAAATATGATGTGCCTGGTTATGTGAAAGAGAATAATCTTTCGCCGGAAGAAGGGGCCCGTGAAATCAGGTTTAAATTTTTCCAAGAAATTTATGAAAGAGAAAATATAGACAGGGTAAGTTTGGCCCACAACAAAGATGATTTAGTAGAAACAGTTCTTTTCAATATTTTTAGAGGTACCGGCCTGCGCGGTTTAAAGGGCATTGAAGACAAACAAGTTCTTAATGGGATGGAAATTATACATCCCATCTTAATTTTTTATAGGTCTGAAATTTTAGATTACTGTGAGTACAATGATCTTACCCCTGTCTTTGATCCCAGTAACGACAGTAATTTATACAGTAGAAACAGGATTAGAAATAATATTTTACCTATGGTAGAAGAGCAAATAAATTCGAATGCCAAACAGGTTATTGCCCGGATGACCGACACTATTAAAGAAGACTTTGACTTTTTGCAAAAATATAGTCGAAAGCTTTTAGAAGAATTATTGGTAGAAAAAAAATTAGATAAATATATTTTAGATTTGGAGAAAATAAGGGGATTACACCCTGCTATTATTAAAAGAATTATAAATATTATCATTTTAAAGTTAAAAGGTAGTGTAGATAATTTTTATTATAAGCATTATAGTGATATAATTAGATTTATAGAGGAGAATAGTACAGGCGATTTATTAGATCTGCCTGATGGTATAAAATTAAAGATCTCTTATAATAAATTATTTATATTTCAGGGAACTATGAAACAAAAAGAAGATTTTAAAAAATTCATTGAGGAGGAAGGGGAGTATAAGCTACCATATAAACAAAAACTAAAAGTGAAGATTACAGATGAAAAGTTAGATTGGCGCAATTATAAAGATAATAATTATTGTTTGCTTGATTATGATAAAGTTAAATTTCCACTTGTAGTTCGAAACCGTCAAAAAGGTGATAATTTTATACCCCTGGGAATGCAGGGTCACAAAAAGGTTAAAGATTATTTTATAGATGAAAAAGTTCCCGACTACAAGAGGGACGAGATCCCAATTGTGTTTGATAGTACAGGGAGTTTAATTTGGATATGTGGATATAGAATGGATGACAGGTTTAAGTTAACAAATAAAAGCAATAAAACAATTATAATTAATTACCAGAAGGAGGAAAATAAATAAATGGAAGATGAACATATTTTTAATGAAGATATTGCTGAAGTAATCTTAACTGAAGAGCAGATTCAAACCAGAATTAAAGAAATGGGTCAAGAAATAACAGAAGCTTATGATGAAGATGATGACATAGTTATGTTATGTGTTTTGAGGGGAGCAATCTTATTTATGTCTGATTTATCCAGACATATTAATTTACCGGTGGTTTTTGATTTTATGGATGTATCGAGTTATGAAGGTACTTCTTCTTCTGGCATGGTTCGAATAATAAAAGACTTAGAAGAAAACATTGAAGGAAGACATGTCTTAATAATAGAAGATATCATGGATACTGGTTTAACTTTAAAACATGTTATAGATTTATTAAAAACAAGAGAACCAGCCGATATCAAAATTGCTACTCTCTTGGATAAACCCGAGAGAAGGGTTGAAAAAGAAGTAACCGCTGATTTTAATGGGTTTGAAGTACCTGATAAATTTGTGATTGGTTATGGATTAGATTATAAAGAGAAATATAGAAATTTACCATATATAGGAGTATTAAAAGAAGAGCTGTATACGTAGTTTAATACATTTACAAAGTAATTAACTTATGTTATAATATCTTACTGTATGGGTATATTTGTAGGAAGGGAGGAACTGTAATTTGAATAAGTTTATAAAAAATATAGGATTTTATCTACTACTAATAGCAATTTCAATACTTGTTGCGCAATTTTTTATGCAGCAGTCTCCTCAAACTCTAGAAAACTTTAGTTATTCAGAAATGTTGCAAGCGATTGAAAATGGGAATATAAATACTGTTACGATTATAGGTAATGAAAAAGTTACCGGTACTCTTGAGGGTCAAAAGTTTACAGTACCAATTCCCCCCGAATCGATTCCGGTAATAATGCAAGAACTTAGAGCTGCCAATGTGACTATCAAAACAGAACCCCAACCTAGTGCACCCTGGTGGGTTAGCATTTTAGGTTATGTTCTTCCGATAATAATTTTAATTGGTGCTTGGTTTTTCCTAATGCAGAGGATGCAGGGCGGCGGAAGTAAGATGATGTCGTTTGGGAAAAGCAAGGCTAAATTAAATGAAAATAAAGATGATATAACTTTTGATGATGTTGCAAATTATGAAGAAATCAAGGAAGAATTACAGGAGGTAGTTGAGTTCTTAAAGAACCCTAAAAAGTTTGCAAGATTAGGAGCTGAAGTTCCTAAAGGTGTTCTTTTAGTAGGACCTCCTGGAACTGGTAAAACACTGATGGCAAAAGCAATTGCCGGAGAAGCTGGCGTACCATTTTACTTTATAAGTGGTTCGGACTTTGTTGAAATGTTTGTTGGTGTTGGTGCTTCTAGAGTTAGAGACCTTTTTGAAAAAGGTAAAGATAATGCACCCTGTATTATTTTTGTTGACGAGTTAGATGCTGTAGGTAGACAACGTGGAGCCGGTTTAGGCGGCGGCCATGATGAAAGAGAACAAACCCTTAACCAGTTACTGGTTGAGATGGATGGTTTTGAACCTAATGAAGGTATCATCTTAATGGCTGCGACCAATAGACCTGATATTTTAGACCCTGCCTTACTGAGGCCTGGTAGATTTGATAGACAGGTTATTGTAGATCGTCCTGACCGTAAAGCACGTGAAGCAATTCTTAAAATACATGTTAGAAAGAAACCGGTTGATGACAGTGTAGATATGGAAGTTCTCGCAAGAAGAACTCCTGGTTTTACCGGTGCTGACATGGAAAACCTTGCAAATGAAGCTGCGATTCTTGCGGCTAGAAGAGATAAAGATGTCATTTCAATGGTTGAATTCGATGATGCTATAGATCGTGTAATTGCCGGTCCCCAAAAGAAAAGCAGAGTTATTAATGAAAAAGAGAAGAATCTAGTTGCTTATCATGAAACTGGACATGCACTCTTAGGGGAATTACTGGAACACGCAGATCGTACTCACAAAGTTTCAATTATCCCGAGAGGTAGAGCGGGTGGATTTACCATTCCTTTACCGGAAGATGATAAGAACTTTATGACTAAGCGAGAGTTATTTGATAAAATAACTTCTCTTTTAGGTGGTAGAGCTGCCGAAGATATCTTTTTAGAAGATATTAGTACTGGGGCTCAAAATGACCTGGAAAGAGCTACAAAAATAGCTCGTTCAATGGTAACTGAGTACGGAATGAGTGATAAAGTTGGTCACTTGACTTTAGGCCAAAAACATGATGAACAGGTATTCTTAGGCCGCGATATATCTCGCAGTAGAAACTACAGTGAGCAAGTAGCTGCAGAAATTGATAGAGAAGTAAGATCAATAATTGAATACTGTTATGAAAAAGCCCAAAATCTATTGAAAGAAAATAGAGATGCTGTGGAAAGAATTGTTGCCGCCTTAAAAGAAAAAGAAACTTTAAATGCAAAACAAATTAATAAATTAATTGAAGATAAAGAACTAACCCCAGAAGATGAATATGGAAACGGAAATAATAAAAAAGAAGAAGATAAAGAAACTGATCAAAAAGAGGATACAGCCCAAGAAGCAGACGATACTGAAGGTTCAAAGCAAGGAAATGAGGCCAATGAACCGGCCGTTGAAGTTGTTAATGCGGAAGAAAACGAACCTAAAAAAGAAGATGGGCAAATCAGTTCAGCTGAAAACGAATAATTAATCAATATTAAATATAATTTAAAATTAAAAAAGCCAATAATATGTAGTAAATTAGAGCATATCAGTTCTAATTATTATTAATGCCAGTTTAATAGCTGGCATTATTTTATATTTATTTAATTTAATTAAATTATTTAAAGGATTTTAAAATTTAATCAAGAAATAAGTAAACTGTTAATATTATATTTTTTATAAAATAAAAGGGGGAGATATTTTGAAAAGTGATATTCAAATAGCACAAGAAGCAGACATGCAGCCCATCATTGAAATTGCTGAACAGTTAGGCTTAACCAAAGACGACCTAGAACTATATGGTGACTACAAGGCCAAGTTAAAGCTTGATGTCTTTAATGAAAGAAAAGATACTGAAGACAGTAAGTTAGTCTTAGTTACCGCTATTACACCTACTCCGGCCGGTGAAGGTAAAACTACCACTACCGTCGGTTTAGGCCAGGCCTTAAACCAAAGAGATAAAAAGGCCATGATAGCAATCCGTGAACCTTCTTTAGGACCGACCATGGGTGTTAAAGGGGGAGCAGCCGGGGGCGGCTATTCCCAGGTAATCCCGATGGAAGATATCAATCTCCATTTCACAGGTGATATCCATGCGATCGGTATCGCTCACAACCTGCTCTCAGCAGCGATCGATAACCACATCAAACAGGGTAATGAATTAGGAATCGATCCGACCGAGATCAGCTGGCCGCGGGTAGTAGATATGAACGATAGGGCCTTAAGAGAAGTAGTAGTCGGCCTGGGTGGTTCAGCCAACGGTAAGCCCAGAGAGGACGGCTATATCATTACAGTGGCTTCTGAGATCATGGCTATCTTATGTTTGGCAAATGACTTAATGGAACTAAAAGAAAAGATAGGTAATATCGTGATCGGCTATAGTTATGAGGGAGAGCCCATTACAGCCGGTGACCTAAATGTACAGGGAGCGATGACAGCCTTACTCAAAGATGCCATCAAACCCAATCTAGTCCAGACCTTAGAGAACACACCTGCCTTGATCCACGGCGGTCCTTTTGCCAACATTGCCCATGGAGCCAACAGTGTAATGGCGACCAAGATGGCGATGAAGTTATCCGATATTACGATAACAGAGGCCGGTTTTGGGGCCGATTTAGGGGCAGAGAAGTTCTTTGATATCAAGTCCCGTTATGCTGATTTAAATCCGGATGCGACCGTATTGGTTGCAACTATTAGGGCTCTTAAGATGCACGGGGGAGTAGCTAAGGATAACTTAGAAGAAGAGAACTTAGAGGCCTTAGAAGCAGGTATGGAAAACTTAGAGAAACATGTAGAGAACATCAATAAGTTTAAGGTACCTTTAGTGGTGGCTATCAATAGGTTCCCAACCGATACCGAAGCGGAGTTAGAGTTAGTTAGAAAGAAATGTGAAGAAATGGGAGTTAGAGTTGCTTTATCGGAAGTATGGGCGAAAGGCGGCGAAGGCGGCCTGGAGTTAGCCGATGAGATAATAGATATTTTAGATAATGAAGAGAGCAACTTCGAGTATCTATACAGTAAAGAACTTTCTATTAAAGAGAAGATCGACAAGATCGCTAAAGAGATCTATGGAGCAGATGGAGTAGATTACAGTTCGGCGGCCGAGAAACAGATCAGTACCTTTGAAAAACAGGGTTATGGTGAATTACCGATCTGTATGGCCAAGACCCAAAACTCCATATCTGATAAGCCAGAGCTTAAGGGCAGACCGACCGACTTTACGGTATCAGTCTCCCAGGTAACCCTTTCAGCCGGGGCCGGCTTTTTAGTACCTTCGACCGGACCTGTGCTTAAGATGCCCGGTTTACCGAAGAGACCTTCGGCTGAAGATATAGATATCGATGAAAATGGTAAGATAACTGGACTGTTCTAAAAATTGTTAAATAATTACTATTTAATTTAATAAAAATATATTAAATTATAAATAACAATTAGATGATAGAGTAGATTTCGCGCGTTAAAGTGTCTAAAGATGGGACGTTGCTTTAGAACGAATGTTAAAAAACTGCGGTGTGAAATTCGCGTCCGCTGTCATCAAAGAGTCTTCTCTTTGGTGCAGATATCTGTCATCACCCAAAGAGAGGAATGATCAAATGAAGATTAAAACGAGAAAGTTAGTATTTTTGTCATTGCTGATAGCTCTGGGTGTGGTTTTAACAAGATTTTTAAGTCTTCGTTTGCCATTATTTGGAGTGGAAGGAATTAGAATTGGCATTGGATCATTACCGATGATCTTTGCCGGTATAGTTTTTGGTCCAATGGCTGGAGGTATTGTAGGAGCTATTACGGATTTGGTAGGTTTTTGGGTTAGTCCGATGGGAGCATATATGCCTCATTTTACTTTTACAGCTTTTTTAACAGGTTTTATACCGGGATTTCTAATGATTTATGTTTTTAAAGATAGAAGAACCTTAACATATATTTTGATTTCAATAGCTGTAGGACAGACCATAACCTCCATTATTTTAGTTCCCTACTTTATCCATATCTTATTCGGTGTACCATTCAGGCCATTGTTAATACCGAGGCTGATTGGTCAACCCATCACCATTTTAGTATATAGTTATTTGATCAAAATACTATTTAAAAATGAGATATTAAATATTTTTGAAAATGGCGAAAGATAATATTGCACCTGCAAATTTAATATCTAAAAAAAGCGTGTGAATCTAAAATAATGATTCACACGCTTTTTACTCTTAACTATTTTTAAAATATTGTTATAGTATTTTATCTTTATATATTAGCCGCTTCTACTTTTCTTATATATTAATTTACATTTTGTTTGGCTTTCTACCTATCCGTGCAAATAGTATTTCCGTTTCCCCATCTCTAATTACTTGAATTAGCACTCTTTCTTCAATTTCTTTTTGACCGATTTTTTCTACCACATCATCAGGATTTTCAATTCTTTCTTGATCTATTTCTTTGATGATGTCATAAGTTTTTAAACCTGCTTTATCAGCTGGGCTGCCGGGGAAGACATCCAATATTATAGCACCTTTATTACTTTCTAAATCAAAGTATTCCTGAACTTCCGGACTGATCTGTCCGACAGATACTCCTAACCAGGGCTGGATAATTTCCCCTTTAGTTTGTAAGTCGTTTACTACTTCTTTTACTTCATTAACAGGTATCGCAAAACCAATTCCCTGTCCCTGGGCACTAACAGCTGTATTAATACCGATTACTTCACCTTTTATATTAAGTAAAGGGCCACCACTATTACCCGGATTGATAGCTGCATCAGTTTGAATCAGGTTTTTATAGGTTCTAACTTGTCCCTGGGAAGTGGGGATTTGAATCGGTCGACCTAAGGCACTAATTACACCGGTTGTAACTGTGTGTTCAAAACCGAAGGGGTTGCCAATTGCGATAACCCATTCTCCCGGCCTTATTTCCTTTGAGTTTCCCAAGGGTATCGTTTTCAATTTTTGATCGACATTAATTTTAATGACAGCCAGGTCAAGATTATAATCGGTCCAGATTACTTCGGCTGGTACTGATTTATCCATACCGTTAATATTTACCTTGATTTGATCTGCTTCATGGATAACATGTTCATTGGTGACAATAAAACCGCCTTCTGTTACGATAAAACCGCTGCCATAACCTTCAATATTTTCAGGAAGATCCGGCAGTTGATCCCCAAAGAAGTATCTAAAAAATGGATCATCATATAAGGGGTTTTGCATCTCTGCCTGACTTCTTTTAGTAATAGTTGTAATTTTTACAACGCCCGCGTCAACTTCTGCCGCTATATCTGCAAATATATTTTCCTGGTACACATATACCGTTTCGTTGGTCTCTTCTATCACTTCTTCTTGTGCTATTAACAGATTCGAAAAAGCTAGAATAAAAATAATAGATACTACAATTACAAATTTATATTTATTGTTTAAAATATTTTTATATAGTTTCATAATTTTACACTCCTTCCATTTTCTTTTTTTGCTTTGTACCTAAAATTATATTATAATATTCCATAGATGTCAAAAGGATGTGAACCGTTTTGAAACTTGATATAAAAGGCGTTAAAGAGCATATGAATAATAATATAATAAAGAATTTAAAATACTTTGATTCAGTCACTTCAACTAATGAATTAGCCTTAGAAATGAAGTCTGAAAATATACAAGAAGGCGTTGTTATCATTGGGGGAGAACAGACAAAAGGCAGAGGCCGTTTAAAAAGAAATTGGCATTCTCCTCAATATTTAGGCTTATGGTTTAGCATAATTGTAAGCCCATCTAAGGATTTGGATAGGATTCCACTTTTAACTTTAATAGGGGCTTTGTCAGTGCATAAAGCCATCAAAAATATGGGAATCAAAACCGATTTGAAATGGCCTAACGATATTTTATATAATAATAAAAAAGTATGTGGGGTATTATCGCAATTTAGGAGTGATGGGAAAGAAATTGATAGAGTGGTAGTTGGGATAGGTTTAAATGTAAATCAAAAAGAATTTCCCAAGGAATTAAAAGATACTTCTATTTCATTAAGGATGATCATGGAAAAAATAATTAAGAAAGAGAAACTCTTGGCAGAGATTTTAGATAACTTTTCTGATTTTTATCAATTATTCCAAAATAGTGAGTATGATGAAATAATAAATAGTTGGAAAATAGAAATGTCTATGTTGAATAAACAAATAACGATTAATACTGCAAATGGTAATAAAATGAAAGGTAAAGTAGTGGATATTTCAAATAAAGGAGAGCTAATTATCGAAAAGTTAAATAAGGAGAGGCAAAAATTTATTGCCGGTGATGTTAGTATTGACAAGAATTCAATAAGATTTTAACTATTCAAAAGAAGGAATAAGATGATTAATCTTGAATAATATATTTGACGCTGAAAAAGTTGGGAATAATATTTCTATTACCAACAACTAATTATAAAAAATTTTAAAAGGGGGAAGTTGATTTGAAGAAATTAAGTTTATTTGTAATTGTAGCATTAACACTCACATTAGTTATGGGCTTTTCAACCATGGGAATGGCTCAAGATGATTTTAAAGTAGGTATGGTTACTGACGTTGGTGGCTTAGGTGATGAATCATTTAATGATGCTGCCTGGAGAGGTCTCCAGAATGCTAAAGAAGACTTTGGTGTTGAAATCAATGTAATTGAATCTAATACCATGACTGACTACCAGCCTAACCTATCAAGTTTTGCTGAACAAGGTTATGACATGGTATGGGGTATAGGTTTCTTATTTGAAGATGCAATGGGTGAAGTTGCTTCCATGTATCCCAATGTTAAGTTTGGTATTATTGATACCGTTGTAGATGCACCTAATGTTGTCTCTGCTACCTTTAAAGAACATCAGGGTTCATTTTTAACTGGTGTTGTAGCAGGTATGAGAACTGAAAGTGATAAGGTAGGATATATTGGTGGTATGGAAACTCCACTCATTCAGAAGTTTGAAGCTGGTTATAGAGCTGGCGTAAAAGCAGTTAATCCTGATGCAGAAGTATTAATTGCTTATACAGGTGCTTTTGATGACCCACAAGCAGGTAAAGAACTTGCCTTTACCCAGTTTGACCAGGGTGCAGACGTAATTTATCACGCTTCTGGTTCCTGTGGTATTGGTGTAATTAAAGCTGCTAACGAAAGAGGACTATATGCAATTGGTGTTGACTCACCACAGTATCACTTAGCTCCTGCTAACGTATTAACCAGTATGATTAAGAAGGTTGACGTAGCAGTATATAGTGAGGTTGAGAAACTTGTTAATGGTAACTTTGAATCTGGACACCATGTATATGGTTTAGAAAATGAAGGTGTCGGAATCTACCGTCCACAAGCTGAAAATATGCTTTCACAAGATATTCTAGATGCTGTTGATGAATACAAAGAAAAAATTGTTAATGGTGAAATCGAAGTTCCTACAAGTCCTGACCAACTATAAAGCGTTATAAATAAAACAGAAATAAGCAAGCAAAATGCCCGGGTAAAACCGGGCATTTTTTAATGGGTAAAATTGTAATAATACTAGATTTTGTATATAATATAACTTAGCATATAAATAAGGATTAGAGGTGTTAGTATGATCT
>DATGCJ010000148.1:0-12595 GCA_035312025.1 Halanaerobiales bacterium | reverse complement strand
AATATTCAATAAAATAATGAATATCTCATATATCTTGACAATGTAGTGATATTATAGTAAAATTTAAGATGTGTCAAAAATGGAGAGATGTCCGAATTGGCTAAGGAGCCGGACTTGAAATCCGGTGAAGCCGAAAGGTGTGGGGGTTCGAGTCCCCCTCTCTCCGCCATTGATATGACTGGAACCTTGCGGTTTCGTTGATATACAAAAAATCGGATAGAAAAATATGATTGTTCCCAAATTGTTCCCAAACATTCAGAGGATTTCTCTGGTTTGGGAATTTTTTTATAGAGGGTGTGATCTAAAAATCGAATTTACCTTCCAATTTTTTTACTGCTTCATTTTGCATTTCAAGATCAACATGAGTGTATAAATCAAGAGTAGTTGATATAGTGGAGTGTCCTAACATTTCTTGAACAATTTTAGCTGGGATTCCATTTCTTAAGTTAATAGTCGCGAATGTATGGCGAAGAGTATGAATTGTATATTTTGAGGGAAGTCCTGCTTTTTTTAGGGCTATATTAAAACGACGGTTATATGTCCTGGGATGATAATACCTTCCATCGGGCTTGCAAAACACGAAAGACTTACTGTTATCATACAGAGGGCCAAAAAATAATTTAAATTCCTGCTGTTTTTTCTTATGCTTTTTTAGAAGTTTAATAAGCTTGGGGGATATTTTAATTTTTCTTTGGCTCGATTCTGTTTTAGTGCCCTTTTCATGGATAACCCCATCAGAAGTTCTGACTAATCTTTTGTTTATTTGGATGACTCCTTTTTCTAAATCAATGTCAGACCACTCCAAACCTAGTATTTCGCTTTTTCTCATCCCGGTCATGAGTTCTGTCATTACGAAAGTGTACATTAATCTATCATCTTCTAAAACTTCAAGCAATTTTTTGTAGTGTATTTCTGACATTGCGGCAGCTTTTTTCTTTTTGAATTTTGGGGATTCTACTGCCTGCACGGGATTATATTTTATGAGTTTTAATTTTATTGCTCTGTTCATAGCCTCGTTTAATAAAACATAATGTTTTTTTAGAGTATTTTCGGACAGTCCGCCTGGTTTATCAATCCTGCCATTTTCTCGTTTGCTTGAAAAATAAAACTCAATATGATCAGGTCTTAATTCCTGTAATTTAATGTGTCCCATTGTGGGGATTATGTGAGTTTTTATTGTGCCTTTATACCTGTCATAAGTTGTGGCAGCTAACTGCGGTTTTTTATGTTTATTAAGCCATCTTTCTAAGACATATTCACCTACAGTAATGTTAGAAGGATTTATAAAAGAGCCTTCGTAAGCTTTATTAATTTGTTCAGCCATCCATTTTTCTGCAGTCTTTAATTTATTAAATAGCTTTGATTTTCTATTTCTTTTTCCGTTTAAAGGATTAACGTTTAATTCCACAAAAGCTCTATAGCCTCTAAAGCTTCCATCATCTTTATAGATCTTTTGTATATGAGCCATTAATTTCACCTCCTTTCTAAAGATTTGTTATGTACCTCTATACCTTTGATACAGTTTGCCTTTTATTTCAGCTGGAAGAGATTTGTTTAAAATAATAATCTTAAATTTTTTTTTATGAATTCTTATAACCTCGTGATCAATCTTTTCTTCTACAACAATAACCAATTTTAATTCCCCCCTATTAATATTTGGAAAAGCATAAAAATGAACGCAAGATAATACATATGTTCGCTTAAAATGTAAAAAAACCCCCATATTGCTATGGGCAAAAAGAATTAATCTTTTTTAGATAAACCTTTGAATTGATCAGATATCTTGATTAGAGCTTTCAAGTCTTGAGGGGTTAGGCCTTTTGCCTTGGCCTCGTCAATTACTTCAAGGTAATCAATTTCTAATTCATCAAAGATTCCTTTTAGAATTTTAACTTTTTTGGAGGTTTCAATTTCTGCATCGGAAGGCCTTTCATATACCTTAATATAACCAGCGGCTTTCATCATATCGTTATAGCTTACATCCAAAACGCTAGCTAATCTTTCGATGATTTCTGGAGAGGGTGGGTTTGGTCTTTTATGGTTGATGATCATAGAGAGGTATGAGCGGTCTACATCAGCTTTTTCTGCCAAATCAGAATAGGACTTGATAGTAGATTTTCTAAATGATTTTTCTAAAAAGTCTATAAATTTTTCCATTTTATCATTGTCCATATAAATTCCTCCTTGATGAAGCAATTATACTACTTAATTTTACATAAGTCAACTAAAATTTATAAAAATAAAAAAAATAATTATTGACAAAAAACTACATAGTGATATAATAAGGGTATATTTTTCAGAAATGTCAGAATATAAAACATAACAAAAGCAAAACTTTTTATAAACCTCTCTATAACAATGATTAAAGAGATAATTAACTCTTTACAAACTATGGTTAAAGTTTTTAAAATGCTGTTATAATAATAAACAGCAGTAGATTTGAGTTGTAGTAGGGGTATTTTTATATCCAAATTGTTGAATATATACCACAAAATATTAAAGAAAGAAGGTGAGATTATTGAAATAACAAGGGTAGTAAAAAGACCGAGATGAAAAGGAGGGAAATAATGAAGAATGATAACCAAGAAGGCAGTGAAATAATAAAGAAAATGTTAGAGGAAAGCCGGAGTAGATATCCATTAACTCTTAGAGCACAAGATATATCTGAAATATTGGGTTGTAAGAACAAATCACAAGTATATGGACTTGTTAAAAAAATTCCGGGAGCTAAGAAAATAGAAAGTCTTGGATGGAGAATTCCCAGAGATCAATTTTTTGCCTGGTATTACTTCAGTCAAGGAGAAACGGGATATAAAAATGAAAAAGCCCGCCTGTGAAAGAGGCGGACCTTTGAAATGTATCTGTCTTTATTGTAGCAGCAAGGCTTATTAATTGCAAGGAGGGAAAGATGAAAAAACTTGAAATTCACAATAATATTAAAAAATTACGAAAAAGAAATAATATAACACAAAAAGAACTTGCAGAAAAACTTAGAATTACTACTTCATCTGTGGGAATGTATGAAAGGGGTGCAAGAAAACCCAGTATTGAGGTGTTAATAAAAACAGCCAACTATTTTGATATATCAATTGATTGTCTTTTGTTCTCGAAAAATCTAATTGATTTTAAGGAGGCATTCAAATGCAAGCAGAGGTATTGGTTGATACTAAAGATTTAACTCATGAAGAATGGTTAGAATACAGAAAGCAGGGCATTGGAGGCAGTGATGCAGCTGCAGCTATTGGCCTGGGCAGGTGGAAGTCCGCTCGCATGGTCTGGGCAGCTAAAACTGGGTTTTTAGGAGAAGAGAAAGATAATGACGCCATGCGGCTGGGCCGGGACTTAGAAGGATATGTGGCTGAACGGTTTATTGAAAAGAGATCAGAAGAGACAGGCAAAGAAATAAAACTATGGAATGTAAACCAAATCTTAAGGCATTCCAAGCATAAATTCATGCTTGCCAACTTAGACCGCCGGGTACTAAAGGAATCTGCTTTATTAGAATGTAAGACAACTGTTGACCGGAAAAACGAATGGAAAATAGATAGCTTCCCCGAGTATTATATACCACAGCTGCAACATTATCTGGCAGTAACCGGCTTTGAGAAAGCATACCTGGCAGTCCTTGTTTTGGATAAGAGATGGTTTAATTACTACGAAGTTGACCGGGATGATGAGCTGATTGAATACTTAATCCAGGAAGAAAAAGATTTCTGGGAAAGCTATGTGTTAACTGGCGTAATGCCACCTATCGAAGAAGCTGATCTTAAAAACAAGATCATAGATAAACTCTATCCGGAAGCCAAAGAAGGCAAGATAGTTCATCTGGATATTGGAATTAATGAATTAATTGAAAAGAGAATAGACTATAAGGAAACCGAGAATAAATTCAAAAATCTACGTCAGGAAGTAGAAACAAAGATAAAAGACCTATTAGGAGAAGCTGAACTTGGTTTTTATCAGGGCCAGCAGGTTGTTAAGTGGAGAAATATAAACAGCAGCCGATTTGACAGCAAAAAATTTAGGTCTGAACATCCGGATCTGTACAGTGAATATCTAAATGAGAGTTCATACCGAAGGTTATATATATAAAAGAAAGGTGGTTAATTAATGAATAATTTAAAAGCTTTGAGGAGAGTTATAAAAATAACACAGGCCCAGCTGGGCGAGGAGATTAATTTAGGCCAGCGGGATATTTCAAAAATAGAAACTGAAAGAAGAGAACCAACTCCGGAAGAAATAAAAAGAATTAGCAGATATTTTAAAGTAGATGCACAGTTAATCTTCCCGGGTATTATAAAAAAGGCAGAAGCTGTTAAAGCAAATAAAAAATGCCGGGTAGAGAATATAAGAATTTTTGATGATGGGAAAGGTGATCTGCACTGGTATATTGCTATTAAACTTAAAAACTTAAGCAAGTTTCTTGTCAAGTTTGAAGAATTTACTGACAATACCTTCATCCGTATATTCAATCTTAGGCTTAATTTAGCAGATCTTGTCTATAAAGATCTGTTTAATAAGAGTTTAGTTGAAATAGATATCTCAACTTCCTTTCACCGCTATAAGAATATAATGAGCGATTTTATTAAACAAAAACTCGATTATGACAAGAAATCCACTCTAGATAAAGATTCTGTGACAAGCCTCTTTGATGTCATAGATAAAGGGAGGGAACGATTTGAGCAGTAAGGGCAATGACAAGGTAAAAAATCAGCTGAAAGAAAAGAAAAATAATAATCCTCTCGGAAAGAAAGAAACAATTGAGATGAAAGTCTATCAATATATAGAGAAAATGAAACCAGAAATTGAAAAAGTCCTTCCCAAACATATCGGGGTTGAAAGAATGAGCAGGATTGCTTTTACTACGGTCCGGACCACTTCAGATCTAGTAAATTGCAGTATGGGATCCCTTATGGGTTCTGTGATGCAGGCCTCTGCTTTGGGTTTAGAGCCCAATCTTTTGGGACAATGCTATATAATACCCTACAAAAACCAGGCCACTTTTATTCTGGGATACAGGGGAATGATTAACCTTGCCAGACGGTCGGGCGAGATCCAGACCCTTTATGCCCATGTGGTAAAAGAAAATGATGAGTTCAGCTACCAATACGGCCTTGAACCAGATTTAAAGCATATCCCAGCTGAGGAAGAACGAGGCAAGATTAAAGGCGCTTACATGGTTGCTAAGTTTAAAGACGGCGGCTATTACTTTGAATACATGCCGATTGCAGACATATTAAAAAGGCGGGATAAAAGCCCGGCTGCCAAATCAGAATACAGCCCCTGGAATGATATGGGGATTGGCTATGAAGAGATGGTCAAAAAAACAGTCATTAGGCACGCTTTTAAATACCTGCCGGTTAGCATAGAGATTATGAGAAATGTCGAGCTGACCGACGAAACCCAAAAGGATCTAAAAGAGTTTAATAAAGATGATTTTATTGAATTGAAAGTTGACGATATATCGGACAGAAATGTTTCATGATTGTATACCCGGTCTTAGCGGCCGGGTTCTAATTAATTTAGATCAGTTAGAGTAGGTGATTAGATGCCTAGAAACGGCTGGATTAAGCTTTATCGTAAAATTGAGGACAATCCTGTCTGGGGGGATAAGCCATTTTCAAAAGGCCAGGCCTGGATAGACCTGCTGTTAAAAGTTAACCATAAAAAAAATAAAGTATTAATCCGCAGTGAAATTATAGAAGTGGCGGTTGGGGAAACTATTACTTCCATAAAAAAATTATGTGAAAGATGGGGCTGGTCAAATACAAAAGTAAATAATTTTCTAAACATCTTGGAAAAAGAAAAGATGATTTTATGCCAAAAAAACACCGGCAAGTATACGTCTATAAAGGTGCTAAACTATAAGGATTATCAGCATTCCCAGGATTTGACAAACATCGCCCGAGCATCTCTCGAGCATACCTCGAGCATACCTAAAACATCGCCCGAGCATATAAACAAGAATGATAATAATGAGAAGAAAAATAATAAAATACTTCTTGTTCGGAATTTAAATAAATTCCAAACCCATATTTGGAAGCAGCTAAAATATATTGATAAAGCACCCAAATTTGATAAGGATTCAATTCCTTATAAAGCAGCTCTGCATTTAAGGAGGCTTATTTTAAAAAACAACCCCAGACAGCAGGTCCCAAAGGCTGATCCTTTTTCTTTAGAGAAGTGGTCGATAGAGATGGACAGGCTTAACCGCTTAGGCCCTGTCGGAGGAGACGAAAGCAAAGGCTATAGCTGGGATGAAATAGCAAAGATAATGTCCTGGTGTCAGGACCATTACTTTTGGAAAAAGAATATCCTGTCAGCTGGTAAGTTAAGGGAAAAGGTGGGAAGGCTGGAAATGGATATGAAGCAGGATCATAAATCCAAACCTTCTATTATCAAAAAACAAAATGAGGCGTTTAGCAGCCTATATCAAAAATATAAGGAGGCAGGGGAATGAGAAAACAAGATACCCTGAAGCTTTTAAAGTATATAAATTTTTATTACGGCAGGAAGCTGGACATACCTGTTGAGGAAGAGCTGTTGGAGATGTTAATTCAAACCTGGCATGACTTTTTAGGAGGTTATGAATACGAGATGGTCAAAACAGCAGTTAAAAAGTTAATGATCAATAGTGAGTGGCCACCGACACCAGGAGATATTATAAAAGAGATAGAGACCATTAAACTACCTAAAGAAGCAAAATTGACTGCGGGAGAAGCCTGGTCTTTGGTTTTGGATATAATAGGGAAATACGGGACCAGTGTTAATATCAAAAAAGCAGTTGATTCTCTACCATTTAAAGTATTGGAGGCAGCCAGGTGTGTAGGAGGCCTGCAGGCAATAGGGAGAAGCAGCGAGGACGACACCTATTTGATGAACGCCTTCCTGCAGGCCTATAAGAATATTAATTTAAGGGAAAGGGAAGATAAGCTTTTGCCCGGTTCTGTCAGGCAGGAAGTAAAAATGTTAGCTGACCGCTTTAAAAATAAAGAGCAGGCTTTATTAGAAGATAAGGGGGAAGGTAAATGAGCTTATCCTTTAATGAGAAGTGTATTTTGTTGACCTGCCTTACCAAGTGTGAATTAGACCTAAACTTTGATAAGGATAAGATTCAGGCTTTAAAAAATAAAATCAAAAAGGAGATATCCGAAGATGATAAATAATATAGTTTTAATTGGCAGGTTAGTGAGAGACCCCGAGTTGAGATATACAGGCAGCGGAATACCTGTAGGTAATTTCACCTTAGCTGTAGAAAGGGACTTTAAAAACAAGCAGGGTATAAAAGAAGTCGATTATATAAAAATCGTTGTCTGGAGGAAACTGGCCGAAGTGGTCGCTGCACATCTCAGCAAGGGTAGGCTGGTTGCGGTGAATGGTTCACTCCAAATCAATAAGAGCCAGGATAAAGAAGGCAGGTCCTATATAAATCCGGAAGTTAATGCTGATAAAGTCCAGTTCCTTGATTGGGGCAGCCAGGCTCCTAAAATTAATAATCTAGATAAGGCAGAAGATGTTGAAATATTTGATGAAGACTTAAATGATATTATCTTTTAGAGGCGGTCACTATGGAAAATAATAAAAAAGTCCAAGTAACAAAAATCATTTTGCCTGGTAGGCCGATTACAAAAAAGAACCACCAGCGGATCATAAGGAAGGGCGGCCAGAGCCCTTCCCTTATTTCCTCTCGGCAGTATTTGGTTTATGAGAAAGCCTGTCTGTGGGAATTAAAAAAATATGAAGGGCAGAGGTTTAAGGGTAACAAAGTACAGGTCAAATGCCTTTACTGGATGCCTAATTATAGAAGCTGGCCTGATCTTATTGGGTTGATTCAGGCCACCTGGGATATCCTTGAGAAAGCAGATATTATTGACAATGACCAAAATATTGTCAGCCCTGACGGCAGCCGGATTGTTGGCATAGATAAGGAAAACTCCAGGGCAGAAGTGTATATTTGTGAAATAGGGGATCATGAATATAAGGAGGTCGGTTAAATGATGGAAATTGCTTTTGAGAGTTATACTGACAAAAACAAGGATTATTCCATAAAGCTTTATAAAATACAGGGTGAGGACCTGTGGGGTTATACAGTTGAATTCAGGATTAAACCGGTCTTGAATTCGAGGTTAATAATCAGTTCAGATACCCGCCAGGAGGCTTTGGGCAAAGCAAAAAACTATCTCAAATTCTTTAGAGAGAATTGGTTACAGTGAATGTCCACGGTATAAAGTATCTATGTAAACTGCAGGGAATCTTTTATAAACCACTGATTATTGTTTACTGCCCGGCCTGTAAGAATAAAACTATGGCTGTCGACTTCAGAAACGGCAAAGGGATTTGCTCAGTATGTGAAAGCAAGACCACTCTTGACGATCTTATTGTTATCTGGGAGGAAGACAAGATAAACATAAGTGTTGATAAGATGATGCGATTTAACAGAGGGGTAGGTGATAACTATTGACCGAAGAAGAAAAATACAAAGTGGAGGAGCTACTAAAAAGTTATCAACCTCTGAAATCTAATGTTGAAATTGAACTTAACGTTTTGTATCCTGATTATTTTCTTAAATCCCCCTCAATTGTCGAATGTAAAAATGAACTTAATGATAAAGGATCTATAACAGAAAAGCTGGCCATTAATAATTTAGATATCCCGCCTAAAATAAAACAAAAAACTCAAATAATTTTGATGGTCCACTCTGCATTGAACTGCCTTTCTATAAGAGATGAATATTTAGTGAGGCAGCGGTTTTTTCAAAATAAAAATTATACCACTATTGCAGAACAAATAAATAAGCATAGGGATACTGTCAGTAGAAGGGTTAATAAAAAAATATTGCCTAAATTAATCGAAATAGGAATATTAAACGCATGGGAATTATTTGAAAAAACAGGTCCTAATCATTGAAATATAAGCATTTCAGCATAAATTCAGCATCTATTCACTATTGCCTATTCCTTTAAGGTGTAGTATAATTAGAGTAGGAAAATATATTTAAATAATATGAATCAGGCCCCGTCTTAATAGATGGGGTTTTTCTTATGCCTATATTATTTTTGGAAGGAGTTTATATGCCAAAAAAATTAAAAAAACCATGTTCTTTTCCTGGGTGCCCGGTGTTAGTTGAGCCGGGCATTTCTTATTGTGAGAACCACAAGAGGAAGATAAGCTCTAAAAGGAATAAACTCTATGATGAAAAACAAAGGGACATGAAGGTTAGCAAGTTTTATAATTCGACTGCTTGGAAGAAGTTGAGGAAAATTAAACTTTCAAAAAATCCTTTATGTGAGTATTGCTTAGAAAAGGACCGCACTCGAATTGCTACCGAAGTGGATCATGTTATTCCTATTAAGATTGATTGGTCCAGACGGTTGGATCTTAATAATTTTAAGTCTACCTGCCACCGCTGTCATATGAAGAAGACTCAAGAGGATAGGAGAAAACATGGATAATGAATTAATTGATTTTGGTAAGGAGAATACTTTTATTAAAAAAGGAAGTTACATCATATATTATTTTTTAAATTAGAACCAATTATCCAAAATAAAATACCAGGTAAAAGTATTAATAAAAAAACAATATATGGGGTTAAATAATATGTGGCAGGATAATTTAATTCATCCGAAAATATATAGATTATTAGCCTGGGTATTTCTTGATTAAAGAACCATAAATATATTTCTTCTCCAAGATGGGAAATACCCGATAAGACAGTGATAATTCCTCCTAGTTTTTCCTTCTTTAAAGCAATGAACAATCCTATTATTCCTAAAAATATTATTGGTGGATGGGCAGCTTCTACTGCATAAGGATCAGCTGTTCCGGTAGTTATCCAATTATAAAAAGTACCTCCCAAATAAATTATTGAAATTATCAGTATAATTATAGACCATATCCGAGCTATTTTCCTTAAGGTTAAAATGAAGTTATTTTTAAGATTTTTATTATCTTTCATTTTATATCTCATCCCTTTATTAAACAAGTTAAAATTTATAAACAAAAATAATTTATTGTTCTCTAATTATATCATAAAAATAGATATGCTTCTACTATCACCTTTTTATGGAAAAAAGGTTTTGAGAGAAGCTGATAAATTAGATCACAAGCTTTATTGTATTCTGCATGGTTACCGATGTATTGGTACTAGATTGAAATTGGATAATGGAATCCTGAAATTAAAAAAATGAGAAGAGTGGGAGAAATACTGGCATGATGACAAAGAATACAAAAAAGAAAGTCATAAAAACTTACTAAAATATCGAGAACTAATAAGAGAAATATTAAAAAGAGCCCTGCTTCATAGTGAGCAGTTGGCTCTTTTTTAGGTAATAATTATTAAGAAGCTACTATATAATTTAAAATTAACAAGATTTTAGTCATCATTAAAAAGGATTTTTATATATTATATATAATTGATAAAGAAAAAGAGAAGGTGTTTTTATGGATATAGTATGGGAAGATATAATAAAATTATTGGTAACAGCAGTGATTGCAACATTAATTGGAATAGATAGAGAGAAAAGACATAAACCAGCTGGTATTAGAACCAATATGATAGTGGGGATAATTTCTTGCTTAATTATGATTGTTTCACTTAAGATTGGTAATAGTAATACAGGTATATTAAATAATGCAGACCCAGCAAGACTTGCTGCACAGGTCATCAGCGGTATTGGTTTTCTCGGTGCGGGTACTATATTAAAAAATGAAGATAAAGTTGAAGGATTAACTACTGCAGCAGGTTTGTGGGCTGTAGCAGGTTTAGGACTAGCAATTGGTTATGGATTGTATATATTATCTATTGCTGCTGCTATAATTATTTTCGTAAGCCTCTTACTAAATGATAAACGATTTTTTTAAATTTATCCAATATTTAATAATAATAAGTTTTTAAAAGAGCCCTGCAGCAAGATGAGCAGATGGCTCTTTTTAAAATTTGAAATTACATAAAAAATATAGGAGTCAGTATTTTATTGAAATATGATAACTTAACCTTTGGGGGGTTAAGGATTTTATTATTTATTAAGTAGAATCAATAAATATACTGGCTCCAATAATTATTATTCTAAATTTTTTACTAGACTCCTTCAATTAATTTTTCATTCTAATTTAAAATTACATTTATTAAAATATATAATAGAAAACAAATAATAGGGGTAGGGGGTATAAATCTCTGGAGGTCCTGAGATCCGCACCGCGCCGGCAGGTTAACAGATGCGACCGCGAATATAAGATAGGGGGATATATAATTGACTAAAATGACATATTGTTGTTATAACTAATTCAATATTTACTAATTCTAAATTTAAATTTTTAAAACAGCCCGTTTTCTGTCTTGACAGGATTCCTCTCTTATTTGAAGTTTCTAAATTTTACATTAAACACGGCATCTATTCGTCAAGAAAATAATCATTATCTACTTTTTTAATTTTATAAGATGATGATTGTGAAACACCAACATCAAATTTTATCATTAACTTAGTCAAATCTTCACCATTTATAAGTATAATTTTACTGTTAATCTTCTTTCCATATTTAATAGCATTTTTTGAGAATTTAGAAGTTGTAATAAATATTCCTTTTTTTGCATTTTTGCCTTGTAAAGCTCCAGCAAATTTTTGGATTTCAGGTCTACTAACAGTATTTTGCCATCTCTTGGCCTGGATGTATATAATGTCTAAGCCTAATCTATCTTCTTTTATTACTCCATCAATTCCTTCATCCCCATGTTTGCCAATCGCCCTTCCTGCATCTTTAATTGTGCCACCATAACCCATATTGACTAATAAATCTACTACTAGTTTTTCAAAAAATGCAGGGGGGTTTTCTTGTATTTTCTCTAATAAATTCGAGGCTAAATTATTATTTATCGTAGTATATCCAAGTTCTATAACTTCTTCTGGGGTATATTTATCAAAAATTTCAGATGATTTCCCCTTTTTATTTTTTTTCTTTTTTGATTTTGTTGTATTTTTAAATTTTTGAAATTCTCCAAATTGTTTAAGAAAGTTATTATCGATTTTATCTGGATTATTCTGAAGAACTTTTTTACCTCTTTTAGTAATTTTAAAATACCCTCTTTTAGGATATTCCAGCAATCCAGCTTTTTTCAAATAAGTCTTTGCCCACCCCACTCTATTATCAAATATGTTTTTATTTCCACTTGGTAGTAGTTTTTTTCTTTCTTCTTCCTCTAAGTCAAAGTTATCAGCCAATTCTTCTATGGCATTTCTAAGCTTGTGTGTTTTTTCATCACCAGCTAATTTCAATAAGGGCAACATTATTTTTTGATAATCTGGTATCATATTAAGCTCCTTTCATATAATAGTATGCAAATTTACACAACTTACATAGTTACGATGTATGTTTCATATTATATATAATAATATAGTCATAAATGAAACGGCTTTCTCTTTTTATATATAAACTATTTGAATAAAACTTGAGAAAATCCTTTATATAAAAAGTTTTTAATAATCTAAAATTCTAAAATTTGGTTAAGCTAATATTTTTTGAAAGTAGGAGGGTGCAATGAAAATATCAAACCAAATAATTTTAATAAAACCTGAAGAATTAATTCCTTATCATAACAATC
>DATGCJ010000147.1:0-2578 GCA_035312025.1 Halanaerobiales bacterium | reverse complement strand
CCAACTCCGATAACTTTTATA
The DNA here is from genome assembly GCA_035312025.1 of Halanaerobiales bacterium. Classification (GTDB taxonomy): domain Bacteria; phylum Bacillota; class Halanaerobiia; order Halanaerobiales; family M55B127; genus M55B127. The sequence goes on along the minus strand of DATGCJ010000147.1, from coordinate 2,557 downwards.
TTAGCAAACTGTTCCATTTCTGTTCCTAAGTCAAACAAGTTATATACCTCCTTTTAAAAGAAATCTTGGAACCAACTTTTAATTTTTGAAAAGAAAGATTCTGTTATTTCTTTTTCTTTTGTCTTCTGTGAATTTGCATTAACTTCAGTAGGTCCATTTTCTAAACCATATTCTATTAATCCGATTACTGTAGAGAAAATTGCTTTTGGTATTTTACCGTCTTTATTCTTGTATAATGGATCATCAATAACATCGGATAAACCATATACATAATCCGGTTTACCCAGTCTAACCGGTAAATCAAATACGTCTTCAGCCAGATCTGCAGAACCATCTAAAAGAGAAGCTCCTCCTGTAAGAACTACTCCGGCTGGAGTCAAGTCCTTGGGACCAGCTGAATAAATTTGTCTATTTATCATTTCATACATTTCATTTGTCCTGGGTTCAATAACATTCGTTAATAGTCTTCTGGGAATCTCTCTTTTATTTTCACCGCTAGCAGATAGAACTTCTATATAGTAATCTTCCTCTTCATCACTTTCTTCCAGTAAGGTTGTACCATAATTAACCTTTATCTTTTCCGCTTCAGAGATAGGAGTTCTAAGTCCAATTGCTATATCATGGGTGACATGATTACCTCCTACCGGTAGCACATATGTAGCCACAATACTACCTTCGTGAAATACTACTATATCAGTAGTGCCGCCCCCGATATCAACTAGAATAACTCCCAATTCCTTTTCATCTTCCGTCAGAACAGATTTACTGGATGCCAATGGTTCTAGAACAATATCATCAACTTCAATTCCGGCTCTAATTACGCTTTTAACCAGGTTCTGTATAGAGGTAGAAGAACCCTTTACAATATGAGTTTCTACTTCTAAACGAACACCTGACATCCCGCGAGGGTCTTTAATACCTTTATGACCATCTACTATAAATTCTCGGGGTATCACATGAATAATCTCTTCCTCAGCCGGTAAAGAGATGATTTGAGCTGCTTCCATGACACGATCGATATCATTTTTAGTAATTTCCTTTTCATCTCCCGAAACGGCTACCACTCCATGATTATTTATGGAAGAAATATGAGAACCGGCAATACCTATAAAGGCGGTATCCACTTCAACACCTGCCATTATTTGAGCCTTATTAACCGACTCCCGTATTGCATTACTGGCTTTATCTATATCTACTACAACACCTTTTTTTAATCCCTTTGAAGGTGAAAATCCAATTCCAATTATTTCAAATTCTTCATCTGATGTAACTTCAGCTATGATAGTGCAGATTTTAGTGGTTCCTATATCCAGGCCTGTTACAATTTTACGACTGCTCACAAATATTTTGCCTCCTCTCTCTTTTAAAAATTAATATATTTTTAAGTGAAATATTATAGGCACATTATTACAAATATTCAACATAAAAGATGATTTTCCTCTTATAATAATTTATTGTTTTAATTTCAAAACAGGTTTACTATAAATTGAAATATCTACATACTTAACTTGATAGTCTTTTTGCTCAATTTGGTCGGTAACATTTTTTAAAACTCTAAATTTTTCTGATATATTTTCTAATTCTCCTAGTATAATATCATACTTACCTTCATATTTTAAAGTAATTTTTCTTTTTTTAAATTCAATAAACTTGGGAACGGCTGCCTCTTTACTTATATATTCTTCTAGATTTCTGATAAAAACCAGCATTTCTTCATCAAAATTTATTCTTTTTGTTCCTTCTTCGATCTTAAAACCGGTTAAAACAGGTAAAATTATCTTTCTCTGCAGTTCTGCTTGAGAATAAATAAAGCCCTGTTTATCTATGTAAAAATACTGGTTGTCTTTAATATACCTAAAAAAGGGCACACTTTCTTCAATGGTAAATAAGGCGGTATCTGGTAATACCCTTTTAAATTGTGCATTTTTAATATACTTAACATCAGTCAGTTTGCGTTCGATTCTATCCTTTTTTAGATATACTATATTTTGTCCTATATACTCCTCGGCAAAAGATATTATTAAATTTTCATCGAATGTATTTACACCCCTTAACTTAATTGTCTTTATGTTAAGTTCAGGTGAATAATATGCATAGGCAAACAAGGAAGTAAAGATTAATACCGCCAAAATTATGAAAATACTTAGTTTATTCATGGCTTTCACCTACCAGATTTTCGCCTATTTCATAAACATTGCCGGCTCCAATGGTAACCAATAAATCTGTTGGTTTTAAATTATGCCTTAAGTAATCTTCAATTTCTTTAAAGTCCTTTATATACTTAACTCCAAAGTCTAAATTATTATATTTCTTATGCTCTTTTATTAGTTCAAATAATTTTTTTGAACTGACACCTTCAATGGGCTTTTCACTGGCCGAGTATATATCTGTTAAAATAAGTTCATCTACCTCATCAAAGCTTTTACTAAATTCTTCCATAAGGTTTTGGGTCCGGCTGTAGCGATGAGGTTGAAATACAACATACAATTTTTTAGCCTTTGTACCTTGGGCTGTTTTTATTGTATTGATAATTTCAGTCGGATGATGGGCATAATCA
>DATGCJ010000146.1:0-12553 GCA_035312025.1 Halanaerobiales bacterium | reverse complement strand
TTATAAATACAAATGCAAAAGTCCTGCTAATTTTAGCAGGACTTTGTAATCACCTAATAATTTTAATGATAAATACATATTATATCTTATGAAACTCAGGTTCCATATTGGAAAAAGTAGTTAATTTATCAAAACCAATCTCTTTAAGTAAAGTTAAAGTTTCCGGAAACTTATAAGCAATCTGGTCAGGAGAGTGACTGTCCGAACCTATCGTTAAGATCTCTCCCCCTAGTTCCTTATATAACTTAAGGACTTTAACAGAAGGGTTAGGATTATTGCCTTCCTCAATGTAATAACCGGTCGTATTGACTTCAATCCCCTTATTTCTTCTTATCACTTCTTTTAAGATCTCTCTGATAATTTCTTCCGCTTTTTCATTATCCATTAAATCCGGTTTAGTTGCATAGTAATCATACCTTCTAACCAGATCAAGATGTCCTAACACACTGTAATTTTCAAAGTTCTGCACTACTTCTAAGATTGACTCTAAATATCTTAAATAGGCTTCCCACTGACTGTAGTTTTGAAAAAAGTCACCATTATATAGATCTTTTTTCTCGGCAGTGTGAAAAGAACAGATGATAAAGTCGAAGTCATTATCTAAGAAGTCATCACTTTCTTTTAATATATGGGTCTGCAGTCCCATCTCAATTCCCTTTTTTATAGTAAGTTTTCCTTCATATTTCTCTTGATATTTCTCAATTTCTTTTAAATAATTTTCTTTATCCAGTAAAAATTCCATGGAGTCATCCTGATAATCTATATCATGATGGTCTGTAATGGCAATTTCATCTAATTTTTTTTCAATCGCTGCCTCACACATCTCTTCCATTGTATACTTGGAGTCAGCTGAAAAGTTGGTATGCATGTGGTAGTCAAATAGCATGTAATAATCACTCCTATCCTATATTTTTCTCTAAATATACTCTATTATTATAACATTAATCCAACTTTATTTGAAATATTAATGCATCTCTAATAAAATTATTGTATAATTAACATCAAAGACCTTAAAATATGAAGTCTGATTTAATATTGGGTTGTATAATATTATAATTAAAATCAGACTTAATCCTATTCATATTTTAAAATAGATAAATCACTTTATAAAAAGTTTAGGAGGCTTTAATAAGATGAATGCATTTGTAGAAGGAGTCCGGGATATACTTCCGGCTGAATTGAGAAGAAGAAGAGCTATCTATAAAAGGATCAGAAAGGTATTTCAAAACGCTGACTATAGGGAGGTCATCACTCCTACTTTAGAATCACTTGAACTTTACTCAGGGATTGAGGGTGTCATAGATAAGAGCGAAATGTTTAAAGTAGTCGATGAAAACGGCCAGATTCTGGTTTTGAGGCCGGATGTAACGATGCCGATCGCTCGTTTAGCGGCCACCCGCTTTCAGGATACACCGCGGCCCCTTAAGTTTTCTTACTTAACTACCGCCTATCAGTCTAAAAACTCACAGAGTTTAAGTTTAAAGGAAAAGACCCAGGCGGGTGTTGAACTGATCGGCAGTGATAAGCTTTGTTCTGATATTGAAATGATTGCCCTTTTAATTAAGACGATGAAGGCAATTCATATTGAGAAGCCTTTAATTGATATCGGCCATGCTGATTTAATAAATGAAATCTTTTGTACAATGGATCTAACTGAAAAACAAAGAGATAATCTTTTGTCATTGCTTTCAGCTAAAAACAAAGTTGAAATAAGAAGATATTTAAATGAGATAGAAATAGCTGAGGAAAGTAAAGAAGTATTAATGAAACTGCCTACCTTGTTTGGCAAACCAGATGATGTGATACCTGAACTAAAACAACTTCCTATCTCAGAAGAAGCTCATCAGGAAGTATTAAAGTTAGAAAAGCTCTTTAATAGGTTAGATGAGTTAGGCTTAATAGAAAATATTACCTTTGATCCGATGTTGATCTCCCGCCACGGTTATTACACCGGTGTAATCTTTAAAGGCTATGCCGGCAGCCATAATGTTCTTTTAGCCAACGGCGGCCGTTATGACAATCTCACAGAAAAGTTTGGGGTAGGGGAACCAGCTGTAGGATTTGCTCTTGAAATAGAAAATGTATTGGAGTATTTAAATAAAACCCATTATGAATTTGAAGCTCAAAGTGCTAGAGTAATTATCAATTACCACGAGGAAGATAATTTCTCTGATGCCTACCATCTAGCGGAAGAGTTAAGAGACAAGGACTATATTGTAGAGATATTTGAAGAAGGCAAAGACCAGGAATATATTGACTTCCAGGGCCTTGACTTTCAGATTGAATGTATAGAAGACAATTTAGTGATAAGTAATATAAAAAACGGAAAAGAACTTACTGTTAATAAAAAAGATAGCGACAATAATTTAGCTGAAGTTGTTATAGATAAGCTCAAGGAGGTAAAATGATGAGTAATATCCGTATAGCCATGGCTAAGGGAAGGCTAGCCAAAAAGGCAGTTAAGCTTTTTAGGGCGGCTGATATCAATCTTCCTGAAGACATGTTAAGTTCCAGAAAATTAATTTTCCCTCTCCCGGAAGAAAATCTAGAAATTGTTCTGGTGAAACCAGCTGATGTACCCATCTATGTAGAATACGGGACAGCTGACCTCGGGATAGTAGGAAAAGATACCCTTTTAGAAGAAAATAGAGACCTATATGAAGTATTGGACTTACAGTTTGGTAAATGCAGGTTTGCTTTAGCCGGTCTACCGGAAAAAAAGGAATCATTACTGGAAAGAAAGGTAGCTACCAAGTATCCTGACTTTACGAGGAGATACTTTAGAAGTAAGGGAGAACCGGTTGAGATAATTAAATTAAATGGGTCAATCGAATTAGCTCCTTTAACCGGTTTAGCCGATACAATTTTAGATATAGTACAGACCGGCCGTACTTTAAAAGAAAACGGCTTGGTGGTATATGAAAATATTAGACAGCTCAGTGCAAGGTTGGTTGTAAATAAGGTAAGTATGAAAACTAGTCAAAAAGCTATTACTAAAATAATAGATGCTCTAGAAGAAGAGGTTGAGGGAGGTTAAAGACAGATGCTTAAAAAAATAGATTTAAGAAAAAGAAGTGTAGATGAAATAAAGGATATATTAAAAGAACGTTCCCAAAAAGACCTATCTGAATATAGGAAAGTAGCCCGCGATATTATTGAAGATATAAAAAAAAGAAAGGATAAAGCCCTTTTTGCATACACAGCCCGTTTTGATAAGATTGAGCTAGATGCTTCAACGGTAAAAGTAACTCAGGCTGAAATAGAAAGCGCGGTTCAAGAAGTTGATAATAAATTTCTAAATGCCTTAAAAAAGGCTGCGCAGAATATTGAAGAATTTCATGAACATCAAAAAGAAAGTTCCTGGCAGAAACAGACTTCTCCGGGCAAGATTACCGGGCAGATCTGTCGCCCCTTAGCTAAAGCTGGTATTTATGTACCGGGCGGTCGGGCAGCCTATCCTTCCTCTGTTTTAATGACAGCGCTCCCTGCCAAAGTGGCAGGTGTAGAAGAGGTAGTTATGGTTACTCCCCCTGGTAAGGAAGGTAAATTAAATCCCAAAATACTGGCTGCAGCTCAAGTAGCAGGTGTGGACAGCATCTATAAAGTAGGGGGAGCCCAGGCCGTAGCAGCCTTAGCATATGGTACAGAAAGTATCCCTAAAGTAGATATTGTAGTGGGCCCTGGTAATATTTATGTGACGATGGCCAAAGAATTAGTATTTGGTCAGGTAAAAATAGATATGACAGCCGGGCCAAGTGAAGTATTAGTATTAGCAGATGGACAGGCCGAGCCGGCCTATATAGCAGCTGATTTAATGAGCCAGGCCGAACACGATCCGCTGGCTTCTTCAATTTTAGTTACTAATTCAGCTGATTTAGGGCCAAAGGTTGAAAAAGAAATAAAAAAACAGATTGAAGACCTGGAGAAAAAAGATATAATTAAGGAATCTCTATCTAATTACGGTCTTTTAATTGAAGTAGAAGATATGGAAAGTGGTATTGAGGCAATCAATCAGATTGCCCCCGAACATTTGGAGTTAGCTGTAGAGAAACCTTTTGATCTCTTACCAGAAATTAAAAATGCTGGTTCGATCTTTTTAGGAGAGTATACTCCCGAACCGATTGGGGACTATTACGCGGGGCCAAATCATGTATTACCAACCGAAGGTACAGCCCGCTTTTTCTCACCGCTGGCTGTAAGAGACTTTGTTAAGTACTCCAGCTTTATATATTACAGCCGAGAGGCTTTAAAAGAGGCCTCAGACGATGTTATTACCCTGGCAGAGGGTGAAGGTTTAACCGCCCATGCCAACTCTATAAAAATAAGAAAAGAGAGTATTGAGGATGATGTAAATGGAAATTGATATTAAAAAATTGGTAAGACCAGAAGTAGCGAAAATAGATACATATAAAGGAGAAAAAGATACAGGCAGTTACCGCCTGGATCTTTCCGGTAATGAATCACCCTATGATTTACCCGAACACATCAAAGAAGAAATTACAGATAAGATAATGCAAAATCCTTTGAACTATTACCCCACTTTATATACTGAATCATTAAGGTGCAGTATAGCTGAATACTTAGATATAAATGTAGACTGTGACCAGGTGTTAGTAGGGAATGGTTCCGATGATGTGCTTGATATGTTAATCGATACCTTTATTGAACCAGGTGATAGAGTATTAGCGGCTGCCCCAACTTTTTCAATGTATAGATTTTTTTCCGAACTGGCGGGTGGTATCTATGAAAACTTTTCCTTGGCAGATCGGGAATTCACTTACCATAATATTAAAGAAATGATAGATAGGTTAAAACCAAAGATAATTTTTCTTTGTTCTCCTAATAATCCGACCGGAGAACTATTATCTCAGGAGACAATATTAAAATTAGCGGAAGTATATGAAGGAGTATTAGTTATCGATGAAGCCTATGCAGAGTTTGCTAAAAGTTCCTTATTAACCCATGTAAATGAATATACTAATCTAGCCGTAACCAGAACATTTTCCAAAGCTTTTGGACTGGCCGGGATTAGACTCGGTTACCTGGTCGGCAGCCGAGCCTTAATTCGTCAGGTCGGTAAAGTTTTAAAACCATACAATATTAATTCAATAACTTCCCTTATCGGTAAGATAATCCTAAGAGAAGGGGATTTAATTGAAAAAAGGGTTGATAAGATAATCAAAGAAAGAGAAAAGATGTTCGCCCTTTTTAAAGAATATGATAACTGGAAGGTATTCCCTTCCTCGGCTAACTTTGTATATATAGAGGGAGCCGCTACCATGCAATTTAAAAGAATGTTAAATAGAGTGGGAATAAAGATTAGGTCTTTTGATCGACAACCACCGGCCATTAGAATTACGGTGGGAAAACCGGCTGAAAATGATGAGGTTGCTGAAATATTTAAACAGTTTAAGGAGGGAAAAGGCGATGAGCAAAGAACGTAAAGCTGTTAAAAAAAGAGCTACTTATGAAACTGAAGTTGAAGTCGAGCTTAATTTAGATGGAGAAGGTAAGGGAGATATTGACTCCGGCCTTAAATTTTTCGACCACATGTTAGCCCAGCTGGCCAAACATGGGGGGTTCGATTTAATGGTTAAGGCGGAGGGAGACTTAGAGATCGATGAGCACCACACCGTGGAAGATGTGGGTATAACCTTAGGACAGGCTTTCAATCAAGCTTTGGGAGATAAAAAAGGCATTGCCCGTTTTGCTGACAGTCATACCCCTCTTGATGAGACTCTGGTCAGAACAGCTGTTGATATCAGCGGCCGATCTTATCTATATGCGGACTTTGATTTCAGCCGAGAAATGGTGGGCGACTTCCCATCCGAACTGGTCTGGGAATTTTTAAAGTCTTTTGTCAACCATGCCAAGATAACCTTACACATGGATTTAATTAGAGGAGACAACTGTCACCATCAAATAGAAGCGGCCTTTAAGTCTTTAGCTGTTACCCTCAAAAAGGCTGTAGAAGTGGTTTCTGATAGAATGCCCTCTACCAAGGGGAAATTATAGATGGTTGGCATAATTGATTATGGGGCAGGTAACTTAAATAGTATCTGTAAGGCTTTCGAACATATCGGTTTTACAACCGAGATAATCGAAGAAAAGATAGATACAGATAAATATGAAGCAGTTGTCTTACCGGGGGTAGGAGCATTTCCCGGGGCCATGGATAGGTTAAGAGCCAATAACTTGGTTGAATTCATAAAAGAGTTTGTTAAGACTAACAAACCGATGTTGGGAGTTTGCCTCGGCATGCAGCTTTTATTCGAATGGGGTTATGAGGATACCAAGACAAAGGGCTTAGATCTTTTGCCGGGTGAAGTTGTCAAGATGGAAAGCAGTTTAAAGATACCGCATATGGGCTGGAATGAATTAGAGATAATTAAGGAAGATCCTTTGTTTAAAGGTTTACCAGACAATCCCCATTATTATTTTGTACATTCTTATAAATTAAAAGAAATAACCGAAGAAGTTATTGCTGTCACCGAGTATGGGGGTAAGGTCCCGGCCGTGGTTAAAAAAGATAATATTATTGGCTTACAGTTTCACCCTGAAAAAAGTGGAAACAATGGTCTAAAATTATTAGAAAATTTTGGGGAGCTGATTTGATTGATCATATTACCTGCAATTGATATTAAAGACGGGAGAGTTGTTAGGTTAAAACAGGGAGATTTTGATAAAGAAACAGTGTATAGTGATAGCCCGGTTAAAGTTGCAAGTCAGTTTGCTCAGTTTGGTGTTAAATGGCTCCATATCGTAGATTTAGATGGAGCTTCTTCTGGTGCAAGCCGTAATTTAGACTTAATAAAACAAATTACCGATAAAACGAACTTTAAAATTCAATGTGGTGGAGGTGTAAGAAAGAAAGAAGATGTCAAAAAGATGCTTGAGGCCGGTATTGATAGAGTAATTATTGGCACTTTAGCAGTAAAAAATCCAGAATTGCTGATTGAAATCTTAGATGAGTTTGATCATGATAAGATCTTAATTAGTATAGATGCTAGAAAAGGCAAAGTTGCCACCTCAGGCTGGAAAGAAGAAAGTGATATTGAAGTATTAGAATTTGCCCAGATGTTAGAAGAAAAGGGTGTGAAGTATATTCTCTATACTGATATAGCAAGAGACGGTATGTTAGTAGGACCTGATTTTGAAGGGCTTATTAAATTAAAAGAAAATACCGATTTAAATATTATTGCTTCGGGTGGTATAAGTGCCCTTGATGAAGTTGAAAGGTTAAATGAATTAGATTTTTACGGTGTAATAATTGGTCAGGCCTTATACACCGGTAAATTTTCCTTAAAAGAAGCGTTAAGTAGGGTGGGTGATTAAGATTCTCAAAAAGAGGATAATACCATGTCTGGATATAAAAGACGGACGTGTTGTAAAAGGAATTAATTTTTTAGATTTGGTTGATGCCGGGGATCCGGTAGAATCGGCCAGCCGCTATAACAAGATGGGAGCAGATGAGCTGGTCTTTTTAGATATTACTGCTACTAAAGAAAAAAGGAAGACCCTGGTTGGCTTAGTGGAAAAAGTTGCCAAAGAGGTTTTTATTCCTCTCACAGTTGGGGGAGGGATTAAGACTATATCTGATATGCAGTATATCTTAAGAGCCGGGGCAGATAAGATCTCTGTTAACTCGGCTGCTGTTAAAAATCCTCCTTTAGTTAAAAAAGGAGCTAAGATATTTGGTTCCCAATGTATAGTAGGCGCAGTTGATGCAGCCTTAAGAGAAGATGAAAGCGGCTGGGATGTCTATATCAACGGTGGCAGTAAAAAGACCGACCGGGATCTAGTTGAATGGGTAAAACAACTCGAAGATTTAGGTGCTGGGGAGATCCTTTTAACCAGTATGAATAGAGATGGTACTAAAGAGGGCTTTGATATTGAGATGTTAAAAGCAGTAACAGAGGCGGTTAATATACCCGTAATTGCCTCGGGAGGAGCCGGTGGGATAGAAGATTTCATTGAAGTATTCACAAAAACTGATGTTGATGCAGCCTTAGCAGCTTCCATATTTCACTTTGGAGAAGTTGATATGGGAGATCTAAAGCAAACTCTGGCTGATAATGGAATCCCGGTTAGAATTGAAGAAGGTAGTGATAATGTTGAGTAATAATTTAAGATTGTTAGAAGAAGTTGATTTAAAATATAATGAAAAAGGCTTAATTCCGGCTGTAGTGCAGGATATAGATACCAAAGATGTCTTAATGGTAGCATATATGAATGAAGAGTCTTTACAAAAGACCATTGAAAGTGGAGAAACTGTCTTTTTCAGCAGAAGTAGACAAGAGTTATGGCATAAAGGAGAAACATCCGGTAATACCCAAAAAGTAGAAGAGCTCTATTATGACTGTGATAAAGATACCCTATTAATTTTGGTGGAACCGGCCGGCCCGGCCTGTCATACAGGCAACACTTCTTGTTTTTACAGAAAGTTAGCGGAAAGTAAGGATAAAAAAGAAAGATATAATAAAGATGAAATTATAAATATGTTATATAACTTAATTAAAAGCAGAAAGAATGAACTACCCGAAGATTCCTATACAACTTATCTTTTCGAAGAAGGTATCGATAAGATTCTTAAAAAGATTGGCGAAGAATCTTCAGAAGTTATTATTGCTGCTAAAAATGAGCCTCAACATGAACTTGTCTATGAAACAGCTGACCTAATTTATCACCTGATGGTTTTACTGGTCGAAAAAGATGTGAATTTAGATCAAATCAAAGACGAATTAAGTGATAGATATAAATCATAGAGATAAAAAAAGTAGATATATTAACCTTGAGCTTGCCTTATATGGGCAAGCTTTTTTATTTCTTTTGGGAAATATAGTTTTACAGGTTTGTAAATAATTTTTGCAGAAAGTGATTAATATTATAAAAAAATTGGTCACCCTATGATGGAAAAAATATTAATTGATAATAATGACTAGGTTTCTTTTTGTGTCAGATATTTTACCGGATAATTTAAAAGAATTAAGTTGATTTGAAGGAACTAATACAGTTGCATATAAGTATATAATTATACATGTAACAAGAATTATAAATAGATAAAGTAATAAATATTGAAGTATCTATTATATTATGTTTTTTTAATTTTAAATAGAGAAGGGAGATTTTCATGATGAAAAAAGTAGGGATAATAATTTTAGGATTGGTCGTTATTGTAGGGATGTTTTTATTTTTGAATTTACAAAATGCAAAAGCACAAGAAGCTAAAGACCATCCCGCCTTATCAAAATATGAAGGGGGCGAGATTATAGCATATCAGGTAGAGGATTATGCCCCCTATGTTTTAGGTACTGGTCCCCAAGAGGAAAAAGGCGAAGAGTTCAGAGGGCATCGTAAATATTTTTCAGAATTCATTGATTTAGAAGGTAAAGTAACAAGGATTCAATATGTTATTAATAATGAGGAAGGTTTATTTAAAGTATTTAAGAATTATGAACAAGCCCTTAAAGAAGCCGGCTATCAAATTCTATTTACTACTTCCGATAAGGAAAGCAGTTGGCCATTTTGGAATGAAACTGTTTACCATCATGAATGGGGTATTAATCCCGTTCGGGGAGATCAATTCCGCGATCCTTTTGGTAGAAACGGATTTTATTTTTTAACTGCAAAAGGAACCTATAATGGGAACAATATATATTTTGCTCTTTTTATCAACCCTGATCAAGATGACATAATTATAACTCAAGATGTAATTGAAATTAATCCCATGGAAAGTTGTTTAGTAACTGCTGCAAAAATTGAAGATGATATAAAATCGAGTGGGTTTGTTTCAATTTACGGTATTCATTTTGACACAGATAAGGCTGTTATTAAAGAAGAATCTAAACCCGCTTTAAAAGAAATTGCTTTATTTTTGAACAATCATTCTGATAAAAAGTATTATATAGTAGGTCACACTGATAATGTAGGAGATCTATCTTATAATATGAATTTATCTAAAAAAAGAGCCGAAGCAGTTATGAATGAATTGATCAACGGTTATGGAGTAGATTCAACACAAATCGAAGCATATGGAGTTGCTTCCCTGGCCCCGGTTACTTCGAATGCTACTGAGGCAGGCAAAGCAAGGAATCGCAGAGTAGAAATAGTCGAACAATGATTTAAACCATAAAATAACATAGTAAAGTCATGAGGGGAGTTGATGGTATTTAATGCCACAAACTCCCCTTAGTACATTTATCATCTATTAAAATATATATCTTTTCCTATTTTTTTGTATTGACATAGAGTAGATAAAGGTATATAATTAACATTGTTAAATATATTAACATTGTTAACCAAGGAGTGAGTATTAGTGAAAACCCTCATCATTTATGCGAGCAAACACGGTAGTGCTGAAAAGGCGGCCAACAAGTTATATCAACACTTAGGAGATGAAAAAGAAATAGTAAATATCCAAGAAAATAGCAAACCTTTTTTAGAAAACTTTGATACGGTCATTATTGGTGGTTCAATTTATGGAGGTAAAATACAAAAAGAGATTCAAAAATTTATTGAAGATAATTTAGAAACACTTTTGAGTAAAAGGATTGGTTTGTATCTCTGCTGTGGGATAGAAAAAGATTTTGAAAAACAATTAGAGAATTCTATGCCAGAAAAATTACTTGGCCATACTTCAGTGGTTGGATACTTTGGATATGAGTATAATATTGATAAGATGAATTTTTTAGAAAAAACAATGGTCAAGTTTGTAGCCAAAGATAAAGCTGGTAAATCTAATATTAATGAAGAAAATATTAAGGAATTTGCTAGAGAAATAAAGGGTGAATAATATGGTTGATAAAAACATGCAGGAACAAAGAATGAAAAATTATTTCATAGAAGCCGGTTACAGCATCTTATTAAAACAGGGTACTGAACAACTGACCGTCCGGAATATAGCCCAAAAAGCTGGTTATTCTTATGCAACGATATATAATTACTTCAATAACTTCGATGAACTGATGTGGGCAATTGGTGTAAAGGTATTAGATATTTTAGCCGACACCTTAAATGAACATTATGAACAGATAAAGACAAAATTAGATGATAGAAAAGTACTCAAGTCAGTTTATAAAAAATATATAGACTACTTTTTAGAAAATGAAAATTTATACCATTTCATATTCTTTAAAAATATAAATATAGAGGACATAGAACAAGGAAATAAGGCTCAACCTCCTGTTCTATATAAATTACAGCAAAAAATAATGGAGAAATGTTTTAAAAAAGGGGTAATCAAAAAAGCAGATATAGTGATAGCAGGAGATCTTTTAACTAATTCTATTAACGGTTTGTTGTCTTTATACTTTTCCGGTAAAGAGAATATCAGTAAAAAGGAACTTTACTTAAAAGCTGAAAAGTATATAGATTATATTATTTCTTAAGGAAAGGAAAGAGGCATATGTTTAAAAAAATAATAATTGCGGTTTTGGTCATAATTATAGGGATGAGTATTTACTTTGCAGTTGTTTTTTCCGGTATGGATGATAAAATTAATGCGGTTCAAATTTCTGAAATTAATCTAAGTGAAGTTGAAGATGGAATATATAGAGGGGAAGAAAGGATCGGTTTAGTTGGTTCAGTTGTTGAGGTGGAAGTAAAAGATCATAAAATAACCAATATAACTTTGATAGACCATAGAAATTGGCGCGGCAAACCTGCGGAAGCAATTTTAGGTGAAGTCATCGCCCAACAGAGTTTAATGGTTGATACAGTATCAGGGGCAACGGCTAGTAGTAAAGTAATATTAAAGTCAATTGAAAATAGCCTAATTAAATAGCGTTTTTATTTAATCTTTTTAATTTTTGATTTAAACTAACCGGGGAGAAAGATTTTAAATGAGGGATTTTTTATGAAGAATACTCCTTATCATATTAAGGTAAAAATGATAGTTTTAATATTGTTTTTTATTGGTATTTCAATACTTGCCTTCTTTTTGCGCGGAGATATTTATGCTGTTATAAAGGATCCTGTACTATTAAAAAATTGGATGTCTGTATTTGGATCTTTTCAAATTATAATGTTTATTTTAATTCAGGCCGTACAGGTGATTGTCTTTATTGTACCAGGCGAATTAGTTGAGATAGCAGCGGGCTTTTTATTTGGAACTACGTTAGGATCAATCTATTCCATTATTGGTATTGCCTTTGGTTCAGCGGCCAGTTTTATAATAGCTAGAGTTTTAGGATATGATTTTGTAAAATGGGTTGTCCCAGAACAGATGTTTAATAGATGGAACATATTTATAAATGAAGATAAAAGAGGGGGAACAGTTCTCTTTTTACTCTATTTTATCCCCGGTACACCGAAGGATGCCCTCGCCTATTTTGCGGGAATCACGCCTGTAAGTTATCTTAAGTTCATTTTTATCAGTATGTTCGCCCGTTTACCCGCCATTGTTTTTTCCGCTTATATCGGAGCAAATATTGAACAAAAAGAATATACAAATGCCCTGATAGTTTCTGTCATAGCAGGGATTGCTTTTTTAATAGGATTTATTTACAGGGATAGAATAATTAAGTGGCTTTACCAATTATGACTAATAATTATT
>DATGCJ010000145.1:0-2697 GCA_035312025.1 Halanaerobiales bacterium | reverse complement strand
ATTACTGTTTCTCTTGATTTTATTTTATTGTTGATCTCTTTTTCCTGAACTTCCATTTTTTCTTTATCATCAGAAGGTAGTCCTGATCTTATATGAATCCTAGTTTTGAACTCTTGATGTTCAAACTTAGTATCTATGTCATCGACTTCAGCCATCTTAAATAATTTTTCTGCAGTGTTCTCCAAACCTGATTTTATTAAGTTTGATTTTTCATTAGTCTTCCCTATAAATGACTGGTATATTGTCCTCAAGGCAATTACTGTCGGGACACCGCCGGTCCCGAGATCACTACTCCCCATTCTATTTAGCTCTATACGCGGGACCTTTGTTATTATACTTACCAAATCTAAGTACTTATCTAATGTGTCGTGCAAACCCTGAAAGTTACCTGCCTCTATTACTCCTAGTTTGGGGATTTTATCAGCCGAAGCCGGTATTATATGCAGTTTTCCCGGCCCAGTTTCTATGTCCTGAGGTTCCCCGGTTTCGGGATCCAGCGGCTGATTTGCCCCTAGGAGGAAGGTCTGCGTAAATGCTTCTTTATCAGATGTATATACTAAATCCGTAATTGATTTATTTAATGCGTTTTGTAAATCCTTTAGATCTTCTGTGATATCTGATTCGCTCCAGGCCGAATCATCTATCTTGTTTTCAACCCATTCTACGTTTATGAAACCATATTTGTTTTCCCAACTGTTAATCAATTTCCACTGATCTTTACTACTTCCTAACGGTCTGCTGTATTCTTTTACTAGATCAGGCCAGATAACCTGAGCAAACCATTCTTTTTCTTTTTTCCTGCTGTTGTATCTCACATATTCAACAGCAAAGTATTCCATTTCTTCATATGATTCGTCTTTCCATTTGGGAAAACAAATATCCGGTTTCAAAACTGTTATCTTATAATCTGCAACTTTTTCATCATTATCATCCAGTATTCTGCTTATCTTGTAGGCAAATTCGCCTTTTTTTGCCTGGATCCTGAGTGCCTTGATGAAATCTTTTATCAATAAGTTGTTGTTTCTAAATTTTTCGTATATCCATTCTTCTGCTTTTTTGATATTTTCTTCTTTACCCTCTTCTTCCTGTATTTCGATAGATACCGGTTCTTTTGATAAAAATCCTACACTGGCATCAACTACAGCCCTGCAGATATTACCCGTATATCCGTATTCCTGAGCTAAGTATTTTTTTACGTTGGCAGGTAGTTTTATATCTATATCACCGTCGTAATACCGCTCGTTTTCTTCATACAGTTTTATCCTATCGAAGTTATCCTGGCTGTATATCCATTCTAAAAAGGACATCTTCACTGCCTCACTACCTGTTAGCGCCATAACTCATCTCCTTATACATAATCCTGTGTATACCAGCTCTGCATCTCTAAGTTCCAGTAATCACTCAGCCCGTACATGCTGGCATCTATTGCATGGTTGTTTTTATCTTCCGGTACTTTAAGTGAATTGCCGTCTTTATCTTTTTTCCACTGGTGGGTCTGCAGCTCTCTTTTTATGTTTACACACTTCTGGCTTAAGATTATATTGATACCTGAATACCACCTATATCTAGTTTCAATACTGCCCGGACCTTTTTTTGCTCCTCTTGCATTAAGTTTGTGATTGTTTAGATGTTTGATCGATTTAGGTTCTGCACTGTCACAGATTACTTCTTCAAATTCTATCAGCTTATATGTTAGGTCCGCTAATTTCTTATCTGTCAGCCCTTTTTCGTATATTTCGTCGAATATATAGAGGTTATTAGAAGATTTGTCAAAGTATTGTTTTAATACTGCAGCCGGATCATTGCTGAATCCGAAGTCTAGACCGTGACAAGACCTGTCCACCCTGTTTTTCATGCCGGATATATCTTTTATTTCCCAGTTTTTAAATATGATATCACCGAGCACACCCCAGTTCCCTTCGATGTATACATCTCTGTAATAGGGATCATTTTCCGAAAGCAGCCGGTCTATGTCATCAGGTGTTAAAAATTTATTTTTACGGTAGGTCGTTTTTAATATGCTGATTCTATCATTTTGATACCTATTATTATCTCCATTCCAGTAATTAAAGTATGTTTTAAAGATCCAGTGGTTTTTGATTATAGGGTTAAATGATAAAACCAGGCGTTTTACTGCTGCCGCCCGGCCTCTGAGTCTTTTATTTAACTGTTTTATATCATCTTCTTCAAATTCTGTCGCTTCTTCGCACCATATATCCGTAATTACTCCTTTTTGCGGTGTGATTGATTTGATTCTTTCAGAATCATCCAACCCCCCAAAAAGGATCTGGTATCCGTTGGGAAATGTGATTGTTAATTCTGTCTTGTTAGTACTGATATGATTATACAGTCCAAATTTTTTTATTACTTTTATTACTTCATTCCAGACTGATTTTCGGCAGTCTCTCTGGACTTTTCGTAATATGAGATAGTTCCTACCGCCTTTTGCTAGGTCGTAGACGGCTCTCTGTGCTAGAAAAACTGATTTACCTGAACTGGACCCTCCAAAAAATATCTGTGTCGGTGTGTTATCGTTTAAATATGGTATGTATACTTTGTTGAATACTTTTTTGGATATATTCAGCTTAATACTGGGCAATACTATTCATCCTCTAGGGTTACATCTATTTCTATATCTCCTTTATGATCTATTTCCTGCTTATCTTTCCAGTTATAGTTGTTTTTTAAGTTAAAAAT
>DATGCJ010000144.1:0-3324 GCA_035312025.1 Halanaerobiales bacterium | reverse complement strand
GCCCCCTGGATCTCACTATTTTCAGGTCTAGCAATTATCATTACAGTAATGAGTTTCAACTTATTAGGAGATGCCTTAAGAGATGCCTTAGACCCCAAACAAATTGAATAGTCATCTTTTAAATAAAATATATAAAAAAGTGCAGGATATTAAGAAATGAGAGGATTTTATTTCCGGCCTGCACTTTTTTACTATAATATTATTTTTTTAGTCTTTTTAACTATTTTTTTAAAGTTTAAATTGTTCTACGGAAGTAGTTAGCCTTTGGGCCATCTCAGCCAGTTCCTCGGAGGCATCTACAATTTCTCGGGTGGTAGCACTCTGTTCTTCGCTGGAGGCAGACACTTCTTCCGCGTTACTGGAAGCCTGCTGGCTGACAGAAGCAATTTCAACAACTGCTTCTTCAACTTCATTACTCTGGGTATGCATGCTTTTGATAGATTCTGAAATACTGGTAATCATTTTTTGTAAATTGTCGGAAACCTCATTTATATTATCAAAAGACTGTTCTGTCTCCCGCATTGAATCTACACCGCTTTCCACAGCTTTGGTTGTTTTATTCATTTGACCTATTGTATCTTTTACTCCCTGCTGAATATCTCCAATTAAGTCGGCGATTCTTTCGGTCGCATTTGCAGACTCTTCCGCTAATTCTCTTATTTCATCTGCCACAACACTAAAGCCGCGGCCGGCCTCACCTGCCCGGGCTGCTTCGATAGCAGCGTTTAGGGCTAATAGATTGGTTTGGGCGGAAATTCCATTAATTAATTCAATAATATCTCCTATTTTTTCCGAAAGGTCTCCCAGCCTATCTATCTTTTCAGCAACCGTAGTAGCTTCATTTTTTACTTCTTTCACCATTCCTATTGATTTATCTATCGTTTTATTACCTTCAACTAAATTTTTTGTTACATTATCTGAGGATTTATTCATAGAATTGGTAGCTTTATCGACCTCTTTTATCTTATTTGTCAGTTTATCGATATTATCTTTGGTCTCTTTTATTTGAGCGGTCTGTTCCTCGGCCCCTGAAGCAACTTCCTGAATTGCACTGCTTACCTGTTCAGCTGAAGCAGAGATTTCTTCACTGGAGGCTGAAAGTTCCTGGCTGGAAGAAGAAAGCTCATCCGCTATAGAAGAAGTTTTTCTTAGAATATTTCTTAGATTCTTTTTCATCTCGGCTATTGCTTGACCGAGTGTGCCCAATTCGTCATTTCTCTCAACAATTTTGTCTTTAAAATCCTGTTGTAAATTACCGTCCGCTATTAGTTTAGACTGTTCAGTAATTCTTTTTATAGGGTTCGCAATTGACCGCGAGATTAAAAAGGCGATAACAATTCCCAGTAAAGCGGCAATTACTCCCATTAAAATACTTTCCTTTTTCATGATATCTAAAGGAGCCAAAATTGTATCAAGGTCTGCGGTTAATGCTATTGACCAACCCGTTAAGTTAATCGAGCTGTAGGCTAAAACCTTTTTTCGTCCTTCCATACTATATACCGCTGTATCTGAATTTCCTTCTTTCATTAAGTTAGCAGCCTCTTTTAGTTCTTTGCTCCCTTTTTCTAATAAAATTTTATTACCTAGATAGGCATCATTGGTATGGGCGATGGTTATTTTATGTTGGTCTATGATCCAGCCGTGTCCACTGTCATTAATCTTCATCTCTTTTACTATATCTTGAATATAATCAAGGGTTATAGTGGTAGATAAAACGCCCACAATCTTATTATCACTCTCAATAGGACTGGCTACAATAATTCGTTCTTTGCCGGTCGCTTCATCTAGAACTGGACTGGAGAATATGGTTTGTCTATTCTTTACCGCCTCTTTAAAATATTCTTTTTCAGCTATACTATTTTGATTCCCTGCTTGATTGTAATAAATTCCTCTATCATTGGCCACAAAGGCATTGTTTATATAATCATATCTATTTGCTAAATCCCGTAAAAATTCTTTATACTCTTTACTATTCATCTCTTTAAAGACGGGCATCCTTGTTATTTCATCCATCTTACCTTTTATTCCGTTAAGCCAATTATTAACTGCCATTGCATCTCCTTTGGCCTGCTGTTTAGCGTTTTTCATTATGGATTCTTTTAAGATTAGCCTGGATTGAAAATATAGCCATAGTGAACAGGTGCTAACCAATACTACAACTAATAGTCCGATGATAATCATCATTTTACTTTTAATACTTTTAAACATTAAAGTCATCCTCCATTGGTTATTAGATAGATTTCTATTTTATTTAATTAATTAAAACTCTCTTTACTATTAAACTAATTTTATTTTAAATCCCTCCCCATCTTCATTTTGTAAGCAATCATAACTATATCATAGAGTGGTATTATTTAACAATAAAAGAAATTTATACTTTTATGGGTATAAAAAAAGATTTTAAAATATTTTGTCTTAAAGTTCTATATCTAATATTTTATGGCAAAATATGACAAACATAATTTGTGAAAATATGATAAAAAGACAGAAAATCCCCTGCCCAAAGCAGGGGATTGATTTTTAATGTTTAATTTATTAATCTAAATTTAAATTGTTTACTAAGGTTTGATAGGCATCTTCTCCGGCGGGAGTCTCAACCATACTTAACCATCTTCTTACCTCGAGAATATTATTTTTAACCCATTCTTCAGCAACTTCCATCTCATCTCTCTCATTATATCCGATCTCATAGATCCACTGATCATTATCTTCTACATCTACTCTAAACTGCTGTAAGAATCTATATACCTGAGGGTAATCTTCTTTGAAACCTTTTCTGGTTAAGGTATCAACCCAGGAATAAGGACTTTCCCAAAGTCTATCTGGGTCTTCTAAGTATTTTAAATTGTATTCAGCGTTCATCCAGTGAGGACGCCAGCCGACAAAAACGATCCATTCTTCTTCATTTATAGACTTATCAACCTGAGCCATCAGGGCACTCTGACTGGAGTTAATTGCTGTCCAGTCGCCCAATCCGTAAATATCTTCATCAATCGCCTTATTCATTTTTTTGGATGAGGCCCATCCAGCTGGTCCTACATACATTTTTTTCTCAAATTTATCTGCATGTTTCTGTAAGTCAGCATGACTTTTTACCCCAGCTTCATAAACATATTGGGGTACTGCCATCGTATAAAGCCCTTCTGTCATGTTCTGTGTAACATAATTGATTTCATCTTTATACTTATTTCTCATATCCATAATCTGCGGCATCCAGGAACCAATAAACACATCTATATCTCCCTGAGTTAAACCCTGATGAATTATGGGGTCACGCGCCGTAGTCCTTTCTACTTCATAGCCAATATTTTCTAAAATAAATTC
>DATGCJ010000143.1:0-8200 GCA_035312025.1 Halanaerobiales bacterium | reverse complement strand
CAAACCACCTTCTGAACAATCATGGGCTGATTTTATGATACCTTCCTTAACAGCCTCTCTTACTAATCTTTGCACTCTTTTTTCTAACTTTAAATCTATTTCCGGTACATATCCATCTATCTTATCTTCTTTTAAGGCAAGATATTCACTTGCGCCCAATTCTTCTTTGTTTCTGCCCAGTAAATAGATTAAATCTCCTTCATCTTTAAAATGCATAGTCACCCTCTCTTCAATTGAGTCCAAAAGACCGACCATACCAACAATTGGGGTGGGATAGATCGCACCTTTCGGGCTCTCATTATAAAAGCTGACATTTCCCCCGATAACGGGTGTTTCTAATTCTTTACAGGCTTTAGTAAGGCCTTCCACACTGTTTTTAAACTGCCAGTATATTTCGGGATCCATCGGATTACCAAAATTAAGACCATCAGTTATGGCAAGGGGACGGCCGCCTGAACAGACAATATTACGGGCTGCTTCTGCCACTGCTATTTTACCGCCTTTAAGGGGGTCAAGATAACAGTATCTCCCATTATTATCTGTTGTTAAAGCTACCGCTTTATCTTTTCCTTTTATCCTTATTACGGCCGCATCAGAACCCGGACCGACAACTGTATTGGTCATCACCATATGGTCATATTGTTTATATACCCAGTTCTTATTAGCAATTGTGGGTGAGCTTAGTAATGCAAGCAAGTCCTGATTGTAGTCATCACCTGCAATATCATTAGCTGTTATTTTATTGATATCATCAATATATTTGGGTCTTACCGCTTTTCTGAAGTACTCAGGGGCTTCATCAGCTAAAATCCTGGCAGATATTTCTGCTACCTTTTCTTCTCCATTTAATATCCTCAACATGCCATCTCCGGTTACCTCACCAACCACTTCGGCATGTAAACCCCACTTATCAAAGATCTCTTTAACCTGCTCTTCTTGACCTTTTTTAGGCACTACTAGCATTCTCTCCTGAGATTCGGACAGCATGATCTCATAAGGGGTCATATTTTTCTCTCGGGTTGGCACCTCGGCAATATCGATCTCAATACCGCTATTGCCCCGGCTGGCCATTTCAGCTGAAGAACTGGTTAAACCGGCTGCTCCCATGTCCTGAATACCAATAATGGAGTCACTTTTAATCAACTCTAAACTTGCTTCTAAAAGGAGTTTTTCCATAAAAGGGTCTCCCACCTGAACAGCTGGGCGGTCTTCATCGGAATCTTCGGTTAGTTCATCCGAAGCAAAGCTTGCTCCCTGAATACCATCTCTGCCGGTGGCCGCTCCGACCACCATGACAGAATTGCCAATCCCACGGGCGGTAGCAGTTGCGATATCTTTATGGTCCAGCAAACCCACACTCATTACATTAACAAGTGGATTGCCTTCATAGGCATCTGAGAAAAATACTTCACCTCCCACGGTCGGGATTCCAATACTATTTCCATAACTTGAAATCCCGGCCACTACCCCTTTAAAAAGGAATTTAACGCGGTCTTTATCTAAATCTCCAAACCGGAGGGAATTTAAGGTGGCAATCGGTCTAGCCCCCATCGTAAATATGTCCCTTATTATTCCTCCTACACCGGTAGCTGCCCCCTGGAAGGGTTCAACGGCCGAAGGGTGGTTGTGGCTTTCTATCTTAAAAGAAATTGCCTGCTTATCACCTATATCTATGATACCGGCGTTTTCGCCCGGTCCCTGCAGTACACAATCTCCCTCGGTGGGAAGTGTCTTTAATATTAACTTTGAATTCTTATAGCTGCAGTGTTCAGACCACATCACTCCAAAGATACCTAACTCGGTTTCGGTTGGTTTTCTGTCTAATAAATCAACTATCATATTATATTCATTTTCTGATAGACCTTCTTTTTCCCAGGGTTTATCTGGCAATCTTCTCACCTCTTACTTTGATTTCTTCCATAATTGATGAAAACATCCGATATCCGTCACTACGGCCCGGTGATATTATATCCTCTGCACATCTTTCCGGGTGGGGCATAAGCCCAAATATATTTCTCTCTTTATTGCAGATTCCGGCAATGTTTTCAATAGAACCATTCGGATTTTCTGATTTATCTTTATACTTTAAGACAATTTGATTGTTACTTTCTAAATTTTTAAGTCTTTTATCATCAATATAGTAATTTCCTTCTCCATGTGCAACCGGCATCTCGATTATCTCTGAGTTCTCATATTGATTGGTAAAGGGGGTTTCATTATTGACTACCTGCAGTTGCACATTTTTACAGACGAACTTTAAACTATCATTAATCTTCATGGCGCCCGGTAATAAATCTGACTCTAAAAGTATTTGAAAGCCGTTACAGATGCCCAAGACCAAGCCGCCCTGATTAGCATAATCAATAACCGAATCCATGATATTGGCAAATCTAGCTATCGCTCCCGACCTCAGGTAATCTCCATAAGAAAAACCACCGGGTAATACGATCAAATCATAACCATTTAAACTTTTTTCTTTATGCCAGATCATATCTGACTCAAAATCAAATATATTATCTAATACATTAAAGACATCTTGATCACAGTTAGAACCGGGAAATGTTACTACTCCTGCCTTCATCTTATCCCTCCACTTCTGTTAACTCATATTTATAGTCTTCTATTACGGGATTAGCCAGCAGTTTTTCACACATATCAACTACCATCTCGGCTGCTTTTTCTTTATCAGGGATATCATCCAGGATGAGTTCCATATATTTACCGACATGGACCGACTCTACATTATCATACCCTAATTGTTTTAAGCCTGTTTTTACGGCTTTACCCTGGGGGTCTAATATACCCTCTTTTAGTTTTGTTTCTATCTTGACTTCCCAGTCCATTAACTAACCACACCTTTCTTTAAGCGGCGGAGGATCTCTTTGTAAGCGTCTTCTACTTCGCCTAAATCTCTTCTGAAACGATCTTTATCTAGCTTTTTATCTGTTTTCATATCCCAGAAACGGCAGGTGTCAGGTGATATTTCATCAGCTAACAGGATATTATCATTACTGTCTACCCCAAATTCCAGTTTGAAGTCAATAAGTTTAATGTCCTTTTCTTCTAAGTATTCTTTTAATATCTTGTTAATTTTAAATCCTAAAATATCTAAGAGTTTAAGCTGCCCTTCGGTAGCCAGGCCTCTTTCACTAATATGGTATCTGTTAATTAAAGGATCTCCTAATTCATCACTTTTATAGTAATATTCTAATATCGGTCTATTTAACTCAGTGCCTTCTTCTAAACCTAATCTGTCGGCAAG
Organism: Halanaerobiales bacterium; assembly: GCA_035312025.1. GTDB lineage: Bacteria > Bacillota > Halanaerobiia > Halanaerobiales > M55B127 > M55B127. The sequence continues at coordinate 4,938 of DATGCJ010000143.1, read as the reverse complement.
ACTACCGGCTGCTACATTACGTAAAACAACTTCGATTGGAATAATATCTACCTTTTTTACCAATAAGTCGGTTTCGTTGACCTGTCTTATCAGATGGGTTTTTACATCATGGTCTTCTAACAACATGAAAAATATATTGGAAATTTCTAGATTGTACTTACCTTTCGCCTCAATCTGTCCTTTCTTTTTGCCGTCAAAAGCTGTTGCATCATCTTTATAATGTACGATTAACTGCTCCGGATTATCTGTCTCATAAATCTTTTTTGCCTTTCCTTCATAAAGTAATTTACCTTTTTCCATTTTTATCTCTCCTCTTTTAAGAATTTTGCCCATTTTTGGGTGATATACTCTGTTCTTTCTCTAGATACCCCGGTATATTTGGTGGGGTTATCTATCATCTCTTTTTGATAATCAGTCATTTTTTCACGATACTCGGCAAATTCATCTTTCAAATAAAAAAGCTCCCGCGGGGTTTTCTCAGACTCTTCGGCCTGTAAGGTTAAACGCCTTACCGCTTCATGAGCGTCTGGATGTCCCTGGGAAGCTAATATAATATAGAGAGGTTCTGCTATTATCATTTCACGGTGTAAATCAAAGTTCTCCTGCATTTTTTTACTGTCAATTCCAAATTTATCTAAGACCTTTATTAATCTCTGAACAGATAAGATGAAGCCTGTCAGAAGATCAGGAATAAATCTGCTCGAGGCAGAGTTAGTTAAATCGCGCTGATGTTCAGAGATCTGATCCATATAGATGGTATTCATCTGAGGCATGGTCCTTTTCCACATACTTTTAATATTCTCATAATTAATGGGATTTCTTTTATGGGGCATTGTGGAAGACCCTACCTGGTCTTTACTGAAAAACTCGCCTACTTCATTAATCTCGGTCCTCTGTAGATTCCTCATATCATCACTGAAGTTAGCCAAAATGCCAAAGGTAGAAATGATAGAATGGATAAAATCGGTCATGTATTCGGCAATAACAATCTGGGAAGAAAAATCTCCTGCCCTAATATTTAATTCTTTCATCACAGTTTTTTCAAATTGAACAGGATCTTTAAAAAATAAGCTGGAAGCATTATATGTGCCACAGGCACCTGAAAATTTACCTTTTAAACCAGCCGCCTTTTGTTGTACTTCTTTATATCTTAAGCCTAATCTTTCTACATAACCGGCTAAAACATAGCCGAAGGTAATAGGTACCGCATGCTGACCGTGGGTCCGGCCAATCTGAACTGTATCTTTTTCCTGCTCGGCTAATTGTATTAATCTATTAATTAGTTTAGCTAATTGGGGTAAGATAATATCTTCTGTTACCTCTTTATAGCGAAGTGAATTGGCTGTATCCACTATATCATAGGAAGTAGCAGTCAGGTGAATAAATGGTTTGGCTTCATCGCTTACTTTCTCTTGAATTAAATTTACTAAGGCCCTAATATTATGTTTGGTTTTTCTTTCTTCCTCATAGGCCTCGGCTGCTTTAATATCCTTAACAGCCTGTCTAACTTCCTCAACCACCTGCTGAGAACATATTCCCATCTTATTTAAGCTTTTTACTAAAGCTAACTCGACTTTAAGCTGGTAGTTAATATTGGCGCTTTCCGATAGATAATTTTTTATTTCATCAAATACTTCTTTTTTATAGGAGTAGCGGTGATCAAAGGGATTGATATTTTCAAATATATTTCTATTTATCAAATTAATTACCTCCAGTAATTAAAAATGCTCCTCTAAATATTTTTTATAACCTTTTTCTTCTAGTTCAGCTGCCGCGTTATTAACATCTTCCTGCATCTCTTTTCTGTATTGAATAAGTTTTTCTCGAAATTCTTTATCACCTGTTGCTAACATCTGAACAGCTAATAATGCAGCATTTTTTGCACCATTCAAGGCCACCGTTGCGACCGGTATACCGCCCGGCATCTGAACCATTGAGTAAAGTGAATCTGCCCCACCTAAAGTAGAGGTTCTGATCGGCACCCCGATTACAGGCACAATCGTACTGGCCGCAATTACACCCGGTAAATGGGCAGCTTTGCCGGCCGCTGTAATTATGACACCAATTCCATTTTCCTCAGCCTTTAAAGCGTATTCTCTGGCCCTTTCGGGTGTTCTGTGCGCCGATATCACAGTCAATTCATATTCTACATCTAATTTCTCTAGTACCTGGCAGGCACTTTTCATTACAGGTAAGTCAGAATCACTACCCATCATTATTCCAATTTTTTTATTCATCTTTTAATAATTTCACTCCTTTTATTCTTCTCCCGATATCTTTGCGATAATAGGCTTTTTCAAAATCTATTGCACTAATTTTCTCGTAACACAAATCATAAACCTCTTGGTAAGTATCACCCACTGATACCAAGGCCAATACTCTACCTCCATCAGTATAGATTTCATTGTCTACATATTTAGTTCCGGCTTGAATAATATAGGGATTTGAATTAGCTGAAAATTTTTCTAAACCATTGATCTTTTTACCCTTATCATAATCAATCGGATAACCGCCGGAGGCCATAATTACAGCCATTGTCTTTTTATCCTGCCACTTCAAATTAATTTCATTTAATTTCTCTTCGTCAATTTTGTCCGCAATTTCCACTAGATCATTTTCAAGTAGTGGTAGGACCACCTGAGCCTCCGGATCACCAAAACGCACATTAAATTCCAATACTTTTGGTTGTCCCTTATTGATCATAAGGCCGATAAACAGGACGCCTTTGAATTCAATACCATGGTTGTTTAAATAAGTAAATAGGGGGGTAATGATCTGTTTATCGACCTTATTTTTAACTTTTTCATCCACCAATGGGGTGGGGGCATAAGCTCCCATGCCACCCGTGTTAGGACCAGTATCTCCTTCACCTACCTGTTTATGGTCCTGGGCGGACACCATCGGATAATATGTTTTCCCATCAGAAAAGACCATTATTGTGGCTTCTTCTCCTTTAAGAAACTCTTCTATCAGAACTCTTTTGCCGGCCTCACCAAAATATCTATCCTCCATAATCTTAGTGATAGCAGCCTCAGCTTCCTGTTGATTTTCAACTATTAACACACCCTTACCAGCTGCCAATCCTTCTGCTTTAACTACTACTGGAAAGTCACAATCTTTAATGAAATTTAAAGCCTCATCTGAATTCTCAAAAGTAGAAAACTTTGCTGTTGGTATCCCACAATCTTCCATAACTCGTTTAGCATAAACCTTACTACCCTCTAAACGGGCCGCCTGCTTATTAGGACCGAAAATCTTTAGGCCTTCTTCATTAAAATAATCTACTATACCTTCTACTAAAGGTTTTTCGGGCCCCACAAAGGTCATATCAATCTCTTTAGCTTTGGCAAAATCTGTTATTTCTTTAAAATTTAATGGGTCGATGTCTACATTTTCTGCAATATCACTGGTACCTGCGTTACCGGGAAGAACATAAATTTTTTCTACTCGACTGCTCTCTTTCAATTTCTTACATAAAGCATGTTCTCTGCCACCACTGCCGACAATTAAGATGTTTTCCACAAAAAATATCCCTCCTGATTTGTAAAAATTTTATAAAAAATAAAAAAACCCAGACGGGTAGTGCCTACTACTATTAACTAAGAGTAGAACCTACCCGCCTGGGCTTTTATCCCTTCGGTGTATAAGTTATCTGTACCGCTCGAACCAGCCATTTTTAAAAATGCGGCCACCTAGGTACACTTCCCTCATAGTCAGATAGTTATCGGCTACCTGGTATGAACTTCCGGACCCTATTACCGGAATTATATGAGGTACAAAAATATTTAATTTTTCTCACTAATTTATGCACTTATAATAACAGAATATAATTTTTAAGTCAATACTATTTTTAATTTAATTTTAACTGTTCGATACGATCCAGTAATTTATCCTTTTTCTCCTGGTACTCTTTTACTTTTTCTCTTTCTCCTTCAACTAACTCGTCTGGGGCATTATTAACAAATCCTTCATTGTTCAGTTTACCCTTGGCCCGCTCTATTTCGTATTCAACATCCTGTAGTTCTTTTTGCAGCCTGTCCAATTCTTTCTCGATATCAACCATACCTTCCAGTGGTAGGATTACCTCTACCCCTTCTACAATAGCGGTAGAAGCAGGCTGTGGTCTTTCTTCTAAACTTTCAGTAATGGTTAAGTCTTCTATATTAGCCAGATTCTTGAGATAACTTTCTCCTTCTTGTAAGATCGCTTCTTTGGACGAACCAGCCAAGAGAATTGCTTCGATTTTACGACCGGGATCAACTTTCATTTCATTTCTAATATTTCTAACTGATTTTATTACACTCATAATTAGGTCCATCTTTTCTTCAGCTGTTTTATCAATTTCACTTTCGCTATAGCTCGGCCAGCTTGTCACCATGATGCTTTTATCTGAAATAGGTAACTTCTGCCAGATTTCTTCCGTGATCATCGGCATTACAGGATGAAGCATTTTTAAGATATTACCGAGTATCTTTAAGCCCATATACTGAGCGGTCTTTTTAGCCTGTAAATCCTTATCCTGATAGAGTCTCTCTTTTAAAATCTCAATATACCAATCACAGTATTCATTCCAGATAAAGTCATAAAGGCTCTTACTCATTTCACCGAAACTATATCTTTCCATCGCATCATCTATCTTTTGTGTTACTTCATTAGTTCTGCTTAACATCCATCTATCAGCAAGATTTAACTTTAAATCTTCTTCTTTAATTGAATTATAATCAAAATCTTCTAAGTTCATTAATATAAAACGGGAAGCGTTCCATATCTTGTTAGCAAAGTTACGGCTGGCTTCCAGTCTTTCTTCCCTAAACCGCATGTCATTACCAGGGGTATTACCTGTAATCAGGGTAAACCTAAGCGCATCTGCCCCATATTCTTCAATAACTTCTATGGGATCTATACCGTTCCCCAATGATTTACTCATTTTTCGGCCCT
>DATGCJ010000142.1:0-4415 GCA_035312025.1 Halanaerobiales bacterium | reverse complement strand
TTTGCCAGTTTTTTAGCTACTTTTTTTACTTTTCTGTTGGCCCTGCTTTCTCCTATAATATCTTCAAAATTATACTTGGCTACAAAGCCTTTATTTATAAACTCCTGATTAATACGTTTGGTGTCATCCATTGTATCTTTTTCGCTTTTAAATACCGCAGTATAAAAGTCTGATTCAGGTAATGAAAATTTACTTACTACATAGTTTTTATTTTTTATTTCAAAAACTTTCTTATCCTTTTTATCAGACATCAAAAATGTAAGTAAATTTTTACTGTATATTAAATCTCTAATACACTTCCCGTTCACATTAAAAGAATTTAAGTTAAACAGGTCATTAAAATTAGCATTGGTAACACTTATATAGCCTTTGTTATTATAGACAACTAAAGCATCATTTAAACTATTAATGACCGTACTAAGATGTTCGTTTAAATTGGATACTTCATTGGCAGATTGTGCAAACTTTTTGGCAATATTAATAATCTTGTTTAGATAAGACCGGGAAAACTGGCCGGCTTTATGTTCTAAAATATCGAGTCTGTTTAATATTTTTAAAATAGTAGTGAAGTCGATAATACGGGGACCTATATTATATACCTCTTCAACAAAATCAGGTACCTTATTAACTTCCCCCGGTGTAATAGCTACCTCGGCTTTTTTAATTTCCTCTGTCATATCAGGATAATAGGGATACAAGTTTATGTGATCGATCTGCAGTTTTTTTAAGGCCTCTATACCTGCATAAGCAGTCTCCTTGATATCATTTACAAACAATACATCTGTATCGGGATCTAAAAACATTATTTCATCTATAGCATCATAATTGATTGTCCTTTTGGCTATGATAACTTCACAATCTTCACAGAGTTTATCGGCAGCAAGAAGTTCTTTATATAATATATCGCTTGAAAGGATAACAAGGTCATCTTTTATTTTACTTGTCAGCCCTTCATCAACTGCATAACTATTTATGGGAATGCTGTCAGTAATATATTCATTCAGCTGTTTATGAAGGGTCTGTCGGGTCTGTTCGGTCCCGGTCACAAGGGTTAAACTTGCAATCTCTGCCATTTTTATATGCCCCTTTAATTATTAATCTTTTCTTTAAACATCTTATTAACCATCTGTGGGTTTGCTTTACCTTTGGTTTCTTTCATAACCTGACCTACGAGATAACCGATCGCCTTATCTTTGCCATTTCTTATATCTTCAATTACATCCGGATTATCTTCTATGATTTCTTCTACCAGTTTTTCTAACTTATCTTCATCACTAATCTGTTTTAGACCTTTTTCTTCTACAATATCTTCGGGGTCTTTACCTGTATAGAACATCTCTTCAAAAACAGTTTTAGCTATTTTGGAACTTATCACACCTTCATCCATCATCTTCAGCATTTTACCAAGCAACTGACCGGTAATTTTGGTCTCTTCCACTTCCATCTTTTCTTCATTAACCAGTCTTAGAAACTCTCCCATAATCCAGTTGCTGACTTCCTTGGCATCCTCATATTCTGAAACACATTCTTCAAAGAGATCAGCTAATTCCCGGCTGTCTGTTAAGACATCTGCATCATATTCAGGTAGGTCATAATCTTCAATAAAACGTTTTTTACGGACAGCTGGCAGCTCGGGTAGTTTCTCTTTAATCTCATTTTCCCAGCTTTCATTGATTTCTAGTGGTACTAAATCTGGTTCTGGGAAATAGCGGTAATCATTTGCTTCTTCTTTACCTCTCATGGAGATTGTCTTACTTTTATCCTCATCCCAGGTTCTGGTTTCCTGGACTATGGTTTCTTCTGCTTCTATCATCTGTCTCTGCCTCTTTTGTTCATAGGCAAGTGCTTTTTCAATCGCTTTAAAAGAGTTCATGTTTTTTAGTTCTACCTTGGTTCCGAATTCTTTGTCACCCCGGGGCCTGAGTGAAATATTTGCATCACATCTTAAAGAGCCCTCTTCCATATTACAGTCGGATACACCTAGATATTCTAATGTTTTCTTTAAGTAATTTAAATATTCCCTTGCCTGTTCAGGAGTTCTAATATCAGGCTCACTCACTATTTCAGCTAGGGGTACACCCGTTCTATTGTAATCAACCAAACTACCCGATGATCTATCAATACTACCTTCATGGATTAGTTTACCGGCATCTTCTTCCAGGTGGATTCTAGTAATACCTATTTTATGAGTTCCTTCTTCGGTTTCAACCTCAATAAATCCATCCTTGGCTATCGGTAGGTCATACTGAGAAATCTGATAAGCCTTTGGTAGATCAGGATAGAAGTAGTTTTTGCGATCAAATTTGCTATAGGTAGCAATTTCACAGTTTAAGGCTAAACCGGTCATCACTAGATAATCCACTGCTTTTTTATTTAATACAGGCAGTGTCCCGGGCAATCCCAAACATACCGGACAGGTATTGGTATTTGGTTCACTACCAAATTCTGTACTACAGGAACAAAATATTTTAGAGTCAGTATCTAATTGGACGTGTACTTCCAGTCCAATCACTGTTTCATAATTTTTATCCATTATTACACCTCCATCTCTATTTCAAAGCTGGATATTTAATATCCAAATTCAATATCTTTTCTAACGAATAAGCAGCCTGTATTAGTTTTTCCTCTTCAAAATGTGGGCCCATTAATTGAATACCGATGGGAAGACCTTTCTGGTCAAATCCACATGGTAACGATATTGCTGGAATACCGGCAATATTTACTGGTACTGTAAAGATATCAGCCGCATACATTTCTAAGGGATCCATCTTTTCACCAATTTTAAAGGCTGTGGTGGGAGTAGTTGGTGATACTATAAAATCATACTCCTCAAAAATTTCATCAAAATCATTTTTTATAAGGGTTCTTACCTTTTGAGCTTTTAGATAAAAGTCGTCATAATAACCAGCACTTAATACATAGGTACCAAGCATAATACGTCTTTTAACTTCGTCGCCAAAACCCTGTTGTCTGGTTTCAGTGAACATATCTCTAAGATTATTGGCATTTTCAGACCTCAAACCATAGCGAACTCCATCATATCTAGCCAGGTTAGAGCTGGCCTCAGCCGTTGCTATTATATAGTAAGCTGCTAGTGCATATTCAGCTCCTGTCACATCTACTCTTTTAACGGTAGCACCAGCGTCTTCAAGTTTTTCTACCGCCTTCATGACAGATTCTCTTACTTCTTTATCAAAATCAATCTCAAAATATTGATTAGGAATACCTATTTTCATACCCTCTACATCATTTTTTAGATAATCTGTGAAATCGGGATATTCCCTATCAACACAGGTGGAATCATTATCATCACTACCGGTTATTACATTCATCATCATGGCTATATCATCAACATTACGGGCTAAAGGTCCAATTTGGTCCAGGGAAGAAGCAAAGGCAACCAAACCATACCTGGAAACCGCCCCATAGGTGGGTTTCATACCAACAACTCCACAGAAAGAAGCGGGCTGTCTAATAGAACCACCGGTATCAGAACCTAAGGCAACCGGGGCCATTCCAGCCGCTACAGCGGCGGCAGAACCTCCACTTGAACCACCCGGTACCCTGTTTTCTCCCCAGGGGTTTACAGTGGGGAAAAAGGCGGAGTTCTCGGTTGAGGAACCCATCGCATATTCATCCATATTGGTCTTACCCGTTATTATGCCACCCGCTTTTTGTATCTTTTTTACAACGGTCGCATCAAAGGGTGGGTTATAGTCTTCAAGCATCCGGGAAGAACAGGTTGTTTCAATTCCTTCCGTTGAAATATTATCCTTAATTGCAACTGGCAGTCCTTTTAAATAAGTGTCTTCATAATCCTCTTCCTTAAGCTTATCTATCTCTAAATCTTTATTTGTATTGACAAAAGCCTTTACCTTGGAATCCACACTACCAATCCGGTAGGAAAAAGACTCGTGAATATCATTTAATTTAACTCTTTTTTCATCCAACATCTTTTTTAAATCGGTTAATGATCTCTTATATAATTTCATATCGTATTCCCTTAAATGGGATTGACACCTCCTTAATTATCTTCATCCATTATTTTTGGTACTCTGAACTGGTTATCTTTTTGTTCGGGTGCATTCTGTAATACTTTATCAAGTTCAAGAGATTCTTCTACTTTATCTTCTCGCATAACATTTTTTACCGGAATCGTATAAGCTGTGGGCACTATATCTTCCGTATCTAACTCATCAAGTTTTTCAACATAGTCTAAGATGTCACTTAACTGCTTGGAAAACTTTTCTACTTCTTCCTCGGAAAGTTTAAGACTGGCCAGATCAGCAATATACCTAACTTCATCTTTATCAATCACTTATTATCACTCCTTATCTTCTTCATCTTTAAATCTATCTAAAAGATTACCCGCTACCATAATCCTTAGTAATAGGCTTAAACCAATCCCCATAAAA
>DATGCJ010000141.1:0-9615 GCA_035312025.1 Halanaerobiales bacterium | reverse complement strand
TTGGGGAAGAGTTAGTTGGAACTTATGATGAAGATGGATATGTTGAAGGTATTAATGAGGTTACAGTAACAACCGAGTTATTAAGAGAATACTCAACAAGTGAAGATATTGTTTGGGGTTACCCCGATAATGTGATTAATGAAACCGTAAACATCAAAGATATAAGCGAACTTTTCGGAAAAGTTAATCTTGGAACAGTTACTGCACCTTCAAATCACACATTTATGTATGATGGATGTTTTAAATGGGAAGACTATGGAGGAAGTTTATGTGGTGATTATCAATATGACAACACTGCTACTATAATTGAAACTCAACAATCATCCAGTGCATCTCTCAAAGTCAATGTTCAATGCTATATTGATGAAACAGCCTATGCCATGGGAGAATCCGCTAAGTGCTTCCTTAATTATCAATTTAGCCAATGGGGTTGGACAAATCCAATCGTACCTAGTGAAAATGAATATGTATGGCCTTTATATACAGGAGCAGCATTTTGTGATCCTGATAAAGGAGAAAATGTAGGTACTGTAAAATTTGAATATGAGGATGGAGACATTAAGAATGTTAAATTTAATTTAGATTGGCCATATGAGATTGAAGAATACCATATATATGCAGGAAAAGATATGTTTCCACAACAAACCCGTGGTAAAAAGACAATAGATACTGTTGCTCCAGGCCAATATTATATTGAAGATGATTTGTCAGGTGAGATTTATGTAATTGTACATGCGGTAGTAAAGATGCCTGATCCCAACTTTGGTCCCAATCAATAAGATATACTATTTTAAATTGTTTTAATTTATTATACCTTGAGAGATGAGATATGCTCTCAAGGTTTTTTTATATATCAATGAATTATATTATAAAAAAACCTATATTTAAATTTATAATGAGAGATTTATAATTCTTAAATAGTAAATTTCAAGTAAAAATATAAGAAATTATAGTAATGATAATTTTTTTATTCCTAATGGATTTTTAGTTTACTAAAATTTAAAGGATAATCTAATTTAATCTTTAATAAATTATCTAATAATACCTTTTTATTTTTCACAATAAATTAAATATAAATGTTATACAAATAAAAATGGAGGGTTAAAATGTTCGATAAAAATAAGATGCATTCAATTTGTGCAAAATGTGATAAAAAGACATGCAGTATTGATTCTAATGATTATCCTAAATGGTGTCTACAGGGTAATGGAAATTGGTTAACAGATGCATTGAAGAAATATGAAAAAGAAGAAAACATGAAATTATATAAAACAGCTGCTCATATTGAGACCACAGGTTATAAAAAATGGCCCCGCTTAAAAGAAATTGCTGAATATGCAATAGCGGCTGATTTTAAAAACATTGGTATTGCCTTTTGTATAGGTTTAGAAAAAGAGGCCAAGATAGCAACCAAATATTTTGAAGGAAGAGGATTGGAAGTAAATTCTGCGGTCTGCAGCTGCGGCAGTATTGATAAAGCAGACTTAGATATACCGCCTGAAGATAGATTTTCACCGGAAGGCTTTGAAGCCGGGTGTAATCCTATTGGTCAGGCAAACTTATTGGCTGAATGTGAAACAGATTTTAATGTGGTATTAGGGCTGTGTGTTGGTCACGACAGCCTATTTTTCAAACATTCCAAAGCGCCTACCACTGTTTTGGCAGTAAAAGATAGAGTATTAGGGCATAATCCTTTAGTGGCTGTTTATCAAGCTGATAGTTATTACAGTCATCTATATGAAAGTGAAGAAAACTAATTTTAAATATAATATTAATTATAAATGTGTTTAAAATTTAAATTCGATTTCATGTTGGAATTTAATACTCATATTAAAGATAGAATGCCGGGCAATGCCCGGCATTTTAACTTACATATTAATCTAATTTAAAAGTAGGAGTTTTTTCCTTATCTGCAGCAGCTTCAATTAATTCTTTGGTTCTAGCCACATCATCTTCATCAAATTGACTTAAATCTCCATCGTTTTCTAAAGCCTCATAAATTTTATCGAAGGTTGAATAATCAACACCAAGATCTTTTTCATCACGGTCGGTTTCACTTCCGATTAGACCTCCACTGGGGTCACGATTTATAATTTCTTCTGGAACGCCAACCTGTTCAGATAATTCCCAAACTTGGGTTTTGGTTAAGTCTCCGAGAGGTCTCATATCAGTTGCTTCATCACCATGTAATGTATAATAACCGGATAAGATTTCACTTTTATTACTGGTACCCATAACTACATAGTTTAATTTTTCTGCTATATAATAAAGGGTTAACATTCTTAAACGGGTCTGAATGTTTTGTTCAGCCGGGTCACTGGAAGCTATTTTAGATTGTGGACAGTATTCTCTTTCTGCTTTTGTGATATCAATGTTATGAAAGGTTTCTTCTATTTTATCATTTATTTCTTCTAAATTAACTGTCATGGTTTCAATGTCAAATTCTTCTGCTAGCATATTAGCGTATTCAATGTCTTTAGAGATAGTTCCACTGGCTGGTAGTAATACTCCCAGTAAATCATCTCCAAAAGCCTCTTTACAGAGGGCCGCTACCAGGGAAGAATCAATACCACCACTTAGTCCAACAACAACTCCTTCAGCGTTTCTTTTGTCTACCTGTTCTTTCATCCATTCCTTAATTTCTTCTCCTAGATTTTCATCAATCATTATTTACTATTACCTCCTCGAGGTTGAGTAATAAAATGCATCATTGACGAAACCATCAAGATTATAAAAAAGCTAGGGGGGTTTGTCAAGTTATAGAGTAAATTAATAGCATTAAATAAAAGCTATAATTAATTTATTTAAAATATTTTGAAGATCATCGTTATTATTATAGGAATGATAGGTAATATTAAAAAATACAAAAAAATTAAATTAAAAATTTTATCTATTGAAATTTTTTGAAAATTTAAACTTACAGTAAACACCTTAGTTGGTGTTGACTTCTAATTTCTTCTATGTTATTATCGTAATATAAAAATTTATATTTAACATACTTATAAGCATTAATATTATTATTTTCATTACATTGTTGAATAATATACTAATATTCTATATGTATCTGAAATTATCACAAGCATTTATTAGAAGGGAGTAGTCAGATGATTTCTTATATAGCAAGAAGATTAATATTAATAGTGCCAGTCTTAATAGGTGTATCTATTCTGGCCTTTCTAATGACAGTCCTAGCCCCGGGTGATCCAGCTGCCATCATGGCAGGCCCCCAAGCTTCTCAGTCAGATATTGAGAATTTGAGGACCAAATTAAATCTGGATAAACCCATTCATATCCGCTATTTTACCTTTCTAAAAGGGATTTTGACCTTTGATCTCGGACAATCCGTGCAGTCGCAAAAACCAGTAAGCGAGATGCTTTTAACCCGCTATCCCAATACCTTAGTTTTAGCAACAGCCAGTATGATAATTGCTACCCTTGTGGGATTAATTACCGGAATTATCTCAGGAGTGAAGCAGTATTCTATATTTGATTATACCAGCATGTTTGTAGCTCTTATCGGTATTTCTTTTCCCACTTTCTGGATAGGTTTGGTCTTAATGTACATATTTTCAGTTAAATTGGGCATACTGCCGGTGAGTGGACTGCCGGCAGAATGGTGGACTATTGATGGACTAAGACATTTGATCCTGCCTGCTATTACTCTAGGCGTATATTCAGCTGCTTTGATAGCAAGAATGACCAGGTCTTCCATTTTAGATATTTTACAGAATGATTATATACGTACAGCTAAAGCCAAAGGAGTTAAAGGTAAACGTATCGTATTTAAACATATCTTAAAGAATGCTTTTATCCCCGTAATAACTGTTATTGGTCTTAACTTCGGCCGCCTTTTAGCCGGGACTGTTATCACGGAATCAGTATTTGGTATAAATGGAATTGGCAGGTTAGCGGTGAGGGCCATCAATACAAGAGACTTTCCGGTTGTTCAGGGTTGTGTCTTAACAATTGCCTTTACCTTTGTTTTTATCAATTTAATAGTTGATATTTTATATGCTTTTCTTGACCCACGCATCAGTTATAGTTAGTGAGGAGTGAGTATTGTGAAGGACAAAAAAGAGAAGAGAGAAAAAAAAGAGATAAGTATACAGAGTAAACGCTGGTCAAAGTTTAAAAGGAATAAAATGGCCTTATTAGGTTCATTTTTAATATTGTTACAAGTGTTTATCGCCATTTTTGCCCCCTTTTTAGCACCTTATGACCCCTATGAACAGAATTTAATGAAGATGACTCAGCCGGTAGGAACAGAAGGACATATACTAGGAACCGACAACTTCGGCCGTGATATATTAAGTCGCTTGATCTTTGGATCTAGAATATCACTGGTAGTTGGTCTTACTTCTGTTTTATTCGGGCTTTTTATCGGGGTTACCCTCGGTCTTATTGCGGGATATTATAAGAAACTGGATAACATAATAATGAGGTTAATCGACATAATGTTATCTTTTCCAGGTGTACTATTAGCTCTGGCTATTATTGCTATGTTAGGACCGGGACTTATAAATGTAATCATAGCGATTAGTATCTGGTCGATCCCGACCTTTACCAGGCTTGTAAGAAGCCAGGTTTTACAGATTAAAGAGTACGAGTATGTAATGGCAGCAGAGGCGCTGGGAGTAAAAGATCCTATAATCTTAATAAAGCACATCTTGCCGAATTGTATAGGTCCTATAATCGTTTATGCTACCTTAAGAATAGCTTCTGCCATATTGTCAGCGGCAGCTTTAAGTTTTCTCGGCCTGGGTGCTCAACCACCTTTACCCGAATGGGGAGCCATGGTGAGTGCAGGCAGGTCTTTTATATACAATGCCCCTCACATGATAATAGTGCCGGGGCTGGCCATAATGATGTTGGTCTTGAGTTTTAACTTAGTTGGTGATGGTTTAAGAGATGCATTTGATCCTAGTAACTTAAGATAACGTTAAAAAGGAGGCGATTAGCGAGGAGTAGATTATTAGTTAGAAATGGCTATATCTAGTTGAAAATGCAGGATAAAAAATTAAAATAGAGAGTAGAGAGGAGTATTGATATGTTTAAAAAGATTATTGTTTTATTCACACTCGCCCTATTATTATTTAGTTTTGGGGCTGGAGCTCAGGAAAAGGTACTTAATTTTGCCACCAGTTCAGAAATTGTTGGTCTTTCACCGGTATTAACAAATGATAATGTAACTTCTGATGTCCTAGCACAGATCTATGACACATTATTTGTCAGAAATCCGGAAACAAATGAATTAGAACCCAGTCTGGCAGTAAGTTATGAGAATCCAGATTCAAAAACCTGGATTATCCACTTAAGAGAGGGAGTTACGTTCCATGATGGTACCCCCTTCAATGCTGAAGCAGTTAAATTTACATTTGAAAGGATCGGAGATCCCGAGGTAGCTTCTCCCCGGGCCAGTTTGGTTGAACCCATTGAGTCAATAGAAGTTCGCGATGAACACACTGTTGTGATGAAGACCAAGTATCCTTATGGTCCTTTCTTAGCAACCTTGACCCATAGTAATGCTTCTATCGTAAGTCCGACTTCAGTCGAAAAATACGGTGATTTAATGCAGAATGAAGCAGGAACCGGACCTTATGTAGTCGATGAATGGGTGTCAGGTGACCATATTACCTTAAAGAAAAATGAGGATTACTGGGGGGAAACCGGTAATGTTGATAAACTGGTATTCAAAATAGTGCCGGAAGCTGCCACTAGAATTGCCATGTTGGAAACGGGGGAAGTAGATTTTCTAGATACTATACCACCCGAACATTTAGATCGACTAAAAAATAATTCAGATATTGAGGTAAAACTTGTTCAGGGTAGTCCGATAAGGTATTTTGGTTTTAACTTTAAAAAGGAAATCTTCAATAATTTAAAACTCAGGCAGGCTATTGCCCATGCAGTTAACCAGGAAGCCTTAGTTTCAACCCTGAATGGCTTAGGCTATGCATCCCACGGTATTATTGGCCCCAAGGTTTTTGGATATAAAGAAGAGATTGAAGAGTACGGATTTGAATATGACCTAGAAAAAGCCAGGGAACTACTGGCCGAAGCCGGTTATCCAGATGGATTTGAAACCACAATCTGGTCAACTTCTTATGACACATATTACCAACGTATGGCCCAGATACTGCAGGCTGAATTGAAAAAGATCGGCATAGATGCCAATGTTAAATTACTCGAGTGGGGTAGTTATCTATCTGCAACCCAAAAGGGAGAACAGGACCTATTCTTACTCGGTTGGTCAAATTTAACTGGTGATGGTAGTGAATTGATTTACCCTAACCTCCATTCAGATAATTTGGGAGGAGCCAATCGGTCCTTCTATGAAGGTGCTGATGAAATGATTACCGCTACCAGGACCACAGTAGATCAGGAAGAAAGATTAAGACTGCTGCATGAAGCCAATAAATACCTGGTAGAACAGGCAGTCTGGATTCCTTTATACCATCAAACTGTAGTAGCTGCAACCAGAAATAATGTAAGCAATCTAATAATTAAACCTAATGGTGAATGGCTGGTTAAGGATGTTATGTTAGATTAGATATAAAAAGTAAAATATAATATTAAGATAAAAGGGGCAGTTTAACTGCTCCTTTTTATCTTGCTGTTAGAACTGGACTTTAGTTATTATATAATATATACTTTTTAATGGCACTATAAGATTTAATAATAAATATTTGAAATATTACTATTTTAACAGTAGGAGGAGTTAAATTGAGTTTAAAAGTTGCAATAGCTACAGATGAGGGAGAAAGATTTGTGAATAGGCATTTTGGTGATGCTGATTATTATTATATTTATGAAGTTGATGAAGATAAAGCTGAATTTATTTTAAAGATAGCCAATAATTCAATTGAAGAAGAAAAACATGCTGATCCCAAGAAGGCTAAGAGTATTGTAAAGATCCTTAAAGAAGAAGATGTGCAGGTGGGAGTAAACCTTCAATTTGGTCCAAACATAAAAAGAGTTAAAAAGCATTTTGTACCTGTCGTAATTGATACTGAAAGTATTAAAGAGGGGTTGGATAAGTTACAAAAAAATTATCACGAACTTAAAAAATTATGGGAACAGGGAGAAAAAAGATCATATTTTAAATTCTAATTATAACCACAAGCAGTAATATTTAACCTTCAAGGATAATTTCTTTGAAGGTTTCTGATTTTTAAAAGGTCTTATTATAATTTCGGTCAAATAGTATATATAACTTATATTTATAAATGAGAAAACTCATAATGATGAAATTGAGTACTATGAAAAAAGTAGTAGAAACACTCAATCATAATTGGGAAAGTAAACTGGCCAATAATATAGTTAATTTATGGGACCATGATAAGAATACTGTAAAATATTTTAGGTCAAGTGCTAATTTTATATTTACTTTTCAAAAAAGAAATAATAGATTTTTTTTAAGGTTTAATAAAAGTTCATCGAAATCAAAAAGGGAACTCCAAGAAGAGATTAAATTACTTAAAGCTTTAAATGAAAGAAAAGAAAATATTGTGAAGCCGGTTAAATCAGTACGTAATAATTATGTTGAAACTGTTAAAACTAAGTTAGGGGAATATAATGCTGTAGTTTTTGAAGAAGTTAAAGGGAATCGGTTTGAATTTGAGGAATTAGGGAAAAAGAATTTTTATATATGGGGTAAGGAATTAGGTAATCTTCATAATACTACAAATAAAATAGAAAGTAATTTATCTCTTAATTTTAATAGTTGGGAAGATCATCTAATTTTTATCGAAAACAATTTACCAGATGAGGAAACTTCAGCTTTAGAAGAACTGAAAAAAATTAAAGATCGAATGTATAATCTAAAAATAGATAACAAAAATTATGGAATTATACATTTTGATTTTGAACTGGATAATCTTATATATAATAATAAGAGGTTTTATATAATAGATTTTGATGATGCTGCTTATTATTGTTATGTGGCTGATATCGCCTTTGCTTTAAGAGATTTATTTGCAGGGAAAGTTGATTTTAACAATGATATGTTAAAAGCATTTATTAAGGGTTATAAGGGTGAATTTATTATTGAACAGGACAAATTATTAGATTTATTTCTCTTTTTAAGATTTCATAATCTTTTAACCTTTACGAAATTAATTAAAGCAGTAGATATTAATGAAGATAGTAATCAGCCAGCTTGGCTTATTAATCTCAAATATAAATTAAATGATGTAATAAGAGGTTATAGAAATTCTTTTGAGAAGGCTAATTAGAAATATATCTGGTAGGATTTATAACTGAGGTGGTTTTTCTTGGATATAAAAAAAGATGTAAACATCTGGAAGTTTAGTTTTTACGGTTTTTTTAAAAATCTTAAATTTTTTGAACCCTTTTTATATGTTTATTTTTTATCTATCGGTTTAACATATTTTCAGATTGGTACTTTGATTTCTATCAGGGAAATAATCAAAAATGTGCTGGAAGTACCTTCTGGTATCTTTGCTGACCATTACGGTCGTAAAAGTTCGATGAAACTATGCTTTATTCTTTACATAATATCCTTTTTTATCTTTTATTTAGGTTACAATTTCATAATTTTGATACCGGCCATGCTCTTTTTTGGAGCCGGGGAAGCCTTCCGCAGCGGCACCCATAAGGCTATAATTTTTAGCTATTTGGATTATAAGAATATTAGCGATCAAAAGGTAGAAGTTTACGGTAGGACAAAGTCATATTCTTTACTGGGTTCCTCACTTTCGGCAATTTTAGGGGCAGTTGTCGTATTTATTGAATCAGGTTATCGGTATATCTTTCTATTATCCGTTTTGCCCTATATAATCGACTTTTTCTTAATCAGTTCTTACCCCGATTATTTAGAAGGGGCTTCTGATAAGAGTTTAAAATTTTCTGAGATTAAGGAAGGTATTAAAAGTAGTTTTAAGAATATAAAAGATATAGTACATCTTCGCAGAGGTTTAATCAACTCGGGTATCTATGACGGCTATTTTAAAGTGCTTAAAGACTATCTACAGCCGCTTTTAAAGACTCAGCTATCGGTTTTAACTATCGGTTACATGTTTGCTACTGAAGAGAAGATGCTTTCCGTTTTACTCGGTATTTCGTATTTTGTCATAAATATTATCACTTCTTTTACGACCAGGAATTCTTTTAGGTTGAAAAAGTATTTTAGTGGTTCTTTTAAAGTATTAAATATTATCTTTATATTAACTGCTATCTTAATTGGTAGTATAGGGTTTTTATACTGGCGCAATTTACCGATTTTAATTATCGTATTTTACTTACTTTATTACATAATCAGAAATTTAAGAAGGCCCTTTATGCTGGATTATTTAAGTTCGGTGATAGAAAAAGAAGAAAGGGCGACCATGCTTTCGATTGAATCCCAGTTAAGAACTGTGATTATAATCATCTTAGCTCCCTTATTGGGCTTAGTTGCCGATAAGTGGGGATTATGGATCATGTTTGAGATAGCATTTGTGACGATGGCAATAATTTATTTATTAATCAGTTTAAGCGATATCAATTTAATAACTAAAGAAGATTAATAATAATTTTATATAGAAGATTATTAACATTATCTTTTTTAAAGATAGATAAAAAAATAACAGAGGAGTGTAGGATATGCGAACAATT
>DATGCJ010000140.1:0-20187 GCA_035312025.1 Halanaerobiales bacterium | reverse complement strand
GAGGCCGAGATGGCCAATTACACGATAGTAGATCCACCCTCAGTAATGGCTACCCATTTAACTGAGTTAATTAAAGAACATGCCCATGAATTAATTGGAAGACAGGAAGTTAAAGATTTAGTAGATAATGTAGAAGAAAATAATTCAGCGGTTGTTAATGAACTGCTGCCTGACCTATTAAGCTTAGGAGAGATCCAGAAGGTCCTGCAGAATTTACTCTGGGAGAATATTCCGGTCAACAATCTGGTCACTATATTAGAAACCTTGGCTGATTATGCTAGGACTACAAAAAATATAGACCTCTTAACAGAATATGTAAGACAGGGGTTATCCAGACAGATTACAAACCAGTTTGTCGATCAGAATAACCAGCTGGTGGTCATAACTTTAGATCCTCAGTTGGAAGAAAATCTAGGACAGGCTGTTGAACAGTCCGACCAGGGTAACTACCTGGCAGTGGAGCCCCAGCAGGCCCAGCAGTTAATCGAATCGATTTCAAATGAAGCGCAGAAATTATTACAGAAGGGTAAAGAACCAATACTGGTTACTTCCCCGATGATCAGGCGGCCGCTCAAAGAATTAACAAGTCGGTCCTTTCCTCAACTGACTATTTTATCTTTCAGTGAACTGACGCCAAATGTCAACTTAGAAGTATTAGGAACGGTGGTGAATTAAATGAAGGTAAAAAAATATATAGGAGATAATATTCAGGATACCATATTTAAGGTAAAAGTAGATTTAGGATCAGATGCGATAATTCTCGATACCCGTAAATTTACCAAAGGCGGTTTTTTAGGTTTTTTCGGTCAGGAAAAGGTAGAAGTTCTTGCTGGCCTTGAAGAACCCAGAAAAGCTGAAGAAAACACCCAAAAAGAAATCAACCATCTTAAAGAAATGATCCAGGACTTAAGTAATAATGTAAATGAAAAGAAGGTAAAAGAGGAAACCCCTGAGGTTTTAACGACCTTCCAGCAGTACCTAAGGCTGCAGAATGTAAGAGAAGAAAATGTAAAGGCAATTACAGATTACTTAAGTGAGGATAGTAATTTAGATGAGAATAATCTAAAATTAAAGTCAAAAAACCATTTAGAAGATTTACTGGGAGAACCGGTTCCCATAAAAGCAGCTGAAGAAACACAGGTAATTACCTTTGTCGGCCCAACAGGGGTGGGAAAGACTACTACAATAGCCAAGATTGCGGCCGAGTTTGCCATCAAAGAAGGCAAAAAAGTACATTTAATTACGGCTGATACATACCGTATCGCGGCCGTACAGCAGCTGCGTACTTACAGTGATATTATCAATATTCCTTTAAAAGTAGTCTATGATGGAGATGAATTTAAAAAAGCGGTTAAAGAATGCCGTAAAGAAGCCGATTTGATTTTAGTAGACACACCCGGCCGCAACTGGAAAAACAAATGGGAATTAGGCCAGTTAAATGAATTTACTAAAGATAGCTTAGTTGATGAAATTCACCTGATGGTAAGTCTCAACATGTCCAGCCGGGATCTAGAATTTGCGGTTGATAACTTCAGCCGACTCAAGCCGGATAAAATGATCTTAACTAAATTAGATGAAACATCAACTTATGGAGATGTAATTAATATAAGCCAAAAGTATGATATGCCGTTTTCCTATATAACTTTTGGGCAGGATGTACCGGAAGATATTGATAAGGCTAACTCTGAAATCCTCTATAACTACCTAATGGGTGATTTTAATGAATAATCAGGCCGCTAAACTTAAAGATTACATGGAAAGTAATAATATTAAGGACTTTGATGAAATAGGAAACAGAGATAAGGATAAACAGAGCAGGATCATAGCGGTGGCTAGCGGCAAAGGGGGAGTTGGCAAATCAACTATTACTGTTAACCTTGCTTTAGCTTTAAGAGAACTTGAAAAAGAGGTTTTTTTAATCGACAGCGATATCGGGATGGCCAATATAGATGTCCTGTTAGGTTTAAAAACAAAGTATGATTTAAACCATGTACTAAAAGGTCTTTGTTCTTTAAAACAGGCCGTTGAAACCGGCCCTTATGGCCTAAATGTCCTTTCAGGTATTTCCGGTATAGATGATGTTCTTAATATCAGTAATGAAAATATAAAACACCTCTTAAGTGGTGTTACAGAGATCGAAAGAAATTATGATGTAATACTATTGGATACTGGGGCAGGTGCCAGCCAGTCTGTAATCAACTTTACGACTGCAGCTGACGAGATATTGATCGTTTTAACCCCGGAACCGACTTCAATCATGGACTCTTATAGTTTAATAAAGCTATTAAGCAGCAGCCAGTACCGGGGGAAATTACACCTGGTCGTAAATAGAGTGGATTCTCAAAAAGAGGCAGACAGTATAATCGACAGATTTATTACAACTGCCCGCAAGTATTTAGATTTAAATATAGATTTACTGGGGACAATACCAAATGATAACTTAATCTCAAAATCAATCAAGAAACAGCACCCAGTCTTTAAACTCTATCCCGAGTCAGAAGTAAATGATTACTTCTTGCAGCTCGCCGGGAACTTGATAGGAAAAGAACTAGATCTACCATCAAGAGGTATTAAAAATTTCTTCTATAAATTAATCGGACAGATTGCCCCAGGGAGGTAAAGTGTTTAATGTCTAACCCCGACAAGAATTTAAGTATCAACCAAAATATAGAAGTAGTAATCTCAGAGGGGCCTTATCAGGGCAGCTATAACAGCAAAGTGTCTGACCTCTTAGAGGAAAAAATAAAGGTGATGGCTATCTATAAAAGAGAGGAACTTATACCTTTAAGGAAAGGGGTAGAGGTTCAGCTCCTATATGAAGGTGATAGCGCCTTTTATTCATTAACAACTGAAATTTTGGGTAGGGAAAAATATCCGATCCCGACCTTAATTTTAAAGAGAACTAATGAAGTTAATAGGATTCAACGTCGGAGATATTTCAGATTACAGGTTAATAAAAAGATAAAATATAAAAGTTTAAAAGATATTGAAGATGAAAAAAAAGAAGCGGAATTCAAAAAAACTACCGCTGTTGATCTCAGCGGCGGCGGTTTACTCATGGTTTTAAGAGATGACTTGAATTTAAAAGAAAAATTGGTACTTAATCTTAATATAGAAAACCTTGATAAATTAGTCAAGGGCCGGATAGTAAGAATCAAACATAATCAAGACGGTTACAGCAAAACAGCCGGCATAGAATTTATTGAGATGGAAAGAAAAGATAGAGATAAAATCATTTCATTTCTTTTTAATTACCAGAGAAAATTGAGAAGGCGTGGGATGATCTAAGATGAAACTTAAATTGACAGGTTCAACATTTGCAGCGTTAATAGTATACATGTTAACAGCACTTATTGGATTGATACAGTTTAATCCACTTTCTTCTGTTTTGATTTCAGGAGTCAAGTTCGCTTTAACGGCTTTTGTTTTTACCTTCCTAATTACCTATGCAATGGAAATTATGAATAAAAAAACGCAAGCCACTAACCAAGATAGTAGTGATGATAATAAGCAAAAGCAGCCGCAGGGTAAATCGAGCCGTGAATATGAAAAAACAAAGGCAAGTCAAAACCAGGCTAATGCTCAAGAGGAATCAACGGGTGGAGAGCAACAAAAAGAAGATAAAGATAATGAGGAAAATAACTGGGACTTTGAAGATGATTTCAGTGAAATGGAACCACCTGTGATTGAGTATGAAAAAAATAATTAATAATAGAATGAGGTAGGTATAATATGCTGTCAAACCAGGAACTATGGCGGCGCTTTAAAGAAGAGAACGATCAAAAAGCACGTGAACAGTTAATAATGGAATATTTAGATCTAGTTAAGTATCAGGCAGGTAGGGTTAATACTTATGTGCCGGACCGTATTGAACTAGAGGACTTAGAAAGTTATGGAATAATTGGTCTGATCGATGCTATCGAAAAGTTTGATCCCAGCCGGGGCTATAAATTCAATAGTTATGCCCAAAAAAGGATCAAAGGAGAGATAATCGATCAACTCCGTAAATTAGACTGGCTTCCTCATTCTTTAAGGCAGAAAGCTAAAGTTATTAAAAGCAAGACAAGAGAATTAGAAAGTAAGATGAATAGAAGTCCTAAGATTAATGAAATTGCAGCTGAACTGGACTTTTCAAAAGATCAGATTACCAAGGTGTTAAAAAAGTTAGAGGAATCGCAGTGGGTATCAATTTATTCAGAACTTAACGGTAAATCTTTAATTGACTGGCTGCCGAGCAGCAAGGTTAATAAGCCCCAAAAGATTCTTGATAAGAAAAATGCCATTAAAATATTGAAAAATGCAATTGTAAATCTCAGCGATAAACAAAAATTAGTAGTTTCTTTAATATATTATGAAGAGCTAACCCAAAAAGAAGTAGCAGAGATTATGGATTTATCACCTGCTAGAATATCACAAATACACAAAAAAGCAGTATATAGATTACGAGGTTATCTATCAAGAAAAAAAGAGGAGTTCCAATAATCAATTAACTAGGAAGGGTGACTATTAATTGGATTCTTTAGTAGTAAAAGCTGCCAGTAAAGAGAAAGCAGCTCAAAAAGCTTATCAAAAACTTTCCAAAGAAAGAAAAATTAAATTAAGAGATCTAAAAGTAGAAGAAAAAGATGGCATGTTTTCAGGTTTGCGAAGTAAAAAGAGATACCAGATAACTTTACACCCCAAAAAAGATATTAATTTCAATCTTTTAAGAAATGCACTTGAGATTGATAAAAAGTTAGCCCTGGATATCGGAAAAGTTGTCAAGACTAATTTGAGTACTTATCAAAAAAATGAAGAAGCAGAACTTATAATTAAAAAATCCGCCGATAAGATGAAAGCCTTTGTAGACTATATTCCTCCCCAGGGATTAGGTGAAGATTTTACTGAAGAAGATATCAAAGCAAAGTTAAAAGCTAATGATATTGTTTATGGATTAAAAGATTACGGTATTAATCTTATCTTAGAAAGCGAAGCCCCTCTTGAAGATATAGTTATTGCAGAAGGGAAAGCTGCTCAACCAGGTGAGGATGCCAGGTTAGAATTTCACTTTGACCGTTCCGGGAAAAATGTGGGAACTGTCCAGGAAGACGGCAGCATAGACTTTCACGATCTCGGTATTGTTAATAACGTAGAAGCCGGCGAAAAACTGGTTAGTAAGATTGAAGCTACCGAAGGTGAGGAAGGTAAAAATATTGAGGGTAAAACCATTACACCTGAGAAACCAGAAGATGTTAAATTACCTAAGGGTGAAAATACTGAAATTACTGAAGATAATACCTTAGTATCAACCGAAGTAGGCCATATTTCTTATAAAAATGATAAAGTTAACATCCTTACCGTCTATAAAGTTCAGGGCGATGTGGACTTCAATACCGGTAATATTGACTTTAACGGTAGTGTGTTTATTGAAGGTAATGTGACCGAAGGATTTGAAGTTAAGGCCGAAGGTGATATCCATGTGCGGGGCAATGTAGAAGGCGCCCATCTGAAATGCAGTGGAGATATTACGATAAATAAAAATTTCATTGCTAAAAATAAAGGTGAAATAGAGTGTGAAGGAAACCTTACCACCAAAACAGTCCAAAATGGGACCGTGAACTGTAAAGGAGATGTATTTGTTAAGGATGCAATCATGCACAGCAAAATCCATGCAGCCGGCAGTATAGAATTAACCGGACATAAAGGTCTAATCGTAGGGGGAGAAGTAAGGGCAACTAAAGAGGTCAAAGCTAATATTATTGGATCCAGTCTGGCTACTAAAACAATTGTTTCAGCCGGAATAGACCCTCATACCAGAAGCCGCTGTAATAAGGCAAAAGAAAACTTAACCGAATGTAAGTCCAACTATCTAAAAACGGTAAAAGCCATCAATATATTAAATCAGATGAAAGAAAAGTACGGTCAACTGCCGGAAGAAAAAGCCAATATGTATGATAGGCTGATAGAGACCAAAAGTGATTTAAAAGAGAAGATAAACAAAAATGAGAAAACCGTAAATGAACTGTCTGAAAAAATTAATAAGGCTACCCAGGGTGAGGTTATGGTCAAACGGAAAGTATATCCGGGTGTAAAGGTCCAAATAGGCAAATACCACCATGAGGTAGATGAAGTTCATACCCGTACCGTATTTAAAGTTGAAGAAGGAGAATTGAGAAGGTTTGGTCTTTAAAGGAGGGGGTTAAATGTCGGATCCGATTAATCCAAATACATTAATACCGATGTCCCTTGAGGTAGAAAAAATTGAACAGATGAAACAGGTACATTCAGCCAATGAACAGCAGACTTTAAATCAGGCGCAGAAAGAAAAAGATAAAAAGAAACAAAAAACGGTTAATAAAAAAGAAAAAAGTGAAAATCTGACTATTGATAAGGATGGAGCCAATCAAAATAAGCGAAAACAAGAGCAGAAAGAAGAAGATCAAGATGAGTCAAAAGAAAATAAAAATAAAAAAATTAAGGGGTCTGTTATCGATGTTAAGGTTTAAGATTGGTGTGATTTTATGGCCTGGTTAGTAATTTTAATGGCGATTAATGTTTTTTATAACAATACTCGGCTAAATTACAATGATAAAGTTATTGCTTCCCTGAACAAGAGAAAAGAAAAACAGCTTATTGCAAAAAGAGAGTTTACAGAAAAGCATAAGGATAATATCGAAAAATTAAACAAAAAACACAAGAAAGCTTTAGACGAATTCAATCAAAAGAAAAGTATTGATAAGATCGCAAAAAATTTAAAAATGGGTATTAGAGAAACAAGATTGATTGCAAAACTATATTCTTACAGAGGAGGTGAGATGTTGTGATAAAAGGATTATATACGGCCGCTTCAGCCATGCAGACCAATATGAGGAGAATGGATATTACTTCTAACAATTTGGCCAATGCTGATACAGATGGTTTTAAGAAGTCTAATAGTGTACAAAGAACATTTTCAGAGATGTTGATTTCAAGAATTGACAGTAACGGCCAAACCGAGATTGGTGCTTTAGGTTCAGGTGTTGATATTGCAGAAAATTATACCGACTATTCACACGGCAAAATAGAACATACTAATAATAAGTTAGATATAGCATTAAAAGGAGATGGGTTTTTTACAGTCCAGACTCCCCAGGGAATAAGATATTCACGCAATGGAAACTTTACGCTTAATTCTCAAAATCAGATAATCAATGAACAGGGTCATCTACTCTTAAATGAAAACAGTGAGCCCATTCAGACCATTCCGGGCCGGGAGATATCAATAGACAAGTCCGGACAGATTTACTTAGGTGAATTAGAAGGCGAGAGGATTAATATCGTTGACTTTGCTGATTACAGGAACTTATCAAAAGTTGGTGACAATCTATACCAAACAGCTGATGGTATAGAGGGCATGCCTGCTGATGAAGTTCAGGTTATGCAGGGTTATTTAGAAAGTTCAAATGTTAATATTGTACAGGAAATGGCAGGTATGATTCAGACTACAAGAGCTTATGAGACTAACCAGAAGGTTATTCAAACTATCGATAATAGTTTGGATAAAGCCGTTAATGATGTGGGAAGATTAGGATAAATAACAAGGTGCAGCTGGACCAGTGATTGGAAGCTGCATAACAACTACTGACTGACAGAGGTAGTTAACAAAAAATCATAGGAGGAATTTCAAATGATAGGTGCTTTATGGACAGCCGCGACGGGAATGAACACTCAACAGACAAGTATTGATGTAACTTCCAATAACCTGGCAAACGTAAATACAGGTGGCTTCAAAAAAAGCAGAGTTAATTTTGCGGATTTAATGTACAGACAGATTAGACAGCCCGGTACTCCCAATGCACAGGGGGCGCAAATTCCGGTTGGAATTGAAGTGGGTCATGGTTCAAAAGTTGCTTCTACTCAAAAAATATTTACAGAGGGGAATATAAGAAATACCGATAACCCCCTTGATTTATTAGTAGAAGGTGACGGTTTTTTCCAGGTAATGAAACCGGATGGTACCGTTGCATATACGAAAAATGGTTCTTTTAAAAGAGATAGTACGGGCAGGGTGGTAACAGCAGATGGTTATCCCTTACAGCCCGAGATAGTAATACCGGAAGATGCAACCAGTATTTCCATAACATCAGATGGAACAGTTAATATAAAAACGGGTAATACAACCGAACAGATTGGTCAAATCCAGCTATATAGGTTTGCCAATCCAGCCGGTTTAAATAGTCTAGGTAGAAACCTATTTCAGCAGACCGTTGCTTCCGGAGATCCACAGACCGGGGTTCCAGGAGAACAGGGTTTTGGAGCTATCAGTCAGGGGTTTTTAGAAATGTCCAATGTAAAAGTAGTGGAAGAGATGGTCAATATGATCTCGGCTCAGAGAGCCTATGATGTAAATTCAAAGGCAATCAAGGCAGCTGATGAGATGCTGCAGACCGCCAATCAATTAAGAAGATAGTGAGATAATATAGGAGACTGATCAAGTTGAAAAATAAAAGGTCTATTTTAGCCTTAACAATAATGTTAATAATTTCAATAACAGTTCCTTTATCAGCCTTTGAAGTAATTATTGAAAAAGAGGTTAGGATAAAGGAAGAAAGCATAAAACTCGGAAAAATTGCTGAGTTTAATGAAATAACAGCTGCAGAAGAAAAGATGATCAATGAAATAGACCTTGGTAAAGCGCCCTTGCCCGGTTATAAGAAGTATATAAATAAAGCTTTAGTTAAATTGATGTTAAAAAAACAAGGATTTAAAACAGATGAATTTAGACTTAATTTTCCCGAGCAGATAATAGTAAGAAGAGAGGCAAAACAGATTGAAGCTGAGAAAATAAAGGAATTTTTAAAAAAGAAGTTAAACAGTATTTTAAGAGATAATTCTGATAAATTTACGATAGAAGTAAATCTGCGGCGGGAAAAAATTACAATTCCGAAGCAGGCATATTCACTAGAAATCTTAGAAAATAGGGATATAGAGCCCGGCCAGATGACAATACCGGTGGCCATTAATATTGCAGGAAAAGAATACAAACGATTTTATATCCCCGTTAATATTAAAGTATATAAAGAAGCATATGTAGCTAAAAAGTATATTTCTCAGGGGACTAAGTTAAAAAGAGATGATTTCGTATATAAAATGGTTGAAGTTGATAGTATTGAAGATGAAAAGTTTGTTAAAAAAGGGTCAAATATATTCACTCAGAATATTGAACTTTCCTATTCACTTAAACAGGGTGATATTTTAAAAAAGAATAACTATAATACTCCCTATTTAATAAACTGGGGAGATAGGGTTCAGGCTAAAATAATTGTTGGGGATGTAGAACTTACCTTAATGGTGGTGGCCCGGGAGAGAGGTAAACAGGGTCAATATATAAATGTAGAAAACCCCAAAAATAGGTATAAGTTTCAAGCAAAAGTAATAAGCCCCCAACTCGTAGAACTGATTAAGGATTAGAAAGGGGAATAAAATTGAAAAAGCTACTAACAATAATGATGATTCCCATTATAATGTTTACACTTACAACTGCTCTTTTGGCAGAAGGTAATTCACTCTGGAGTGAAGAGTCCGGAGATATTTATAAAGACCGCAAGGAACATGTTAAAGGGGATATAATAACTGTTTTAATTAAGGAAGACGCCAATGCTATTCAGAGTGCTAATACAAGTACCAGCCAGGCAAGTGAAGTTGATGCAGAAGCGGGTTTTGGAATCTTTAGTTTCTTAAAGGCCTTCGGCTTTGGGTATTCTGATTCCGGCTCAGCAGATGGGCAAACTTCCCGCAGCGGTACTTTAGAAGCAGATATTACCACTCAGATTGTTGAAATAAAAGAAAATGGAAATCTAAAAATATCGGGTACCAAGAACATAAATATCAACGGTGAGAAACAGTCTATTAAATTGACCGGAGTAATCCGTCCGGCTGATATCTCTTTAGAAAATACAATCTCTTCCAAAATGATTGCTAATGCAGATATAGAGTATGAAGGAGAAGGGCCGGTTGGAGATAAGCAAAAAACTGGTTTTTTAGAAAAGCTTGTAAACTGGATCTTTTAAGAGAAAGGAGCTTATTATTTTGAAATTGAAATACAAGAAATCACTACTGATTTTGACAGTGTTATTGATATTACCTATGGTTTTAACCTTAAACATACAGGCTCAAAACCAGGACCCGATTGTTAAGATCGGTAATATAACTAGAATAAAGGGGATAAGAGACAACCAGCTGATCGGATATGGTATTGTTGTGGGCCTGGCCGGAACCGGTGATTCGAACCGGAGTCAGGCCACTGTGCAGAGTGTG
The DNA here is from genome assembly GCA_035312025.1 of Halanaerobiales bacterium. Taxonomy (GTDB): domain Bacteria; phylum Bacillota; class Halanaerobiia; order Halanaerobiales; family M55B127; genus M55B127. The sequence goes on along the minus strand of DATGCJ010000140.1, from coordinate 9,912 downwards.
GCCAATATGATGGGGGAGTTTTCTATTAATGTAACCCCAGACCAAATTAGAAGTAAGAATCTGGCCGCTGTCATGTTAACGGCTGATCTAAAGCCGTTTGTTCATTCCGGTGACCGGATAGATGTAACAGTTTCTTCTATGGGTGATGCAGACAGTTTGCAGGGGGGCACCCTTGTAATGTCGCCTTTAAAAGCTGCTAATGGTCAGATCTATGCAGTAGCACAAGGGCCGGTCTCAATTGGTGGATTTAATGTACAGAGCGGTGGTAGTAGTGCAAGGAAAAACCACCCCACTGTCGGGCGAATTCCCAACGGAGCCTTAGTAGAAAGAGAAATAGAGTTTGATTTGAATAAAGATCATATCAATCTCTTACTGCAAAATCCCAACTTCAAAACAGCAGATAATATTGCAAAGGCTTTAAATAAAAAACTGGAATATGATAGTATAGCCAGAGCCAGTGATGCCGGTACGGTTAGAGTAGATGTACCGGATGAATTTGAAGGTAGGGTAGTCGATTTTATTGCCCAGGTAAACAATATTGATGTAAGATCTAATATAGAAGCTAAAATAGTTATCGATGAAAAAACCGGCACGATTGTGTTAAGCCATAATGTTAGGATAAGCACAGTGGCGGTAGCTCACGGTAATATTTCAGTAACTATTAAGACAAAAGAAAAAGTATCTCAACCACCTTCTTTTTCAGAAGGGGAGACCAAAAAGACAGAAGAAACTGAAATTGAAGTTTCAGAAGAAGAGGGCAATATAGTAATGATCAGCAATGAAAATACTATCGAAGATCTAGTTTCTGCCCTTAATACAATAGGTGCTACTCCTAGAGATATAGTTTCGATAATCCAGAAGATTAAGGCCGCTGGTGCTTTACATGCTAAGTTGGAATTAATCTAACGGGGAGCGATGAATAGATGAATATAGAGGGTTACCAGTCAATGAGGTCAAACTTAATAAAAAACCAATCTGAAGATAATCAGCAGATTGAAAATATAAGAAACTTTAATAATGATGGTGAAGCCGATGAAGATGAGGAAAAATTAAAGCAAGCCATTACAGATTTTTCGGCTGTATTTTTAAAGTTAATGTTTAAATCAATGCGTTCAACTTTACCCGATAACAAGTATATCGATGGAGGATATGCGGAAGAAGTATTTACTGATATGATGGATAAACAGATCAGTGAATTGGGAAGTGGACAAAGTACTTTCAAAAATCTAAATAGAGCTATGTTTGAGCAGTTAGATCAGACCAAATAGGCATATAAATAACAAACCCCCTTATAAATTTATAAGGGGGTTTTTCAAATTAAATTTATCGTAAAAAAATCAGATGTTAAAATAATTTTAAAATTTAATACAATTGAGATGTTGAAAAAGGCAGACAGGCAGTCTTTGGTAAAAAGCAGCCCAAAGTGAAAAAATATTTAATAGGTGGGGAAATTGTAATATTAATCAGATAATTATTGTTATAGAAGTATCAAAAAACACAACAAAAATATTAACTAATATATCTATGAACAGAAAGTAACAGGATAAAGTAATTGCTTTTCGTAAATTTCAGCCTCCCATTAATAATTTTCTTGATATGATGTATAATAAAGACAAGGTGTTAAAAAGGAGGGTTTTTAATATGAAGATAGCCTGTCAGGATACTTTAATACCCGGAGATAATATAAAAAAGATATTACTTAACACGAAAGAACTCGGTTTTGACGGTATTGAAATCTCGGGAGAAAAGTTTTTACAGAATCCCACCGAAGTTAATGAAGCTTTCGATAGTACAGATATTGAGTTAGCAATAATTTGTGCCGGCCATCGGGGTTGGCTTTTATCTGAAGATAAGCAAAAACAAAGAGAAGCAGTCCGGGATATAAAAGAGCTTTTGAATTATGCTGCAAAATACAAGGCGATAGGTGTATTAACTCCCACTATCTACGGTACTTCTGATTATTTACCCTATCCTCCCAGAAAGAGATCCCTTAAAGAAGACGAAAAGTTACTTATTGATACATTAAATGAATTGGGAGCACAGGCGGTACAAAGCGGGGTTTATTTGTTATTAGAACCCTTAATCAGATACCAAACTCATTATATCAATAAGTTATCGGAAGGTATTGAAATTATTGATAAGTTAGATAATAATGGAGTTAAACTAATGGCAGATACTTTTCACATGAATATGGAAGAAAAAGATATTGATAAGAGTTTAAAAGAGGCTAAAGACTACTTATACCATATTCATCTCTCGGACAGCAACCGGAGACTACCAGGGCAGGGCCACATCGATTTTCCTAGACACCTTGCAACCTTAAAATCTATTGGATATAATAAATATCTTTCTTTTGAGGCCCTAAAGCCGGACAATCCCACAAAACAGTTAAAAGAAAGTTTAAAATATATTTTAAAAAATATTTAGGGGGAAATATTATGTACAGAGGTTTAATTGCTGATAAAGTAGATTCTCTTAAATTAAAAGATTTTAAAGAAAGTGATCTTAAAGCTAATGAGGTTAAGGTAAGGGTGAAGTACGGCTCACCTAAACACGGGACTGAAATGACTATGCTGAAAGGTGTCAGCCCTTTCCAAAAAGAATATTATGATAATGATTGGGATATGTTTTTAAAAAAAGATAAAAAAGAGGAAGTTTTTCCCATGGATTTAGGCAATATGTGGGTAGGTTTAATAGTTGAAAAAGGAAAAGCAGTTAAGAATTTAAAGATAGGACAAAGGGTAGCCGGTTATGGAGGATTAAAAGAATATCAGTATATAAATAAAGAAGATGTTTTGGTACTGCCAGAGAATATGAACTGGAAGAGTGCTTTATGTTATGACCCGGCCCGTTTTGCCCTGGGGGGAATCAGGGACAGCAGTTTGAAACTCGGTGATAGGGTGGCAGTATTTGGTCTAGGTGCAATAGGCTTACTGACTGTTCAAATGGCTCTTAAGGCAGGGGCGGTCTGGGTAGCAGCTGTAGACCCAATTGAAAAGAGAAGGAAGGCTGCAGATAGATTAGGGGCAGACCTTGTCTTAGACCCCAATCAGACAGATGTAGGATATGAAATTAAGCAAAATACGAACAAGAAGGGTGTAGACCACTCCATAGATACCAGTGGTCATACACCCGTCTTACAGACGGCTATCAGATCTACCGCTTACGGAGGTAATGTAACCACCGTAGGTTGGTATAAAGAGCTCAAAGGACAGTTGAATTTAGGACGAGAAGCCCATTTCAATATACCCGAAATAATATTTAGTAGGGCCTGTAGTGAACCGAATAGAGAACATCCCCGCTGGGATTTAGAGAGGATAAACAAGACCTGCTGGCAGATGTTATCACGAGGACATTATGACTGTAGAGATATCATTACACCTGTTGTTGATTTTAAAGATATCTTGGAGAGTTATAGATATTATGTCGATAAAAATCCCGCTGAAAGTATCAAATTAGGGGTTAAATTTAATCAATAGAAAGGAGATATTATGGATCTTAAAAAGATTGTAGAGTTCATGCGAGAGGAAGTTGATCCTGATTTTGATTTTGAAGATAACAGGGATAAGGAAGTGCCTTTTAACAAATTGGATAAGAAGATTAACACGGCAAATATAGTATTGATATCCTCAGGAGGGTTTCATTTAAAAAATGACGAACCTTTTGATACTGATGATCCTATGGGTGATCCTTCTTATAGGATGATACCAAAAGATACAGAACCTGAATTAATAAAGATTTCTCATACCCATTATGACCACAAATATGTGAATAAGGACTTGAACTGTGCCTTTCCACTACAACTATTAAAAGAATTAGAAAATAAAAAGGAAATTGGAGCTGTAGCTGACGAAAATTATTCCTTTATGGGCTACTGTTTAAAAATAAAAGAACTTAAAGCCAATGCTGTAGAATTAGCTAAGAAACTGAAAAATAAAGATATAGATGCCGCTTTAATTTCCCCCACCTGACCGGTGTGTAATCAATCCGTGGGATTGATAGCAAGAGAACTGGAGGAAAATGGTATTGCGACTGTGACTTTAAACATGTTCCTAGAATTAGCCGAAAAAGTATTACCGCCCAGAACCGTAAATGTAAATTTTCCATTTGGGGCACCTTTCGGTGATCCTGATAATAAAAAACTGCAGTTAAAAGTAATTAAAGCCTCTTTAGATATGCTTGATAGTTGTAATACACCAGGCGAAATTAATGAACTTCCTTATAATTGGAGAGAAAGTAATTAATAAAAAGGGTGATAATTTGAAGAAAGTAACAATAGTAATTCCCACATATTGGACCTGGCCGTCTGATCAGGATAATAAAAAGGAAGTATACAACTTTGATCATCCTACTCCTTTAGATGGTAAGGGTACTTTGGGAAGATTACTTTTTAGTCTTAAAAATTTAGAATATAAAAATTTTGATGTGCTTATAATAAGTTCAGCCGCCCATGATAAGTTAAAGGAAAAAGTGGAAGCTAAAGTTGATTTAATAGTAGATCAATATAAAAATGATCTTCCCATTAAACATTTTTCCTATTCTGATTTACCTGATTTAAAAGAAAAAATTAAAAATAAAATAGAAGATAAATTTTTAGAAGAAATTAATTTAGATAATTATCCTAATATCAGAAATATTCAGTTATTAGTACCGTATATGCAAGGGACTGAAATTGTAATAGGAATTGATGATGACGAGATAATTGAAGATAATATGTATTTAGAGAAGGCGGTCCAATATGCAGGTGAAAGGCGAGAGGGAGATTATATCGCCGGAGTAGCCGGCTACTATACTGACATTAAAGGGAGTCAATATCTGCAGGAAAACAAAAACCCTGATAACTTATTTGAAAAGAAAAATAAGCTCATGAATGATACATATAAAAAATTAGAAAGCACAGATAAAAGACTAGTTAGGACCCCCTTTATTTTAGGAGGGAATATGATAATTCCCAGCAAGACTATAGAAAGGATCCCTTTTGACCCCTATAACAGCCGGGGAGAAGATATTGACTATTTAATTAACGCTGGATTAGAAGGTTATAATTTTTATTTTGATAAACGGTTAAAAGTAGTGCACTTACCACCAAGTTATGGGAAAAAGCAAACTGAAGTAGCAAAATTAAAAAGTGATATTTACCGATTTTTATATGAAAAAAAGAAAATAGAGATAGCCAAAGATAAAAAGGGTTTTAAGAAATTAGATATAGAAGAATTAAGTCCATATCCAGGTGAATTTTTAACTGGAAGTATAGAAAAGGCAGCCTCTAATATGTTATGTAAAACATTTAAAGACCTTCATATTGAAAATCCCCGGGCTAAGACAGAAAACTACATCGGAAAAGCTGTTGATAAGGCAGATAAATTAGCTCCCACCTACTTTAATTTTAATAAATCCTGGAAGGACTTATTAAGTAGCTTATAGAATATTATTAATATAGAAGGAAATAGGCACAACTTATGAGAGGAGGCTTAGAAAAATGAATAAAAATTTAGTATCAAATATGAGATACGTTTTATCGAAGGCAAAAAATGCTCATCATAAGTATGAACAAAATGTTTTGGACGGCCGGTTTGATAAAGAGTGGTATAAGTGGTATGCAGACTTTATATTAAACAGTAATGTTAGAAATGAATTAAGAAAAAATATTGAGGAAGAAGAGATGATCCAGTTCCTCAAAGATATTACAGATGATTATACAGAAAAAGAAGTAGAAGAAGACTGGGAAGATTATGCGGCAGAAAAATTAGTCGATAATTTTTCAGCTTAAATATATAAACTGAAAGGGGTAGTTTTCAAAACTACCCCTTTTAAACTACATAAATAATCTAATTATATAAATAATAAGGTTTAATATTATTGTAATAATTAGCAGGGAGGTTATGGGGATAAGTAATTTAAAGTTTTCCCTTTCTATTCTAATATCACCGGGTAAATTACCAAACCAGTTAAAATTAATTTCAATGGTATTAATTAAAAAGCCGATAAAGGCGATTATCAAACCGATATATATCAAAAACTTTCCCCAGTTAAATTGACTATTCAATGTGATCACTCCTGTTAATATTATAATAATATTAAATAATTTTATCAATTGGGAAAAGAGGTAATAAGATGATTCAAGGTAAAAGTATTGAACAGTGGCAAGAAGAATATCCTTTATTGAAAAAGATAATAAATACAGACGAAGTCTTCTGGTTAAATCCTAAATATCAAAAGGATCCTAATAATGGTGTATTAGAGATGACACTGTCAGATATTAAAGAGGCTGAGGCTAGACTCAAGCGTTTTGCGCCTTATATTCAAGAGGTCTTTCCTGAAACCAAAGAAAGTAATGGTATTATAGAGTCAGCTCTAGAAGGTATTGATGATTTCAAAAGTGAACTAGTTGATCTTTTTAACACGGATATGCCCGGTCAATTATATATAAAAAGAGATGATAATCTACCGATAGCCGGTTCTATTAAGGCTAGGGGTGGAATATACGAGGTATTAAAATATGCAGAGACCTTAGCATTAAAAAATAATATCATAGATAAAGATGATAATTATAAACAGTTTGCTTCTAAAAAATTTAAAGACTTATTTAAAGAATATTCATTGGCAGTTGGTTCTACGGGCAACCTCGGTTTAAGCATTGGTATTACAGGAGCAACTTTAGGTTTTAAGACAACCGTACATATGTCCAGTGATGCACGGGAGTGGAAAAAACAGCTGCTGAGAAGCAAGGGTGTTATTGTAAAAGAGTATGATTCAGATTATAGTAAGGCAGTAGAGGAAGGCAGAAAGGAATCTGAAAAAGACCCCAAATCTTACTTTATAGATGATGAAAAATCAAAAGACCTCTTTTTAGGTTATGCAGTTGCTGCATTGAGATTAAAAGAGCAGTTTGAAAAGGAACAGATAAAGATTGATGATAATCATCCCCTTTTTGTATATCTACCCTGTGGGGTAGGGGGAGGACCGGGTGGTATATGTTTTGGCCTTAAAAAAGTTTTCGGGCCAAATGTCCACTGTTTTTTTGCAGAACCAACTCATTCTCCAGCCATGTTAATCGGAATGATGACTGAACTGCATAATAAAATTACTGTGCAGGAGTTTGGAATCGATAATATAACGGTCGCAGACGGACTGGCCGTCGGAAAGCCTTCTAAATTTGTGGGCAAACTGATGGAAAACTTACTGACCGGTATATATACGGTCCAGGATGATATCTTATCTAAATTATTAAAAAGATTATATGATAAAAAGAAGATCAAATTAGAACCTTCTGCTTTAGCTGGTTTTCCAGGACTTGCAAAGGTTTACAATAACATTTCTGATATAGAATTACTGGAACTTAGTAAGAGAGGTAAAACCGTTAATAATTCTACTCACCTGATTTGGGCAACAGGCGGAAGTATGGTGCCTGAACCTATTTTTAGAGAATATTTAGATCAATAAATTAATAGAATATTAGTTTTTAATAATGTAAGGATAGCTATATTATTAAACGAATCAAAACAAATAAAAATCATAATTAAATTAATAGAGGAGTTAATATGCGATGAAACATATATTAAAAAGGTATTCTTTAATTAAAGACTATAAAAATCGTCCGATCACAATAATATTAATTGCTTTTATCTTCTTTTTATCCGCTTCACTTGTACTTTATACCGGTGGGACAAAACATAGTTATCTACACATAATTTATATCCCTATCCTGCTCTCAGCCTATTTTTATAAGGGTTGGGGTGGTTTTATTGCTGGTATCATTGCCGGTATAATTTTAGGTCCTTTTATGCCGATCAATACAGCAAATATGGCCATGCAAGAGGCTATGAATTGGTCTTTTAGAATGTTTTTCTTTGTATTAATTGGAACAATAGCCGGTTTTCTGTTTGATCTCTTGGAACACCAACTTAATAAAATAAACAGGATAGCATACTTTAATGAGAGTACTAATTTACCCAATAAGACTAAGTTTAGAAAAGATATAGAGCAAAAAATCGAAAAAGGTGAAGAATTTCATGTTATTGTTTTTAGTATCAAGAATTACCCGGATATATATAAATTAGTTGGTTCCAGGAATTTTACGGATTTCATTCAACTTATGATTGAACATATTACAGATTATGAAGGTATGGGACAACAATTATATTATATAAATGACAGCAAATATAGTATGTGGATTAAAAAACAATCTAAAAAAGATTTAATTAAAAAATTAAGGAAGTTTAATCTTCATCTCAATTCTCCGGTAGAATTCAAGAACATATCGATTTTTACAGATATTATCATGGGTATATCTACCTATCCAGAGGACGGTAGTGGTTTTGATGAACTGTTAGAAAAGGGATTTTTAGCCCTGGAGAAAGTTAAAGAAAAGAAATTAAACTTCTGGATTTACGAGAAAGAAGCTGTGGAGATAAAATATAATAATATTGAACTATTAGGAGACCTTAATAAGTCATTAGAGGAAGACCATTTCGAACTCTATTACCAGCCTAAGATAGATCTAAGAAATAAGGAGGCAACTACCTTTGAAGCTTTAATTAGATGGAATCACCCTGAAAAAGGTTTTATACCGCCGGGTGAGTTTATACCTAAAGTCGAAAAAAGCAGTCTTATTGAACCATTAACAGATTGGGTTATCAGTCGAAGTATTTCTGATATAAAGGAATATGAATATAAGGAAGAAGAATTAGATGTAAATATAGCTATCAATATCTCAGCCCGGAATTTTCAGGATCCCAATTTCGTAGATAATTTATTTAGACATATTGACCAGTTTGAACTTGATCCGAGCAAATACGCAATTGAAATTACTGAAACTGATTTGATGATTGAGATGGAAAGTAATATTGAAAAACTTTACAGGCTGCGCAGCCGGGGCGTGCAAATCTATCTTGACGATTTTGGCAAAGGATATTCCTCCTTAAAATATTTAAAGAAACTTCCGATTGACTATATAAAGATCGATAAGTTTTTCATTGAAGATATTGAAAAGGAAATGACCAAACAGGATATTGTGCTTTCCATTATTAAATTAAGTCATGCCCTTGATATAGAAGTTGTAGCAGAGGGTGTAGAAAAAGAAGAACAACTAAGAAGTTTACAAAATATGGGATGTGACTATGCCCAAGGATATTATTTCACTAAGCCAGATAAAAAAGAAAAAATTATTAAATGGGCTAAAGAGTTTAATAATACAACAATAACATATAGTGAGTTGGAATAATATTTAAAGCAAAATATCTTTATTTGTACAGAAGGTATATTTTTATAACGGATTAGTAAAAAAGAGTGGTAGGGTAACATGTCAAGTAAATCTTCTATTTCATTTGACGCCCTTTTTAGGGCATAGTTCACCCATCCCCTTTAAATATGATTTTTAAAAGGGTTAAGAAAATTTAAATTACTAAAGGTAATTAACTCTATCCTGGGTGAAAAGATAAAACAATTATCTTTAGAGAAATTCTTTATAGACTGATTTCTAAAAGTCTTAAAACATTATTAAGTCAGCAACCACCTCCGCGGTTTTTAAGATATCTAGAAGGGTCATAAAGCGTATTTTTGCGCAGCAGAACAAACTAACTTTCTAGCACTTAAAACCAGTGCTCTACGGTGTTTGTGTTTGGTAGATTCTCTGTATTTTTTGTTGTAATAATCCCGATATTCATCACAATTTTTTCTTGCAGATTCTGCAGCTTGAATAAAATAATAACGAAGGTATTTGTTACCAGATTTATTCATATGAGTTTCTTCGCTTTTGTATTGATTAGATTGTTTATGAAGCCAGGTGAGGCCTGCATATTTAGCAAGTTTAGAATCGTTTTCAAAAAGATTAATATCAGTAATTTCAGCAAGTATACCAGCAGAAAGAACAGGACCAATACCTGGAATGGATTCAAGAGTATGTTTAAATTT
>DATGCJ010000139.1:0-5985 GCA_035312025.1 Halanaerobiales bacterium | reverse complement strand
GTTTACCACTATCTAATATATATATATTGCAATCATTAACAGTTCCTTTAACAGGTTCATAATAGTCTCCAATAGTCTCAACTTTAGTCACCCCTGGACCTAAAATAACTGGTTCTTTATAGTTCCTATGATTATAAAATTTAAGACCTGAAATAATCATTGCAACAATAACAAGGGCTAAAGTAGAATATTTAATAATTCTTATTTTTTTATCTGACATGAACTCACCCCCTACTTAATGTGTAACGACCGTAAAACAAATGGAATTAAGATTATACAGTAGAGAATTGATTCCTGTACATCTTTAGTTTTAATAATTTCTCTAATTAAAACAAATGAAATGAAGATCGTCAAAATATAATAACTATAATTTACAATAGTATTTAATAAAGTTAACATAATTAAACTCCTTTCTTTAACCACCTACCAAGAATGAAAGCTGATTACTAAATACTAAAAATAATGTGCAAATAGCGAGTATTATTAACATTGGTACAGACGCGGTTTTTAAAAAGTCCCTATAATATCTGCCTTCAAATTTTAATTCCATAACTGCTGCCCTTCCTACCACTGCGGTCGGTGGAAAACCATCACCTACCGGCCACATTACAGCCATAGCGGAAAGTGCAATAATGGGATCCATCCCTTTCATATTGAATAAAAAGATCAAAGGTACACCCAATAAAGGGGCGACAGCATATTGGAAGACACCTTGAGCTATAGGTAAAATAGCCCATAAACTTATAAATAGAAACCAAAGTGGTAAGGTAACTACACCTAAGGAAACCAGACCGCGTGCTCCACTATTTGCCATTACCTGAATTAAACTTCCTACTACGATCATAATACCTACAAGAGGAATTAATGAACGGATGGTGTGACCAATGATATCTAAAATAGGTAGTCTACGTGGAGTTGTTATCAATACAATTAATGCAGAAATAACAAACATTAAAGGTAGTCCTAAAATTGGCATATTAAAAGGCCAAATTCTGCCTGCTAAAATTAAAGCAAATAAAACACCAAAAGGTAATAAAACCCGATACCAGTTCATATCTTCAGGTGGTTCAGGCAGTTCAGCTAATGCCTTATCTAAATCAACGGGAGTACCTTTTCCTCCCAATGTAAACATTGTTATTAAAGCTCCTGCCACTGATAGTACTAATAACGGCTGCATGAAACCAACATAAGGCATATTTGCCCCAGCAGCTGTCATCATTGCCCAAAGGTTAACAGGTGGTGCTGCTGCACTCATAGTAGCACAGACAAAGATGATTGCGGTAGTCCTTGTTTTACTAATTCCCATATATGTAAGTACTGTACCTACTAACGTACCAACAGTCAATACAGTTGCTGCTCCCGCTCCTGTTAAAGCACCTGGTATTAATAAGATAATTGTTAAAAATAGTAAACATAAAAATCTTCTTTCATGAAAAGTCTTTATTATACTTCTAACCATAAAACTAATTCCGCCGGCTTCTTTTAAAAAATTAATAAATACTGTAGCTGTAATAAAGATTAAACAAATATCGAAATAAGTAAACGTACCCTCCACAATATGTCTGACCGGGATTCCGCCCGTGTGAACTATCCCTCCTGCTAAAGCCGCAGCAAAGATAGAAAGTTCAGTTGTAACTTTAAAATAGCGGGCAATAAAAAAGACGGCAGCAATTACTGCTAATATTATACCTGCATGTGTATACATCTATATTTCCCTCCCTTTTTCAGGAATATAGCCCGGTTAATAAATCAACCGGGCTCATCATCAACAAATCATTATTCTACCTGAAATATTTCTTTTAAAGGCTCGGTTAGTCCTAATGTTTTTTCTATAACATAAACGGGAATATCTTTTTCTTCGCCTAGATCAGTAAAATAACCATCTTTATTACTGTCTTCTCTTACAATTATAATGTGTGAATAAGGAGCAACTACTTCTATCGATTTCGCATCATTGTCGTCAACTCTACGAGCTTCACCTTCAATATGAGCCCCGATTATTGTCATACCCTTTTCATTAGCAACTTCTATTATGCCATTGATCCTTTCAACTTCTGCTTTCATATCTGTACCAGCGGCTCCCATTCCTTTACCACTGGTTCCCATTGTAATAATAACAGTCTTAAAATCATTTTCTTTTAGATAATCACCTTCTAATAGGTCCTGTTGTTCGCATTCTAGACCAACCTGTTTACATATTTGAGTTACCATTAAAGCACCAGGACTTTGACCACAGGTAGTTGCTATAATAGGACCTTCAGCAGTTACTTCTTGGCCCTGAACTGACATTGAAAAGACTAGTATTAATAACATCATGACCATAAAAACACTCTTTACTCGGCTGTTAAACATTACAAACCCTCCTTCTTGATTTTATATTATATTACTGTAACTAAATTAAGTATAGATTTTTATCTATATTTGTTTATATAACAATTTTATGCTACAGTTTATTAATTCTAAATATAATAATGTTATAAAAATTATATTAAATAGATATTAATTCCAGAGGGGGACCGGGTTAATACCCGGTTCACCCCAGTTATCTTTTTACTATCTATTTGTGTCACCAAAGTTAACTTCTTCTAACCACCAGGTAGGATATCCAACAGATTTTACATCATCTTCGGTATTAACATATCCATCGTGATATTTGTATACTAATTCTTCTGCTAACTCCCACCATCTGTCTTCTACTTTTACAAGATTACTATTGGTATAGTCTGTTAAGAACTGTCTGGCTAATTCAGGATCTTTGTTATATAATTCTTCCGCTGCTTTATCAATAGTAGGCTGCATAGCCAGGAATTCTTTTTCAAATTTATCCTGTTCTTTTCTGATATCTTCGATCATGTAATCATATTTAAGGTCTGCCCAATTGGATACGAAGTTAAATGCCCACCAGGCTGACTCATCAAATTTATCTCTGGCACCAGTTTCATAGGATTCCGGTAGATCTGTTACACCACAGTAAATTGGGATATAGCAAGTTGTATGTGGTGCATCTTCACCGAACCAGGCAACTCCACCAATTGGCTCTGGTAACCAGTCTCTAGCCTGACTAACAAAACTGTAAGAACATCTAAACATTGAAATGGCTCTTTCCCAATCTGCATCTTTTCTATCTTCTGGTTTTACACTACCAGGAGTAGCATATCTATTTGGAGTTCCAAAAGGACCTGCAGCCATTCCTTCTGTTAAATCAAATTGGGTACCTTCCAGATAGTCCCTTAAGATAGTCATTACATCTCTAACAGAAACTTTTTCATCAGGTTCTATTGAAAATGGATAATGTTCATCCTTAGGTAAATTAGGCTCAAAGTCTTGAGAAGGAGCTAACATACTTAAAGCCCTCCACTCTCTTCTAGCTTGATAATAAGGAGCTCCATAAGGATCTGGACAGTATGCTTTCCAGAAAACAAAAGGTCCTTCATCTGGATCCCAATAGCCCATTTCTTCTGCAAAGGATTTAACATTACTGGAAGCCATATAATTATCAGAGTCTTCTAAGTCTAATTCCTCAATTCTACTTCTATTTGCAGCAACGGTTACATGTCCATCAGGCACTCTCTGAGCTGCCCACACTGCTCCAGGTTGATCACTGCCAGGTGTCCATAATGGTCCTGGACCAATTATTTCAAATACCCAAGCTTCATTGGGATCTGTAACTGTCAAAGTTTCACCAATGTCAGCATATCCATATTTTTCAGCTAAACTACCCATTACTTGAATTGCTTCACGGGCGGTTTTTGCTCTCTGAAGTCCTAGAATTTCTAACTGCTCTATCATAATCATGGCATTTTCATTAGAATATTCTCCCCGACCAAAGAAAGTTGTTTCCCCAATGATTACAGAGTGTTCATTCATGAAGGGATATCCAGCATGGAAGTAAGTATAAGTTTCTTCTGCTTGTGGTATTTCACCTACAACAGACACTTCATAACCAGGAATTCCAGCGTGACAGATGTTTTTCTTTAATTCCATCATAGCGCCTTCTTCATATTCTTTACCATGTATTACTTTAACTCTGGCATCATACTGACCGTCAACTGTGTGTGAGGTAATTACAGATCCATCAGTAGAAGCATCTTTACCTACAACAACATTTGTACAGGCAAAAGTAGCTGCCGATAAGACAAAAACTAATAAGATTGAAAAAACTGTAATAATTAAACTTTTTTTCATCTTCATTTCTTGATTGTCCCCCTTAAAAATCTATTAGAAAATATTCAAATTAAGATTATTTAAGTAATCACCCCCGAGAATATTTTTAATTTGAACATTTTCACTACTTTATACTTTATTCATTGAACTCCCCAATCCTATTAAATCTCATATTTCTCTTAAATAAAATTAATAATTATTGCAAAGGATAACCGGTTTTAACCGGTTATCCCCCATTTAGTAATATAACCTAGTAATTTTAATGTCTGTTATTATTTAATTCGAACATGAATTCATCTGCTAAATTCCAGTAGCGTTGTTCAGTCCAGTTCATAAGAGAACTTGTATAGTTTGTTAAGAATTCTTTAGCTTTTTCATTTCTTCCATCCATTAGATAATCAAAGGCTTGTTGTTCTATCATCTCTTGCATTTCAAACATGTGATTCTGCATTGGCATTAATACTTCATCAAGTTTCGGTTTTAAATCACCATAACGACGGTTTACAGTATCATCAATTAATGCAAATGCCCACCAGGCTGAATCTCTATCCAATTTGTCTCTATTAAGTGTAGACCAGGATTCAGGTACACTTTCTGTACCTACATACATTGGAATAAATGGTGAGTTTTCTGGATTATCAAGCCCGAACCAAATAACTCCTCCTACCTCATCAGGTAGCCAATCTCTTGCTTGAGACACAAAGTAATATGAACAGTAGTAACGGGCAATTGGTCTGTAATAATCTATGTCTAAAAGATTTCTCCAATCACTATTAACTTGAGGATTAGCTAATACACTTTTAACTCTTTCACCGTCATCTTCATAATACCAGGCATCAGCGTCTGCCATGTCATTTACAGTTCCTTCTTGTGTATCTCGGAACATTTCAATTACATCATGCACAGATACTTTTTCTTCCGGTTCTATAGAAAATGGATAATTTGCAACATCATCATAAGCCCAATCTTTAGAAGGCTGCATTAGATTATAGAATCTCCATAGCCTATTGCTTTCTCCACCTTCAACATCTCCATAAGCTATATTCCAGACAAACTCTCCATCTTCTTCAGGGTCATAAAGACCTAATTCGATGGCAACCTCTTCATAGTTATCACTAAACATCATATCATCTGAATTAGGTTCCATTTTTTGAATACGACTAAAGTTTGGTACTACAGTTACATGGCCATCCGGAACTCTTTTGGCGGCCCATACTGCACCAGATTTACCGCTATCTTTAGTCCATAGTGGTCCAACACCAAAGATTTCAAATACCCATGCTTCATTGGGATCAGTAACTGTCAAACATTCTCCCAACCAACAAGATTCACGATAACCATACTCTTCAGCCAAACTACCCATAATTTGGATAGCTTCTCTGGCTGTTTTGGCTCTCTGTAAAGCAAAAATTTCAAGCTGTTCAATTGTCATTATAGCTTCTTCACTATTTTTAGTCTCTCTAGCACCACCTAAAGTTGTTTCACCAATTATTACCTGATGCTCGTTTGCATATGGATATGCTCCGTGAAAATACTTATAGGTGTGAGGCACTTGAGGTATTTCTCCTAATTTTTTTAAATCCATTCGATCTGCATAAACTATGTTTTCATAAACAGGTGCCATTGTACCTTCTTCATGATCTTGCGCGGGAATAATTTGTATACGAGAATCATACCTGCCATCAACAGTGTGAGAGGTTATAACTGATCCATCAGCAGAAGCACCTTTACTTATAACAATATCAGTACAAGCAAAGGAAGCTACAGACATAACCGTTACTAATATTAGTGAGAATAAAGTAATAACAAAACCTTTTCTTA
>DATGCJ010000138.1:0-7634 GCA_035312025.1 Halanaerobiales bacterium | reverse complement strand
TTCCACATTAAAGAAATATAAAAAAGATGAAATAATTTTCTTTGAAGGTGAAAAAGGAGAATATATTTATATAATTAAAAAAGGGCAAGTAAAGATGCTCAAGATGAATCAAGACGGGGATGAACAAATTTTAAATGTCTTTAAGAAAAATGATATCTTAGCAGAAGTTATTGTCTTTGATAAAGAGAATTACCCGGCTACCGCCATTGCCTTAAATAATGTTGAACTTATTGCCATTGATAGTAATAAATTATCTAAAATATTTTTAGACCATCCCCAGATTACAGTCAAAATAATGAAAGTAATGAGTGAACGGTTAAGAAGAGCCCAACAGAACATTAGGGACTTCGGCCTTAAGGACAGTAAAAGCAGGCTGGCCAGCTTACTTTACCATTTGGCTGAAAAACACGGTAAAGAAAGTGGAAAAAATGAGATTTCTATCTCACTCTTTTTAACCCAACAGGAATTGGCCAATATGATCGGAACTACCCGCGAAACGGTTTCTAGAACCTTAAATAATATAGAAAAGGAGGATATCATAACTACTTCCCGCAAAAAAATTGTAATAAATGATATGAAAGGACTCAAAAAACTGATGAACTAGTGTGATATAATTCATATTAATTTCTTAGATTAAATATTATAATAGATGTAACAATCAATATTAGAGGTGTGAAAAATGGATGAAAAAGATCTGATTGCAGACAGGTTCGTTTCTTTATTGCAAGAACACAATTTGGAAAATATTAGTCTCGCCATGGTTAATGGAAAAATGGACATGGAAGTCGGAAATTATTTTGATGATAAATATGAAATTTTAGATTATATACTCCGCGATAAACTAGAAGAAAAAATAGCTTTGATCAATAGTCTAAAAGTAAAAGAGATGACTTTACAAAATAAATTAATTTTGTTTTTTGATTACCATTTTGACTTTTTAAAAGAATATCCCAATATCAGCGAAATACTGATCAAGACATCAATGATTGAAGATGATAAAAGATTAGAAATAATAAAATCCTACATGAGAAACTTCAAATCAACATTCAGTGAACTAATTGAAGCTGAAATAAAGAAAAATAAAGTTAGAGATGTTGACCCTTCAATAATTGCAAGTGCAATCTTACATGCAACTCATGGGGTAACTGTCCGAATAAAATATGACGAAACTTATGATTACGCTAAGGCAAAAAAAGAACTTATAAACTTTATCTACCTGGGTTTGAACAATTAATTTCAGCTCAATTTTAATCGGCTTTCTAATACTTTATCGATTATTAATTAGGAGGTCCTAAATATGTTTAAAACTAAATACTTCTTAAAAAATTCTTGTCCCACTATCCTACCAACTATGATAATACTATTATCTTTAAGCGTCATGGTTGGTCTTTTTATTTTCGCTTTTTCTTGCCCGGTCCAAGCTGTACAAAAAAATAATAAAATAAACTATCCTGCCGCTAAGTTCGCTGTAATAACAGACCCCCACCTCTTTGAAGTTGAAGGAAATATAAACAACCCCGTATATCTCAAATATGGAGTAGAAGATAGGAAACTTTTAAGTCTAAGTCCCGAAATATTGGAAATAGCGGTCGATAAAATAATACAAGAAGGTGGTATAGAATTTGTTTTACTACCGGGCGATCTTACAGATTCCGGTGATATAGTAAGCCATAAAGTTGTTGCTGGTATTTTACAAAAGCTTAAACAAAACGGAATCAATGTCTATGTTATCCCCGGCAACCACGACGGCTTTAATACTGAAGATTTTCAAAATACAAGTATTCCCCGTGAGATAGTAACACCCGAAAATTTTATAAATATCTATAATAACTACGGCTATAAGGAAGCAATATTTAAAGATGAAAACTCCTTAAGTTATGTGGTAGAACCGATTAAAGGGTTATGGCTGTTAATGATGGACAGTTGTATCTATAATAGTCCTGACAGTTACCATGTTTGTAACGGAAGAATAAGAAAACCCACAAAAGATTGGATCAACGACATTTTAATAAAAGCAGACGAGCAAAATAAAGCTGTCATAGGTTCACTTCATCACAGCTTATTAGAACATTATGAGGGTCATGACCGTTTCTTCTCTAAATACATAGTTGACGATTTTGAGGAATTATCTGCTCAATTTGCTGCCCGTAATATGAAAGTAGTATTTACCGGTCATCATCACGCTCAGGATATAGTCAAAAAAGAATTTGAAAATAATTCTTTTATCTATGACATTGAAACTTCTTCTTTAATTGGTTTTCCTAATGCTTATCGAATAGTTGAAATAAACCAAAACAATGAAGTGAGTATTACCAGTAAATATATTAAAGAGGTGCCTTCTTTTGAAGGTGATTTTCCAACTCATACCAAAAATTATGTGCTGGGAAGAGTTAAAGAAGTTGCTGCAGATAAATTAGATCCATTTCATATAAATCCTGTTGATAAAGATAAAATCTCAGATAATGCTGCTGAGGCAATGATAGCCCATTATCAGGGTAATGAAGTGGCACCGGAATCTCTTAATATTGAGGGTATAAATATCTGGTCGCGCTTTATATACAGTTTTTATAGAAGATTATTAGCTTCTCTTTATGATGACCCGGCTCCTGACGATTTAAATATAAAGATAGATTTAAATACTGGGGAATGGACTAATTTAGACAATTAATAATATATATTTTACTTTTTAACTCAAAAAAAAGCCTTAGCCCACAGTTGAGTGGACTAAGGCTTTCTTTATTATGATCTATACTGAAATATTTATTATTTGCCTGCCATTATCTTCTCAACATCTTCTTTGACTTCACCGATTGGTTTGATATCAAAGTTTTCAACCAATACTTTAACTACATTTTCTGAGAGGAAAGCAGGCAGGGTTGGTCCTAAACGAATACCTTTAATGCCTAAGGATAAGAGCGCTAAGAGCACTGTTACCGCTTTTTGTTCATACCAGGCTATATCATATGAAATGGGAAGATCATTTATATCATCAACACCCATTGCCTCCTGCAGCTGCTGGGCAATATAGACTAAGGAATAAGAATCATTACACTGACCGGCATCAAGGATTCTTGGAATACCGCCGATATCTCCTAGGTCAAGTTTGTTGTACCTGAACTTGGCACAGCCGGCAGTTAAAATAACTGCTTCTTCTGGGAGTTCTTTTGCTACATCGGTATAATACTCTCTTGTATTATGTCGCCCGTCACAACCGGCCATAACTACAAATCTTTCAATATCTCCATTTTCTACAGCTTCAATTACCTTATCTGCAACATTCATTACAGCTTCATGGGCAAAGCCGCCGGGAATAGTTCCGGTTTCTAACTCTGTCGGTGAATCACATTGTTTAGCGTGGTCGATTATTTCGGAGAAATCTTTCTGTCCACCTTCGGGGCGTCCTTCAATGTGAGTTACACCGTCAAATCCAACTACACCGGTTGTATAAACTCTGTCTTTATAGGAATCTTTGGGTGGTACTAGACAGTTGGTAGTTAAGAGAACTGGGCCATTGAACTTCTCAAACTCTTCTTTTTGCAGCCACCAAGAATTACCATAGTTTCCGACAAAGTGGTCATACTTTTTAAAGGCGGGATAAGAATTAGCCGGTAACATTTCACCGTGGGTATAGACATCTACCCCTGTACCTTCGGTCTGTTTTAAGAGTTCTTCCATATCTTTTAGATCATGGCCGCTGATTAAGATAGCGGGATTATCATTAACTCCCACGTTTACTTCAGTTGGTTCCGGGTGACCGTAATTTTCAGTATTAGCTTTATCTAATAAAGCCATGGTCTTAACTGCATAGTCCCCGGTTTCCATTACTAGATTTATATAATCTTCAACAGATTTACTGTCATCTAAAGTAGCTTTCAAGGCCTTCTGCATGAAATCAAACAGCTCTAAATCACTTTCATTAAGGATATAGGCGTGGTCAGCATAAGCTGCGATTCCTTTTACACCATATGTTATTAATTCTCTTAAAGACCTTATGTCTTCATTTTTAGTGCTTAATACTCCGACTTCTTCCCCTTTCTTATAGAAGTCTTCTACATTATCACTGGACCAGGTTGCTGCTTCTGGTATCTCTTCGTCGAACTCCTGTCCGGTTTCATTTTTATAGGCTTTCATGAATTCATTTTTTACACTTTCTCTCATCTCAAGTGCTTCTTGGATGTTTTCTTCAAATCTTGCGGCATCAAAATTACCATTGGTAATTGTTGAGAAAAGGTTTTTCATGATAAAGGGACCGGTCTGCTGGTCAACATTTACACCATATTCTTTGGCTTTTTGAGCATAGTATGAAATGCCTTTAAGTACAAAAATAAGTAAGTCCTGTAGGTTAGCTACATCTTCGGTCTTTCCACAAACCCCTCTGACTGTACAGCCTTCATTTCCGGCCGCTTCCTGACATTGATAACAAAACATTGACATATAAATAATCCTCCTTTTTATTTTTCCTCATTTATTCATTACATTAACAATTATATGGAGAATATATTTATAGTTCTATGATTTATATCACACAGCTTAAAATTAATTTAAAAAGAATGAAATGGACCAATACCTAAACAAGACTGATAGGCCTTCCGGGCAGCCCGATCTAATATTGTATCTAGCTCTTGTTTTTGATGAATGCCAAAAAGAATTTCAGCAATCAAAGTGTCCCCGGCTCCCGTACTGTCTTTAATATAATCACCGACCGGTTCTTTAAAATACTCCTGTTCATTATGTAATACAATAAAACCCTTATTACCCGAGCTTAATACAACATAGTCAATGTTGTATTCTTTAAGTTGGGAAAATTCTTCTTTCAACATATTATCTTTACTTATAAAAAGGATATCAATATATTCTTTAATCTTTTCTAATTTTTCATAATCAACTTTAAAAGAATAGTCAAAACTCACTAAATCATTTTTTTCTTTAAGGTAGGGTAATAAATGAATGGTATGAGAATATATGTTGGTATGTACAATATCATAATTTTTAACTACTCTTATATCTTCCTTACTTAAGCTATAATTCCTTTTAATGCCTTCCTGCACCGTTTCTATCTTGAAATCATTACCATCTTTTTTAATATAAGCGAGTGCAGTATCTCCATTTCGTACTTTGATCTTAGTTAGATCAAAGTTTTTATGTTTTAAATAATCAAGGATTTTCCTTCCCTTAATATCATCTCCGATTACACCAATTAAATCAACTTTTAAATCTTTCTCTTTCAGGTGAACAGCCGTATTTAAACCACTGCCGCCTATAAACTCCTGGTCTAGCTCGGGATAATAATCTATAACACAGTCTCCAATTGTCATGATACTCATTTTAAACTCAACTCCTAACAAAAAAAGCCCTTTTGCAAGGGCTTTTAGTAGTCTGATAATGAATATTTTAGGAATATGTTTAAATATTAATTTTTTGCCCCAGAAGGTTTTTGAATACTTAAAATAGCCTTACCCACAATCACTACGATAACAGCAGCTAATATTACCTCGGGTATGCCGTGTAAAAAAGCAACCGAAGCTGCTGCTTTAAAGGGTAAGTAACCTCTTAAAACTGCTAATCCCAATACAAAGATAGTATTGATTAAAGTACCAATTATACCTGCTAAAATTAGGGCAAAACTTACATTATACTTCTTTAATAAATAATAGATATAATAGGCTCCTACTCCAATAAATAATCTGGGTACAACAGCGATTAAAGGATCAGCAAAGATTGGGTTCGTCGCTCTGATAAAGCTGAAAATACCAAAGATCAAGCCTATAAAAAATCCAACTACAGGTCCTTCCAGTACTCCTCCGATGATAGCTGGTACATGCATTATAGTTGCATGGCCGGCCGGAGTAGGCACGGGAATTAGTCCAAGTCCTGTCGCACCTAAGATAATTGAGATAGCGCCTAACATGCCTGAAATTACTATCTTCCGTGTGGATAAATTCATTTCTGCAATTCCTCCTATCCCGGTCCTTCTCTTGGATCCAGGTAGTAATATTTTTTTGACATCCTCTGCTTTTTATTACTTAAATAGTATGACTCCATTACGGATGTCATCTGAGGTTATTATATTATACTAATTTAATTTATTCAAGCAAAAAGAGTACCAATTCTAACCTTCTTTTTTTGTTATAATTTCTTGAAGAAACTGCACTTTTTACATTCTGAACATTTTAAGATTAAAAGGCTGTTACACCTTGGACATTTCATTATATCGGGATCTTCAATTTCATTCCCACAGGTGGGACAGATCCTCTTTCCATCAGTTGTACACTGCATAAATTACCTCCTTAGATAAATAACGCGACTAGTCCACCGACGGTAAAGGCTGCCACCCAACTACCTACCCAGACCATGGCCGCCTGTTTAATACCCTGTTCTTTAATCATCACTAACATGGCTGCAATACAGGGCACAAAAAGAGTTAATACTATTAAAGCAACTAAAGTCTGATCATTAGTTAAGGCCATCGAGCTTAATCCGGCTGCCCCAAAATCTCTTCTGATAATACCCATGATAAATGCTTCTGTTGCATCCTTGGGCAGCTGCAGCCAACCCACTACTAGGGGAGCTACTAACTCTTTAATACTGTCCAGTATTCTAAACTCTTTCATCAAGGTAATACCAACTGCTCCCAGAGCAAAAATCGGTCCGGCTTCAAATATAAAGTATTTGGACTTTAAGTATGTCTTCTGTAGTACATTTTTTATTTCCGGCACTCTAATAGGGGGTAAATCAATCAATAGGTCGGTTGATTCACCGGGTAATACCTTGTTTAAAAATGTACCGGTCACTGCATAGACAGCAAAAATGGTCATTACATATATAATAAAGTAATCTAGGCCTAAAGGTGCTATCAGTCCGGCTATAACTCCCAGTTGTGCGGAACAAGGAATCGCTAAACCTAATAAAAAGATAGCAATTATCTTTTCCCTTTTAGAACCCAAGAGGCGTGTGGTAACAGTAGCCATTGTTACACAACCAAATCCTAAAAGCATCGGTATAATTGCCCTACCATTTAGACCTAAATAATTTAAACCTCTGTCAACTAAAGCAGCTATCCTCGGCATGTAACCGGAATCCTCTAAGATAGCTAAAAAGAAATAGAATCCGGCTACCAGTGGTAATAACAATCCCAAAATATAGGTTACCGTCATCGTTAGTACACCGAACTCTCCTATTAAAATCTTACCGATAAGACTCTCCGGTGCAATAAAGTTAGAAACTAAATTTATTATAAAAGGTTGATAGGTTTCTATCATTATCATTTCTTCTGTAATACCAACTAAGGTCTGAGCTACAAAGACACCAATAAACTGATAAAGCGCATATAAAATAACTAATAAAATAGGTATACCGGTGATCGGTCTCAATAACATGGAACCAATCTTATCACCGATACTGCTATTTTTTTCTTCTTTAGTAATGATCTCTTCAACGATGCTATTAACGCGATTACGCCTTTGCTGGTAGATCTTTTCTCTGAGCTCAAAAGCTTTTTTATTATGAACTGATGCTACATTTTTATCTCCTTCTAAGATTAAAAGGCTGTCAGCTCTATTACCTATTTCATCGGCTAAGTTATCTAACTGCTTTCTAATATCATCTTTTAAACTAATCTTACCTTTTTGAGCCTT
>DATGCJ010000137.1:0-9862 GCA_035312025.1 Halanaerobiales bacterium | reverse complement strand
TTTTTTAATAATAGCCCTGGCCATTGATATTCTCTGCTTTTGACCACCGGAAAGGGTAACTCCCCTTTCTCCCAAGATGGTATCGAACTGGGCGGGAAATTCCATAATATTATCATAAACTTCTGTTATTTTAGCTGTTTTTTCAATTTCTGAACGCTCTATATTATCGGGGTCAAAGAAGGCGATGTTCTCAGCGATAGTACTGGAAAACAAGAAATTGTCTTGAGGTACAATACCAATCTTGTCTCTCAATAATTTTATGGGAAGATCATTAATATCATGACCGTCAATATAAATCTCATTTTTCTCTACATTAAATAGTCTTAATAATAAATTAATAATCGTGGTTTTACCGGCCCCGGTTCTACCCAGAAAAGCAGCAGTTTGGCCGGCCTTAATTTCAAGATTAATATCTTTTAAGACCTGTTCTTTACTTCCATTATATTGAAAGGAAAGGTTGTTAAATTCGATTTTACCATCAATATCATCTATATCTTTAACATCTTTATCATAAATTTCTTCTTTGGCTCTAAATATATTATTTAATCTTTTGAGGGAGGCTGTACCTCTCTGCATTAGATTAATTACAAAGCCGACTGCCATCATCGGCCATGTTAGAAGCCCTAGATAACTATTAAAGGCGACAAAATCACCTAAGGTTATTACTCCATCGATTACCAAGTTGCCCCCATACCAGATGACAATCAAGAAGCTTAGACCAGTTATGAACTGAATTAAGGGATGGAAAAGCCCCCAGGTTTTAACCAGTTCGATGTTTTTATCAAAGTTTAACTTATTGGCACTGGCAAATTTTTCAATTTCTAAATCTTCCTGAGTAAAGGCCTTTATTACTCTAATCCCAGAGAAGTTTTCCTGCACCTTATCGGTAAGATTAGAAAAGGCTTCCTGAACCGCAGTAAACTTCTCATGGATTGATTTACTGAAATAAGTTGATAGTAAGGCTAAAAACGGTAATGGTATTAATGCTATTAAGGTTAATCTAATATCTATTCTCAATATCAAAATGGAGATAGTTGCTACTGTTAAAAAGAGGGCATCAAAAAGCATCACAACCCCCGGTCCCATAGCCTGCCTTACGGCTTTGATATCATTGGTGGCATGGGCCATTAGATCACCTGTCTTTTGTTCATTAAAGTAATTAGTAGAGAGTTTCAAGAGGTGACTATAAAAATCTTCTCTGATCTTTTTTTCGAGCACCCGGGAAGTACCTACTATATAAAGCCGCCAGAGATATCTAAAGATGGCGGTAAAGATTGCAACACCGATGATAATTAAAGCATAGTAGATAATACCCCTCATATCTATAGACTTAGTTTTTAACCGATCGGTGAAATCGCCTAAAAGCCAGGGGATGACAAGCTGCAGGATATCAACTAAAATTAACCAGACTATCCCTAAAATATACCTATTTTTATAGTTATTAAAGAAATATTTAAATGTATAAGTATTTTTATTTTCTTTCATAGTTTACACTCCAAAAAAGTTAATTTACTTATAATAAATTAGATGAAAGAAGTTGTTCTCCTCTAATTATATTAAATTTATGTTAAAATTAAGGCGAGTATTTGAATATGTTATTATAAATAATGTATTATTAAAGATAGAACATATAATTGACAGGAGGCATAATAAAATGAAGATAGCAGTTTTTTCTGATATACATGGTAATATCGAAGCATTAAACAGAGTGCTGGAAGATATAAAAAGAGAAGATGTAGATAAAATATACTGTTTGGGTGACCTGGTTGGTTATGGACCTTATCCCAATGAAGTAATTGATGTCATTAGAGATAATGAAATTGAAACGGTTATGGGCAACTATGATCAGGGAGTTGGTTTTGATCTTGATGACTGTGGTTGTGCCTATAAAACAAAAGCTAAACAAAAACTCGGTGATAGATCACTGGCCTGGACCCAAAGAGAAGTTACTAATGAAAATAAAGAGTTTTTAAAAAGTTTAAAAGAAAATATTAAGTTTGAAGCAGCCGGTAAAAAAGTACTACTTGTACACGGCAGTCCCCGCAAAATTAATCAGTACCTATTTTTTAATCATCCGGCTAAAAGTATTAAAAGGATGATGGACCAGTATGAGGCAGATATCATGATCACAGGTCACACTCATCTACCTTATATTAAAAAGATTGAAGATAAGATAATAATAAATGATGGGAGTGTAGGTAAACAAAAACCTTTTAACAAAGAGCAGGAGACTTATAGTATAGAAGCGAAATATATAATAGTTGAGGTTGATGAAGACTCTGTTAATACTGAACTTAGAAGTTTGCCTTATGATTATGAGAAGATTGCCCAGGCTATCAATGACAGTGAACTACCGGACGAGTTTGCGGAGATAATAAGAGGGAGGGGTTAATTTGAGAAAGAATAAATATTATAAAATTGCTTTATTTCTCCTGGTTGGTTTGTTAATCTTTACCCAGGTGGGAATAGCGAAAGAACATGAAGATGTTACCAAGGTGAATATTAGCCATCGCATCCAAAGAGAATTTAAACCAGAGGTGGCCAATATAAATGTAGAGGTCTGGACTTTAGATAAAGAACTGGATACAGCCTATTCCAAAACGACCGCCAGTATGAATGAGGTTATTGATATTTTAAAAACATTTGAAAACCTTACTTATTCTACTACCTCTTTTAGTGTTAATCAGCGTTATATGGACCAAGATAATGATAAAAAACGCGAACTATACTATGAAGTATCAACTATGGTTAAAGTCGAGACAAGTAATTTAGATCAACTTGGCAATGTTATTCAACAGGTTATTGCCAAAGGGGCTACTAATATTCAGGGAATAAGTTACGGTTTGAAAAACCCGGAAGAAGCTAAAAATAAAGTAATCCGAGAAGGAATTAAACAGATAATGAACAAAGCGGAAGTTATTAAAGAAAGCCTGCAAAAAGAAAGTTATGAGATTGCCAGGTTAGATATTAATGATAACTATAGTATCTATAATTATAATTACGGAGTAATGAGAAGTGAAGCAAAAGGAGCCGGAACAGCTTTACCAGTGCCGGAGATTGCACCACAGGATGTCAATATTAATGTTAACTTTAGTGCCGAAATATGGTATAAATAGAAAGAGGGTTAAACTAATAAGGCAAATGTGTAGTATAGAGTCCCTTATTTATTAAAAGGACAAGAGTTTTTTGTAATAAATTTAATTAACATTAATAAATCTAATTGGAGGTATAAATTCATGAGGTTTGAAAAGGATGATTCTCTATCGCCTGATCCCAGGTATGATGGAGAGAACGTAGATATCGGGATCTTTGAAGGAGATGAAAAACTAGGAATAGCTTCGGTGTATTTTTTAGATGAGATTACTAAACTTGCTGTTTCGTTGTATATAGAGGTGGATGAACTGGACAATGCTGCCACTCTCTTAGATCAAATAGCGGAAAAATATTTAGATGGAGATGACCGCACTAAAGAAAAGCAGAGGATTAAATTCCATGCCCCTAATTATAAAGAAGGACTATATTATGATCGTAAAAATAAAGAATTTCAGGAACGCAAGCTGGATTATGAATGGAAATAATTAAAATTTAATATAATAAAGTATAAAAATGGGAAGCTAAGACTTATTGGTCCTAGCTTCCCATTTATTTTATTAATTACTATAATTTACTTTAATATTCTATTCTGTGAAATAAGCATGCGCTTCTTTTAGATGATCGGTAATATCTAAATTTTGTGGACAGGCTTCTTCACATTGCAAGCATTCAATACAGTTATCTGCCTGGGATGCTTCATCCATATTTAAATATCTTTTTTGGTTTTCTGCAAATTTATCATAAACTTCTGCTTCATTATAAAGAGAGAAGATACCGGGTATAGAAACTCCTTCTGGACAGGGCACACAATAATTACAGCCTGTACAGGAAACAGGGAATAAGTCTAGATATGTTTCCCGTGCCTCTGCAATTAGGTTTCTTTCCTGATTATTTAAAGTATTTTGGTCTGCTTGTGAAGCAAGTTCGATATTTTCTTTTAACTGTTCCATGTTGCTCATACCACTTAAAACCACATCAACTTCTTCTTGATCCCAGAGCCATTGTAAAGCCCACTCCACAGCATTTCTATCGTTAGGACTTTGGTCTAATATATCTTTTACTTCCTTCGGAGGGGTTTGTGCTAATGTTCCGCCTCTCAATGGTTCCATGATGACAACCGAAATTCCTTTGTCATGTGCATACTTTAGACCTTTTTTACCAGCCTGAAATTCTGTATCTAGATAATTATACTGAATTTGGCAGAAATCCCAGTCATAATAGTCTATGATTTCTTCAAAAAGGTCATAGTCGTCATGGAAGGAGAAACCGATATTTTTTATTTTACCCTGTGCTTTCATATCTTCTAACCATTCAATAATATCAACACTTTTATAATTTTCCCAGTACTTTCTATTTAAAGCGTGCAGCAAGTACAGGTCTATGTAGTCGGTTTGCAGTCGGTTTAATTGTTCATTTAAATAGTAGTTGCAGTCTTCTACACTTTCAATACCGGGAGTGTAAAGTTTAGTTGCCAATTTTACTTTTTCCCGGTAACCATCCTGAAGTGCTTTTCCTACTAAACCTTCGCTATTACCACCGTGGTATGGCCAGGCAGTATCGATGTAGTTTATACCATTATCGATGGCATATCTAATCATTTCGATAGATCTTTCTTCATCAATATTTTCATTATCTCCATCTATAACAGGTAAGCGCATACAGCCCAAACCAAGTATAGATGTTTTCCAATCTTTTTGACCAAATTTGTTATATATCATAATTTGATTCCCCTTTGCTAATTGTTTATTTTCATACATATAATAGTATAGCATATTAATTCTATCAAGTCCAAAAAAGCCCAGTAAGTAGGGCACAATTATCATTAGATTGTAATAGTTTGATAAAATTTGACACAGCAAATTTAGTATAATATACTAAAATAGAATTGGAATAAGTATATATTTCACTTAACTAATATAAAGGGGGAAAGAAGATGGCAAACAAGATGAAGACGATGGATGGAAACACTGCTGCGGCGCATGTTGGTTATGCTTTTACAGACGTTGCTGCGATCTATCCAATTACTCCTTCATCCCCAATGGCAGAATTAGTAGATGAATGGAGTGCGCACGGACGGGAAAACATTTTCGGACAGAGAGTTAAATTATCTGAATTTCAATCAGAAGGTGGAGCTTCAGGCGGAGTTCACGGCTCATTAGCAGCGGGTGCTTTAACAACTACCTTTACTGCTTCTCAGGGCCTATTATTGATGCTTCCAAATATGTATAAGATTTCTGGAGAACTACTACCTGGAGTATTTCACGTAAGTTCACGTAGTATCGCGACACATGCTCTATCTATTTTTGGTGACCATTCTGATGTAATGGCTACTAGAGCTTCCGGTTTTGCAATGTTAGCCTCTGGTAGTGTTCAGGAAGTAATGGATCTTGGTGGAGTAGCACACTTATCAGCTATTAAATCAAGTTTACCATTTGTTCACTTCTTTGATGGTTTCCGTACCTCACATGAATATCAAAAAATTGATGTCATGGATTATGATGATCTAGCTGAATTAGTTGACTATGATAAAGTTCAAGAATTTAGAAATAACGCTTTAAACCCCGAACATCCTGTAACTAAAGGTACTGCAATGAATCCTGATATTTTCTTCCAGGTAAGAGAGACAGTTAATAAATACTATGAAAGAATACCTGATATTGTTGAAGAATATATGCAGGAAATCACTAAGATTACAGGTAGAGAGTACCATCCATTCAATTACTATGGTGCAGAAGATGCAAAACATGTAATTGTTGCAATGGGCTCTGTAACAGATACAATTGAAGAAACTGTTGACTATCTAGTTGATCAGGGAGAGAAAGTTGGTGTACTTAAAGTACATCTTTACAGACCATTCTCTGAAAAATACTTTATGAAAGCACTACCTGAATCAGTAGAAAAGATTGCTGTATTAGACAGAACAAAAGAACCTGGTGCTTTAGGAGAACCACTTTATGAAGACGTACGTTCCCTATTCTATGATAGAGATGAAGATCCTGTAATCGTTGGTGGACGTTATGGACTCAGTTCTAAGGATACTACTCCTACAGATATCAAAGCTGTATTTGACAACTTAAAAGAAGAAGAACCAAAGAATGGCTTTACAATTGCAATAGAAGATGATGTTACATATACATCCTTAGAACCGGAAGAAAAAATTGATTCCACACCAGAAGGTACAGTTAGATGTAAATTCTGGGGCTTTGGTTCTGATGGTACTGTTGGAGCTAACAAAAATGCAATCAAAATTATCGGTGACAACACCGATATGTATGCACAGGCATATTTCTCCTATGACTCCAAAAAATCTGGTGGTGTAACTGTTTCCCACTTACGTTTTGGAGAACAGCCCATTAAATCTACTTATCTAATCGATGAAGCGGATTATGTTGCCTGTCATAAAGATTCGTATGTAAATAAATTCGATATGCACACTGACCTCAAACCAGGCGGCACATTTGTTCTGAATACAAATTGGTCAGACGATGAATTGGATGAAAAATTACCCGGCGGCTTAAAGCGTTATCTAGCCGAAAATGATATTGATTTCTATATTATCAATGCTGTAGATATCGCTCAAGAAGTTGGATTGGGTAATAGAATCAACATGGTTATGCAGACTGCTTTCTTCAAACTGGCAAAGATCTTGCCTGTTGATGAAGCAATTGAATACTTAAAAGAAGCTATCGAAGACACCTATGGACATAAAGGTGAAATGATAGTTGACATGAACAAGAAAGCTGTAGACAAGGCAATGGATGCCCTAGTTAAAGTTGATATTCCTGCAGAATGGGCAGAGGCTGAACCAGAAGAAGCTGAAGAAGAAGATGTACCTGAATTTGTTGAAGAGATTCAGAGAGTTGTTGAAAGACAGGAAGGAGACAGCCTACCAGTAAGTCAATTTGTTGGTAGAGAAGACGGTCACTTCCCACCAGGTATGTCAAAATATGAAAAACGCGGTATTGCCGTAAATGTACCTGAATGGCAGCCTGATAATTGTATTCAATGTAATCAATGTGCAATTTCATGTCCACATGCTGTAATTAGACCTTTCTTACTCGATGAAGAAGAAAGAGACAATGCACCTGAAGGTATGAAAACACTCAAACCAATGGGTAAAGGTATGGAAGGATTAGAATATAGACTGCAAGTTAGTCCACTTGACTGTACTGGCTGTGGTGTCTGTGCTGAAGTTTGTCCAGCACCTGAAAAAGCCTTAGTCATGGAGCCATTTGAAGATGTGCTTGAAGCTGAAAAAGATAACTGGGAATATGTATCTGATAATGTAAATTACAAAGAAGATGTTATGGATAAATACTCAGTTAAAGGTAGTCAATTCCAACAGCCATTACTTGAATTCCACGGTGCATGTGGCGGTTGTGGAGAAACTGCTTATGCTAAATTAGTAACACAGCTATTCGGAGAAAGAATGATCATTGCAAATGCAACGGGTTGTTCTTCCATCTGGGGCGGTACTGCTCCAACAGCTGTTTATACCACAAATGACGAAGGACACGGTCCAGCCTGGGCTAACTCCTTATTCGAAGATAATGCCGAATATGGATACGGCATGTATCTCGGTATGGAACAGTTTAGAGATCAACTGAAGATGAAGATGGAAGAAGCCATGGAAACTGATATCTCTGATGAACTAAAAGAAGCTTTCCAAGAATGGATCGAAGGTAAAGATAAAGCGGAAGCTTCCAAGCAAGCCACCGAAAAGATGAAACCATTACTAGAAGAAGAAAAGGATAATGAATTAGTTAAGTTTATCCTGGATAACAAAGAATTCCTAGTTAAGAAATCACAATGGATCTTCGGTGGAGACGGCTGGGCTTATGATATTGGCTACGGCGGTCTAGACCATGTATTAGCTCAAGGCGATGATGTCAACGTATTAGTATTTGACACAGAGGTCTATTCAAATACTGGTGGTCAGTCTTCCAAAGCTACTCCTACTGCTGCAGCAGCTAAGTTCGATGCGGCTGGTAAGAGAACCAAAAAGAAAGACCTCGGTAGAATGGCTATGACTTATGGTTATGTATACGTAGCACAGATTGCCCTGGGTGCTAATATGAATCAAACAGTAAAAGCAATTAAAGAAGCAGAAGCCTATCCAGGACCATCCTTAATTATAGCTTATGCTCCATGTATTGCACATGGATTGAAAAACGGCATGAACTGTAGTGTGGATGAAGAAGAAAGAGCTGTTAAAGCTGGATACTGGCATCTATATAGATTCAATCCAGAACTTAAAGAAGAAGGCAAGAATCCATTCTCCTTAGATTCTAAGAAACCAGAAGGCGATTTTGAAGAATTCTTACTCAGTGAAGTACGTTATGCTAAGCTAAAACAAGAATTCCCAGAAGTAGCCGATAAGTTATTTGATCAGGCAGCACAGGATGCAATCGAAAGATATCAAGCATACAAGAGATTAGAAGAATCCTTAGAGCCTGAAGGAGATGAAGAATAAATATAATAAGTAAAAAACACTAAGCCGGGTGCAAACCCGGCTTTTTCCATTTTAATTTACTTAAATTTATGATAGACTATCTAGTGAGTCTTAATTAACTAGGAGTGAATATATTGTTATCTTTATTTATGGCAATTTTATGTAGTTCATCAATAGCATTAATATTTAAATATAGTGAAGATAAAAGGGCTAACCGTTATCTGATTACTTCTTCAAATTATTTGGTAGCTTCTTTAATTAGTTTGTTTTTAGTGATGTCATCACAAAATATTACGTGGCCCTCTTGGTCTCAATTCAATCTTTTTGTTCAGGAATTGAAAATGGTATTTACAAATCAACAGCTTAAATTCACAATGGAGTCCAGTAATGCCTGGGCAGTTTTTATAGGTATAATCGGAGGTATATTTTTCTTTTTAGCTTTTATATTTTATCAAAAGAGTGTTAATGAAGAAGGAGTAGGTTTAGCCGGTACCTTTGCTAAACTTGGTATTTTAATACCGATGATTTTAGCTATTTTCATCTGGAATGAGATACCTGCTACAATTCAGTGGTTTGGGATTGCCTTAGCACTAATTGCTATTTTAATTGTTAATTTACCATTAAATAAGAATTGGAGAGAGGCCTTAAAATGGACATTAATAGGACTTTTTATTTTCGGTGGTTTAGGGGAGTTTATGAATAAGTTCTTCCAGTATTACGGCCGAATTTATGAAAAAAACCTCTTCTTATTTTTTGTATTCTCTACTGCTTTTGTGATAAGTGCAGCCTATGTAATGTTCAAAGATTATAGGATAAAACCCCAGGAATTCATGATTGGTATTTTTGTCGGTATTCCTAACTTGTTTTCATCATTCTTTTTAATCAATGCTTTGGATCAACTTAAAACTGCGGTAGTATTTCCGATCTTTAGTGCCGGTAGTATTGTGGTTATAAGTATGGGTGGTTACTTTATATTTGGTGAGACTTTAAACAAGAGAGAAAAGACAGCTATTGTACTAACTATTATTGCCTTAGTAATGATCAATATACAAAAATAGTTATCAAAGGAAACTGATGCTGAACAATGTAAATTCAGCTTTGGATATGTTATAATATAAAAGCAAGGGAACAGGATATAAGTATTAAATACCTTTAAAAAGCTAGATTGATTATCTTGACAACACCTATTATAGTATGTATAATAGTGTTTGCAGTTAAATATGTGCCCGTAGCTCAATTGGATAGAGCGACTGACTACGGATCAGTAGGCTGAGGGTTCAAGTCCTTCCGGGCACGCCATTTATTAACCTTATCATA
>DATGCJ010000136.1:0-13342 GCA_035312025.1 Halanaerobiales bacterium | reverse complement strand
TCATTTCTATTAACTTCACCTTCTTTAACATAAGCACCGGCGATTATTCCTACATCAGGCACTTTAAAGGTGTCTCTTACTTCTACCCGTCCGACCACAATCTCTTTATATTCTGGTTCAAGTAATCCGGACATCGCATTTTTAATATCGTCTATTACTTTATAGATTACTCTATAGGTTTTAATTTCGACCTGTTCTTTCTCAGCCGCCTTGCGGGCATTAGTACCAGGGCGTACATTAAAACCAATTATTATGGCCTGAGAAGCACTGGCCAGATTTACATCTGTTTCATTGATGGCTCCTACCCCGGTATGGATTATATTGACACTTACCTCATCCGATTCAATATTCATTAGTGAACTTTCTAAAGCTGCGATTGAACCCTGTACATCAGCCTTGATTATTACGTTCAGTTCTTTAATTTCACCTTCCTGAATATTTCTATATAAGTCTTCTAAGGATACCTTAGAATCTTTTTTGAGCCTTTCTTCTTTTTCTTTTTCCTGTCTTCTTTCGGCTAAATCACGGGCCCGTTTCTCATCTTCCATAACTCTTACATAATCGCCCGCCTCTGGTACGTCATCAAAACCAAGCACTATAACAGGTGTCGCGGGTCCAGCCTCATCGATTCTTTCACCGTGTTCATCCAGTAAGGCCTTAACTCGGCCTGTAATAGAACCGGCAATTATATAATCTCCGATCTTTAAGGTCCCGTTTTTAACCAATACGGTAGCAATTGGTCCCCGACCTCTATCAAGCTCGGATTCAATTATGACACCATCGGCAATTCTATTGGGATTGGCTTTTAGTTCTTCAACTTCTGCAACAAGGTTAACCATTTCCAGTAATTCGTCTATATTTTCACCTTTTAAAGCTGAAACATTTACACAGATCGTATTACCGCCCCATTCTTCCGGAACCAGACTATGTTCTGTTAATTCCTGTTTAACCCGGTCCGGTTGAGCATTTGCCTTATCGATCTTATTAACGGCAACAATTATTGGAATGCCGGCCGCCTGGGCGTGGTTTATAGCTTCCACGGTCTGGGGCATAACACCGTCATCGGCTGCTACCACTAAGATAACAATATCGGTTAACTGAGCACCTCGGGCCCGCATTGCGGTAAATGCTTCATGGCCGGGGGTATCAATAAAGGTTATCTTTTTCTCGTCATAACTAGCCTGATAAGCACCTATGTGCTGAGTAATTCCGCCCGCTTCTCCTTCTGCTACGCGGGTCTTTCTAATTACATCAAGTAAGGTAGTTTTTCCGTGGTCAACATGACCCATGACAGTAACGATGGGAGGACGCGGTTTTAGATCTTCCGGTCTATCAACTATTTCTTCGAGTTTTAATTCAGAAGATTCTTCCTCTTCGATCTCATCGGTTAATTTAATCTCTAAACCAAGTTCTTCTTTTAAAATTTCTAGTTCATCTTCATCAAGTGAGTAATTAACATTGGTCATAATCCCCATCTGCATCATTTCTTTGATGATATTATTGGCAGAAATATCTAATTTTTCTCCTAAATCTCTGATTGTAATACCTTCTGTTACCGGAATGTAGTCGGATTCATCTTCTTCTTCAATTTCTTCCTCTTCAATTTCTGGTTCAGTTTCTTGTTCTTCTGCGCTTTCCTCTGGCAGCTCATCTTCTAATTCTTCTTCAATCTCTTCTTCACTCTTACTTTCTTCAGTTACAACTTCTTTGACAAGATCAGCCGTTTCATCTTCAATTGTACTCATATGACTGGATACTTCTATACCTAGATTATTTAAAATATCTATCAACTCTTTACTTTCCATATTTAATTTATCAGCCAGCTTATATACTCTGATTTTACTCAAACTAACCACCTCCATATTAAATTTTAGCTTATTTATCTGTTTCATCCTCTTGGCTATCTTCTGGTTGTTGTTCTACTTCTGCCTGGGGCTCTGCTGAATCTAAACTTTCTGTTTCCTCTTTAGATTCTTGTTCTGTTTCTTCCTCTTCTTCATTTGTTTCATCTTCTGTAAATTCTGATTCCTTTTTAATATCTATTTTCCAACCCGTTAATTTTGCCGCTAATCTTGCGTTTTGCCCTTCTTTTCCGATTGCTAGGGACAATTGAAAATCTGGTACGATAACTTTTGCGCTCTGTTGATCTTCATCGGTTACAACATCAATTACTTCGGCCGGGTTTAAAGCATTAGAAACATATTCTTTGGGATCTTCACTATACTGCACTATATCGATCTTTTCCCCGTTTAATTGTTCTACCACTGATTGGACCCGCATCCCCTGCGGCCCTACACAGGCCCCAACGGGATCTACTTTATCATCATAAGAAGACACCGCTATTTTTGACCTGAAACCTGCCTCACGGGCAACAGACCTAATTTCAACAATGCCATCAAAGATTTCGGGGACCTCTACTTCAAATAATCTTTTCAGTAAGGCGGGATGAGTTCTGGAAACTAAAATCCGCGGTCCCTTAGTAGTAGATGAAACCTCTACTACATAAAGCTTTAAGCGGGAACCAACCCGATATTCCTCACTGGGCATCTGTTCAGATACAGGCAGTAGTGCTTCGGTCTTACCCATATCAATTAATACATTGTCTTTATGGAACCGTTGAATAGTCCCGGTGATAATTTCTCCCTCTTTGCGCTTATATTCTTCATAAAGTACATCTCTTTCGGCCTCTCTAATTCGCTGCATGACAACCTGTTTGGCCGTTTGGGCTGCAATTCTTCCAAAGTTCTCCGGGGTTACTTCCACATCTAAATAGTCTCCTACTTCAATCGATGAATCGATTCTTTCAGCTTCGTCAAGCGGTATCTCATAACGATCATTTTTTACTTCCTCTACTACTTTCTTGCGAGAGAAGACCATCACTTCTCCCGATTCTTCATCAATTTCTACACTTACATTCTCTTTAGAACCAAAGTCTTTTTTATAAGCTGAAAGTAAGGCTACTTCGATTGCTTCAAGTAACACTTCCTTTGATATCCCTTTGTCCTTCTCGATGTCATCTAAGGCGTTTAGCAAGTCCAGATTCATTTTTTTCCTCCTTTAAATTACACTAAAAATTAAATTCCTCATGTAAATTTGCTTTTGATACATCTGAATAGTCGATCTCCATTTCTTCATCAGTATCTTTCAATTTAATTGTAATAACTTTGTTTTCATCAATTCCAATTAATTTACCGATAAATTCTTTCGAATTATTTATTTTTCGATAGGTGCTGATCTTAATATCCTCTCCTGCAAACCTCTCGTAGTCTTTGACCTTTCTCAAAGGTCTCTCAACCCCGGGTGAGGACACTTCTAAAAAGTATCTCTTATCAATCGGATCTTCTTCATCAAGTTTTTGGCTTATTAATCTGCTCAAGTTGCTTAACTGGTCGATTGTCAGTTCCCCTTCTTCATTCTCTACAAATACTCTGAGAATCCAGTTTTCCCCTTCTTTTATATATTCTATATCCACAAAGTCAAGATCATTTACCTTAACTATTGGTTCTATTAATTCTCTTAGTTGGTCAACAACGCTCATAGTAAAACCCTCTCTTTCATAAATTAAAGAGTGGGACGGGCCCACTCCTCAATAAAAATACAACATATTCCATATTACAGACTATCATAAAAATTGCTATTTTTCAAGAGCTTGCAAAAAGTGACAGTTGATTCTTTTCCGGTAATCCTTTTAAGGTACCGTGGTCTTTCATCTTTTCTATCACAGTTTTACTTAGACTGGTTCTATTAGTTAAATCTTCTATTGAGATAAATTTACCCTGGGCTCTAGCTTCAATAATGCTTTCGGCAGCAGATGAACCTAGACCTTCCAGACAGATTAAGGGAGGTACTAATTTTTCGTCCCTTAAAATGAACTTATTCTTTTTTGAATTATATAAATCTACTTTGCCAAATTCAACTCCCCTATGCATGGCCTCAATTACCACTTCTAAAATGGTAATTGTTTCTTTATCTTTAGCAGTTAGTTTATCCTGTTCATTTAACTTATCTAAATAATCTTTTACAAACTCAAGGCCTTTATCAATAATTTGAGCATCAAATGCACTTGCTTTAGTTGAAAAATATGTTAAATAAAAGGCTTTGGGATAATGTACCTTAAAGTAGGCAATTCGATAAGCCATCATTACATAGGCTGCCGCATGGGCTTTAGGAAACATGTATTTTATTTTCTTACAAGAGTCAATATACCAATCAGGGACTCCCTTATCTATCATCTTTTGTTCTTCTTTTTCAGTTAAACCCTTACCTTTTCTGACATGTTCCATGATCCAGAAGGCATCAATCGGTTCAAGACCTTTTTGTAGTAGATAGTTCATTATATCATCTCTTACAGAGATTACTTCCGATAAAGTTGCCTTATCATTCTTTATTAATTCCTGGGCATTGTTAAGCCAGACATCTGTTCCATGCGATAGGCCACTTATTCTGACCAGTTCCGCAAAGGTGGATGGCCTGGTATCGATAAGCATCTGCCTTACAAAACTGGTACCAAATTCCGGAATACCGTAAGTTCCCACTTCAGAGTTGATCTTCTCTTTACTGACCCCCAGGCTTTCAGTAGAAGAAAATATCTTCATGGTTTCGGGATCATCTAAAGGAATGGTTTCAGGATCTACATCGGTTAGATCCTGCAGCATTCTCAGTGAAGTAGGATCATCATGGCCTAAAAGATCTAATTTAAGGATACGACCACTTATAGAATGGTAATCAAAGTGGGTGGTCCTGACCCTGGTTTCCTGGTCATTAGCCGGGTGTTGGATCGGGGTGAAATCATAGATATCCATATTTTTAGGTACTACCATTAAACCACCGGGATGCTGGCCGGTAGTCCTTTTTACGCCCGCACAACCATCGACTAACCTATTAATCTCGGCTTTTTTAACATCTATATCATTATCATCTAAATAATTTTTTACAAATCCAAAGGCAGTTCTATCAGCAATTGTAGAAATTGTACCTGCTCTAAAAACATAATCTCGGCCGAAAAATTCCTCGGTTGCCTCGTGTATAGTATTCTGATATTCACCCGAGAAGTTCAAATCAATATCTGGAACTTTGTCGCCCTTAAATCCCATAAATACTTCAAAGGGGATATCAAAACCATCTTTGGTATACTGCTCACCACATTCAGGACATTTTTTGTCCGGTAAATCTATACCGGTAGAGTATTTTTCCTCCTGTTTAATTTCAACATTTTGGCAGTTTTCACAGCGATAATGGGCTGGTAAGGGATTAACCTCAGTTATATCGGTCATAGTGGCCACAAAAGATGAACCAACTGAACCCCGTGATCCAACCAGATAACCGTCTTCAAGAGACCTCTTAACCAGCTTATGGGCGATAAGATAAATAACAGAATAGCCATTATCTATGATCGAATTAAGCTCCTTTTCCAGTCTGTCTTCAATATATTCGGGTAAGTCCTCTCCATAAAGTTTTTTAGCTTTGTTATAACTCATGTTTTTTATCTTTTCATCTGCACCTTCAATATCAGGTGTGTAAAGACCGTCCGGTATGGGTTTGATCTCTTCTATTTTCTCATAAATTTTATTAGGGTTTTCAACTACAATTTCATGGGCTTCTTCTTCACTAAAGTAATCAAACTCCTCTAACATTTCATCTGTAGTTCTATAGTAAAGCGGTGCCTGATTATCGTAATCATCAAAGCCCTGTCCGGCCTGTAAAATCTTTCTATATATTTCATCTTTAGGATCTAAAAAGTGGACATCCCCGGTGGCTACTACCGGTTTTTTAAACTTTTTACCCAGTTCATAAATTCTTCTATTTATTTTTTTAAGTTCATTTTTATCTTCTAACTGGTTTGAGATTAAAAATTCATTATTGCCTAGGGGTTGGATCTCTAAAAAATCATAAAATTTAACTACTTCTTTTATCTCCTTGGAACTCCTGTTGTTGAGAATATAGTTAAAAAGCTGACCCGATTCACAGGCTGAACCAATCAGTAGGTTTTCTCTTTTAGCCAGAAGTTCGCTTTTTAATATCCTCGGTTTACGATAGAAATTATCAAGATGGGCTTTAGATACTAATTTATATATATCTTTTAAACCGGCTTGATTTTTAGCCAATACTAAAGCATGATAGGGTCTCTGTTTTTTCCAATCAATATTTTTCGTTAATTCATTTAATTCATTTATATTATCTAATTCTTCACTTTCCTCTTCACTTAAAAGTTCTAGCAATAAATATCCGGTCGCTTTGGCATCATCAAGGGCCCTGTGGTGGTTATCTAATTCTATATTATAATGGTCAACCAAAGTTGCCAACTTATGGTTTTTTAATTTCGGTTTAACGGCCCTAGCCAGGGTTAAAGTATCTATTAAAGTTACCTCATCAGATCTCATGAATTTATTTAATGGCTCTCTGATAAAACTGTAGTCAAAATCCATGTTATGGGCAACTAAAGGGGCTCCACCTATGAAATCAATAAACTTTCTAAAAACTTTTTCAAAAGGTTCAGCATCTTTGACCATGCTGTCATCAATACCGGTAATCTCAGTTATCTTAGCCGGTATATTTCTTTCCGGTTTGACCATAGAAGAAAATTCATCTATGACTTTTCCATCTTTTAGTTTGACAGCCCCGATTTCAATTATTTCATTGTTGACGGGGTTTAAACCGGTTGTTTCTAAGTCAAATACAACAAACTCAGTCTCATTAATAGTTTGATCTGAGGGATTAACTACAATTGGCTTCCCGTTGTCAATTAAATAGGCTTCTAAGCCAAATATGATATCCACACCGTATTTTTGACCGGCCTGATAGGCATCCGGATAGGACTGCACAATGCCGTGGTCAGTTATGGCGAGGGCAGCATGGTCCCACTTAGAGGCTCTCTTAACTGCATTTTCTACATCGACAGTAGAATCCATGGCACTCATCTTGGTATGTAAGTGCAGTTCAATCCTTTTTTGATCTGATTTATCTTCACGGGTCTCTTTTTCTCCAATCTTATTGATTCTATCTGCCATTAGGATTAGATCTTTACTATATTTATCATATTGAATATTTCCTGTAACCAGAACTTCCATATCTTCTTTGATATTTAATTTCTGACCATTATTATTTAAAAAAGCTTTACAAGTAAGTGAATCTTTAAAGTTTGTAATATGGAATGTATGGAGTGTTAGATTTTTTCTGATCTGTTTTACTTCCTGGTCAAATACAAAACCACTGGTTGTTATATTTCTCTGTTCAGATTTAATCTGGTCAAGATCTACTTTGTTTTTGCCGTTATTAATTTTCCCACCATAGATTATTTTATTTTTACTTTTCCGCTTCTTTTGGCGTTTTTTGCTTTTGGCTGCTTGTTCTTTTTCCAAATCTTTTTTTAGAGATTTATCATTTTTAAAGAAATCTCCATTTTCAATTCTAATATCTAATTCCTGATCTAGGTAATAATATATTCTATTTTTTATAAAATTGATAACCCGGGCCTTGCTCATCTTTTTGGCTGCGAGTTTTGTTTCTAGTGAAATTATCAGTCTGTCATTTTCAAAAAATAATTTGGCCCTTTCAAACCAGGTTTTGCTATAAGAAAACTTTTCGTTGAATTCTTTTGTTAACTGCGGCCAGATCATTTCTATTTCTTCTTCTTTTGATAAAGCAACCTCACAGTCTATTGAAAAATTAGGTAATAGACTGCCTACTTTATCTTCAATCTGTTCATTATCACCATTTTTATTTAATACAACCTTACAGATTTTTTTCTCGGAATCAACTATAATATATTTTAATTTATCTTTATAATCTTCCCCTGGTTGGATGACTTTAAGCACAAAATCCCTCCTAAAAGAACTAATTAATCAATTATACCGGTAAATAAACTTCTCAGTATATCAATATACATCTTTGTGCGGGCTTTTACCCCTTTTACTAAGCCCATCTTTTCTTCCTTCATTACATGGGTTAAATCTTTAAGTTCTACCTTTTTTACTATACCTTTTTCCTTGAAGTGTTTATTTAACGCGACCTCAACTCCAAAACCTTCTTTATCTAAATTCTTTACTTTTTTTAATTCAGATAGTTTAATAGCCCTTTGACCGGAGAGACCGGGAGAAACCACCTGAGCTAAATCAGTTAAGCCCCTCCCTTTTTTAAATACCCCTATTGTCATATCTGCCTCATCCGAAATAACGGGATTAAGCAGTTTATAGACATGTTCCTGTCTTAATCCAATTAAATCCCCATCTAAAAGTAAGATAATATCTGTATCAATTTTAGCAATACCTTCCTGTAAAGCGGCACCTTTTCCGCGGTTCTGGTCCATCTTTATTACCCGGGCGCCCCTATTTTTTGCTACCAGATAGGTGTTATCCTCAGAACCATCATCAACCACAATTACCTCATTTATCAATGATACTTGATTTAAGGTATCGATAATATCACCGATGGTTTTCTCTTCATTGAAGGCCGGAATTAAAGTCTTGATCTTCATTGGACTGCCCCTCTCTTATTTTAATTTAGAAAGAAAGTCTTTTATCTCCTCTTCGTAATTATCTAAAGAGACTTCGAAGTCCTCACCAGTTTGGCGGTTTCTGACCTCCAATACATTATTATT
The DNA here is from genome assembly GCA_035312025.1 of Halanaerobiales bacterium. Taxonomy (GTDB): domain Bacteria; phylum Bacillota; class Halanaerobiia; order Halanaerobiales; family M55B127; genus M55B127. The sequence continues at coordinate 4,746 of DATGCJ010000136.1, read as the reverse complement.
TAAGGAACGGCTGCCCACGGTTATTCTGAGCGGAATACCAATTAGATCAGCATCATTAAATTTAACACCGGCCCTTTCATCACGGTCATCGAGTAATACTTCTATACCCATTTCGGTAAACTTCTCATAGATTTCTTCAGCCGTTTCTTCCACTTCTTCACTATTACCAAGAGGTAATATTATTATTTGATAAGGAGCTATTGCCTTCGGCCAAATGATACCGTTCTCATCATTGCTCTGTTCAATTGCGGCTGCTACAATTCTGGTAATACCTATTCCATAACTACCCATTACGACCGGTTGGGCTTTACCGTTTTCATCTAAGTAGGTAGCTCCCATACTTTCACTGTATTTAGTTCCCAGTTTAAAGATATGCCCCACTTCAATACCGGGTTGAATGGCTAAGGAACCTGTCTGGCACTCAGGACAGGTGTCACCCCCCTTGACAGTTCTTAATTCCAAGTATTCATCTACTTCAAAGTCACGGCCGGGGTTTACATTACCGAAGTGCTTGTCCTCTATATTTGCCCCACAGACTGCGTTTCTCATCCCTTTGATTCTATGGTCAGCAATTATTTGATAACCTTCTATATCAACCGGACCGATAAAGCCGGGTTTAACTCCAAAAACTTCAATAATTTCTTCTTCATTGGCAGCTTCTAAAGTTGTTGCCTGTAGATAGTTTGATAATTTTACTTCATTTAACTGATCATCACCACGTACTAATACAACTACTAACTGATCATCAGCCTTCATCAACATTGTTTTAACCATTTCGGAACCATCTATGTTAAGGAAATTCTCTAAACCTTCAATTGTTTTAATATCAGGGGTATCAATAATCTTACGTTCCTTTTGATCTTCATCAACTATTTTTTCTTGATCATAGGCAGATGCTAATTCCGTATTGGCAGCATAATGGCAGTTGTCACAGATCGCAATATCATCTTCACCGGATTCTGCTAATACCATGAATTCATGTGAGTCTTTACCACCCATTGCTCCGGTATCTGCCTTTACAACTCTAGTTTTTAAACCAAGTCTTTCAAATATTTTAACATAGGCATCATACATTTCCTGATAACTTTCATCCAGCCCTTCATAGTCCGTATCCATACTATAGGCATCTTTCATTGTAAACTCACGGCCGCGCATTACTCCAAAACGCGGTCTGATTTCATCACGGACTTTTGTCTGGATTTGATAAAGATTTAAGGGAAGATCTTTATAAGATCTAACTTCATCCTTAATTAAATCGGTTATCACTTCTTCATGGGTTGGACCCAGACAGTATTCGCGGTCTTTTCGATCTGTAAATTTGATCATCAAGGGACCGAACTTCTGCCAGCGATTTGACTCTTTCCAGATCTCAGCGGTCTGCATGACAGGTAATAGTACTTCCTGGGAAGAAGTTTTATCCATCTCTTCTCTTACTATGTTCTCTATCTTTTTGATTACATTATAACCCAGGGGTAAATAAGAAAAAATACCTGGACTTAACTTTCTCATCATACCTGCTCTTAACATCAGCTGATGACTTTTTATTTCAGCTTCAGCAGGTGTTTCCTTTAAAGTTGGTAGATATAGTTTTGACATTCGCATTTCTTACTCACTCCTCATCTTTTTTATTTCTTCTAGTAATGTTTCAATCATATCTTCTTCTTTGACCTTTTTGATTACTTCTCCCTTTTTGAACATGAGGCCTGATTTTTTACCACAGGCCAAGCCCAGGTCCGCTTCTCTTGCTTCCCCAGGTCCATTTACTTCACAGCCCATTACAGCAACTGTAAGTCCGTCTTCAAAATATTTATGGTAATCTTTAATTCTTTTTTTAATCTCATTAGTGATCCTGGCTAGATCTACCTCGGTCCGACCACAGGTTGGACAGGAGATAATATTAATCCCCCTATTTCTTAATTTTAAGTTTCTTAATATCTCAAAAGCAGTATATACTTCTTCTACGGGATCCCCGGTAAGTGAGACCCGCAGTGTATCACCAAATCCATTATTTAAAAGCAGGGCTAAACCCACAGAAGATTTTATTATACCTTCTTTGCCGCTGCCTGCTTCAGTAATACCAATATGGAAGGGGTAGTCGACCTCTTGATTTAAAAGTTGATGTGCTTTTAAGGTCATTAAAACATCAGTCGATTTCATTGAAATGATAATATCTTTAAAATCCAGTTCCTCTAATATCTTTACATGTTTTAGGGCGCTTTCCACCATTCCTTCGGCCGTTGGCTTAACATATTTTTTTAATAGATCTTTTTCAATAGAACCGGAATTCACACCGATTCTAATTGGGATATCTTGCTTTTTTGCCTTTTTAACGACAGCTGATATTTTCTTTTTATCCCCAATATTACCGGGGTTAATACGTAACCCATCTACACCCTGTTCAATAGACATTAAAGCCAATTCATGATTAAAGTGAATATCGGCGATAAGGGGGATACTTATCTCTTTTTTAATATCAGATATAGATAAGGCTGCTTTTTTATCAGGAACAGCAACTCTGATAATTTCACAGCCGGCTTTTTCTAATCTGTGAATCTGACTTACAGTTTCCCTTACATTATCAGTTTTAGTATTTGTCATGGATTGGACAGTGATGGGAAAATCACTGCCCACGCCAGTATTTTTATAAAATATATTTCTTGTTTTTCTTCTTTCATTCATATAAATACACCACTTTAAAAGAAGTTACGGGCAATATCATTATAAATAATGAATAACATCAAGATCATTAAAAGGACAAAACCGATTAAATGGACAAAGCCTTCTTTTTTCGGATCTACGGGTTTACCTCTAACCAATTCGATAACTATAAAGAGGATTCTACCCCCATCCAGTGCCGGTAATGGTAACAGGTTAATAATACCTAAGTTAATGGAGATAATGGCTGTCCAGTTCATCACATTAATAATTCCATTACGGGCAGCCTGTCCAATTATTGAGGCGATCATAACCGGTCCACCTATACCCTCCATCGACCTATTAGAGATCATCTGGATAAAGCCGTTAATCGTTAGATAAAAGACCCGCCAGCCTTGAACTACAGCGCGTTGTAATGAACCAAAAAAGCCGATGTTTTCTCGCACAACCTGAGGATAGATACCAATAATATTCACACCCATTTCTTCATTACGGACGGGTGTTATATTAAAGGTCCTCGTCGCTCCGTCTCTTTCTATCACAATTTCTAGTGGTTCTGTTTTTGAATTATGAATAATGCCTGTCATATCTTCCCAGCTTTGAACCCTTTGTCCTTCGATCTCTACTATTCTATCTCCCGGTAAAAGACCGGCCTCAGAAGCGGGTCTACTGGGATCTAATTCCCCAATAATGGGTTGATTGGAAGTATCGATCGGGACTCCGGCCAGGCTAAAAATTAGAAAAAAGATAAACAAAGCTAACATGAAGTTCATGAATGGTCCCATGAAGATAACAGCAAACCTCTTCCACATAGGTTTTTGATGGAAACATCTCCCATTAGCTTTGGCTTCATTATATATTTCAATATCTTCCTCATCATCGTCTTCATCGGGAACAAATTCACCGGTCATATTACAGAATCCGCCCAGGGGTATCGCTCTAATCGAATAAACTGTTTCCCCCCACTGCCTGTAGATAAGTTTAGGGCCAAAACCTAAAGCAAACTCTTCTACCCTGATATCACTTAACTTAGCAGTTATATAATGGCCGAATTCATGTATAAAAATTAATATTCCCAGTACTATTATAAAACTGAGAATAGTAATAAACATATTAAACTACCTCCTTTACAAACTGTCTGGCCCATTTGTCTATCTCAATAATCTCATCGATATTAGGATTATCTACTTTATTATGAGCCTCTATAGTTTCTCTTATTATTTTTGGTATTTGTACAAACTTAATTTTTTTATTTAAAAATTTATTTACAGCTATCTCATTGGCAGCATTTAAAACAACTGGATAACTACCACCTTTTTTACCAGCTTTGAATGCTAAATCTAAACATTCGAATTTATCATAATCGGGTTTTAGAAATTCTAATTTACCCTGCTCTACTAGATTTAAAGGTTCACCTATCCCTGAGCTTATATCCGGATATTCCATTACATGTTGGATGGGCATTCTCATATCGGCAACACTCATCTCAGCATATATAGAATTATCAATTAACTCTATCATGGAGTGGATTATACTTTGAGGATGAATTACTACTTTTATTTTATCATATCCAACCCCGAATAACCAATGTGCTTCTATTACTTCTAAGCCTTTATTCATCATGGTAGCAGAATCTATAGTAATCTTGGCACCCATATCCCAGTTGGGATGATCCAAGGCTTCTTTAACTGTAACCTTATTCATTTCTTTTTTACTTTTATTAACAAAAGGACCGCCGGAAGCGGTTAAAATTATATTTTTTAATTCTTTTTTAGAATGTTCTTCTAATAATCTAAAGATCGCGTTGTGTTCACTATCAATAGGTAATAACATGTTATCTTTATTAATCTTTTCCAACTGTTTTTTTACAAGGTGTCCACCGATAACTAAACTCTCTTTATTGGCCAACCCCAGTTTTGTACCCTGCTTAAGTGTATTTAAAGTAGGAATTAGACCAGCCGCGCCTACTAAAGCATTAATAACCAGATCCGTTTCTTGAAGTTGAACGATTTCATTAATATTTTTTTGTCCTTCTAATACTTTAATATTATAATCTCTTAAATTCAATTTTACTTCTTTAGCACTACTTTC
>DATGCJ010000135.1:0-10251 GCA_035312025.1 Halanaerobiales bacterium | reverse complement strand
CTGGAATAAAGTCTCTATATGATTTTTCTACCATTCAATCACCCCTTATAACCCATTCTTCTTAATAAGTTTTCATCATCCCTCCAGTCCTTCTCGATTTTAACCCAAAGGTCAAGATAGACTTTTTGCTGTAATAATTTTTCTACATCTTTGCGGGCTCTCGTGCCTATTTTTTTGAGCATTTTGCCGTTTTTTCCGATAATTATACCTTTATGTGATTTTTTCTCTACATATATATTAGCTCTTATATACATCGTTTCATCATTTCGTTCTTTCATTTCTTCAATAACCACGGCAATACCGAAGGGAACTTCTTCTCTTAGTAGGTAAAATGTTTTCTCTCTAATCATTTCTGCAACTATAAACTGCTCAATTTGGTCAGTTATCATATCATCGGGATAGTATTGGGGACCGGCCGGTAAAAGTTCAAATATCTCATTTATTAGATTATTGACATTTCTTCCTGTTTTAGAGGATATTGGTATTATGTTTTCTTCAATTCTTTTATTATAATCTTTAAGAATATTGGGTAATTCTTTCTTTTTTACCTTGTCTATCTTATTCAAAACTATTAAAAAGGGATTAGAAGAATTTTTAATCTGATTATAGATAATTTGATCCCCTTTTTGGAATTTCTCTGTGGCATCCAGCATAAATATTATTACATCTATTCCTTCTAAGCTCTTATAAGCTTCGTTGACCATATATTTATCCAGGTCATTTTTAGTCTTGTAAATACCCGGGGTGTCAACGAAGATTATCTGGCCCGCATCTTCTGTATATATCGCTTTAATACTATTACGCGTGGTCTGGGGTCGGGGTGAGGTTATGGAAATTTTTTCACCAATTAAATAATTTACTAAGGTAGATTTACCTACATTAGGTCTTCCAATAATCGTTACAAATCCTGATTTAAAACTCATTATTTCATATCATCCTTATTAAATGAACCCGGTAAAAGTTCTTTATTTTTCTTAATTAATTCACCATTATCATAAGTAGTCATTATTATATCAATATCATTGCTAAATTCACTTATTACCTGTCGGCAAGAACCACAGGGTGTGATAGGTTTTTCGGTATTTGATAATAAAAGTAGTGCTTCAAATTCGGTATAACCTTCTGAAACCGCTTTAAAGATAGCTGTTCTTTCAGCACACATAGTTACTCCATAAGCAGCATTTTCAATATTTACACCGGTAAATATCTTGCCTTCCTTTGTTAATAAAGCTGCTGCCAAGGGGAAATTAGAATAAGGTACATATGCGTTTTCTTTTACCTCTTTTGCAGCTTTTAATAATTTATTTTTAGTCTTTTTATCTATCATAATTAATCACTTTCCTTATATGTTATATTAGTATTATTCGGCACAATCTGGATCCATGTATTACCAGGATTTACAGTGATTAATTGATCGTTTTCATCATAAAATTTTGTTAATCCTGAACTATTTTTTTGCCAGTGACCTTCACTAACAACTCCGTTTCTAAAGTATAATGCCTTATTTTCACCTTCCAACTTCATACTTAATCTCCCTACATCATCTTTAACTTCCGTTTGAACAAACTGTACAATAATATTTTTAACTGTTATTTGTTCTTCATCACCACATAAATGGGGGTTATCTTTTGAATTTAAAAATCTTTTATAGTAATTGTTTTCTCGGTTATATTCATATAAGACTTCATAATTACCCCAATAGTCAATACTGATCTCTTCCGCTCCTGCTTTCGCATTGGAGATAATCATTATTTCTTCAAAGTTAAAGCGGTTTTCATATTCAATCCCTAACATATCTTCTAAATAATTATTTATCCTATATTCACCTGTATATAAATTATGGGGAGTGGGTCTCTGTTGGCTCCTCCAGTAGTACTTACCATTGTATATTTGATCTAAATTTGTATAGTCTATTTTATCAAGCATCTCAAATCCATCTGGACTGGCCCCTGCATGTAAAAGCAAAGCATCATATTCCTGAGCAATCTCTATCATATAAGGTCTAACACTTCTAATAGGACCAATTTTGCCCGGAATATCGGACCAAAATAAAGCCAAAAATCTTGTAATTCCGCCTTCTACTAAAAATTCATAAACGATTGGTGCTTGACAAAGACCAGATTGTGGTCTGGCTTTCGGGGTGTTTTCTACACTAACCATGACAGCCCGATGCAGAACTTTCTCTTCGATTGGTAAGTGATTAAACTTAGATAAGATCACATCTTCTTCTTGGGCATCTTGTTCTTCGTCAGTTTGATCGTCCTCTGTCTCTTCTTCGGACTCCTCTTCTTTTTCATCTTCGGTTTCTTTCTCTACTTCTTGTTCTTCTTGTTCTTCGCTATCTTGATCAGTTTGACTGCTTTCTTCCTCAGAGGGTGCTTCTTCTGTCACCTGCTGCTCAGTCATCTCAGGTGTTTCTTCATCTAACCTTCCCCTTAATAAGACAGCAGATACTGCCACAATTACTAATAATATTACTAGTCCATATAATAAGCCTTTTTTCATCTTTACACCCCTACAGTTCTTAATTTATCTTTAACATCAATTCTCAATACAGAATATACAGTTTCTAATCTAATTTATATTTTCTTTATCGGCTCTACAGTATATATACGAAGTTTTTGAATCCGGTGTTCATCTATTTTTTCAACTTCGATGGTCACACCTTCTAATTCTATAGTCTCTTTCTCTTCGGGTAAATATCCTAATTTATGTAAGACAAAACCACTTATTGTCTCATAACTTTCTTCATCAAGTAAAGGGGTTGGTAATATCTCATTTAAATCATCTAAATCTACTCTTGCATCTACCAGGATCTCTTTATTATTGATCAAATTAATCTGTTTATCTTCTAAATCAAACTCATCCTGAATATCACCAACGATCTCTTCTAATAAGTCTTCAATGGTTATTAAGCCGGAAGTACCTCCATACTCATCCAATATAACTGCCATATGCTCTCTTCTATTCTGCATTTCCTTTAATAACTTATTGATCTGTTTACTTTCCGGTATAAAGTAGATTGGTTTAATTAAATCTTCTAAAGTTAGATTTTCTTTACCTTTCTGTAGTAACTGTAATAAGTCCTTAACATAAATTAGACCAATGATATCATCTATACTTTCCTCATAAACAGGAATACGGGAGTGGCCTTTTTCTACTGCTAAATCAACAAGCTCATTGATGCTTGCATCTTTGCTGATACATACCATATCTATGCGGGGGACCATAATTTCTTTTACCACAATATCATCGAATTCAAAGACACTTTGAATCATTTCTTTTTCGCTTTCTTTTATAGCCCCTTCTTCTTCACTTACATTAACGAATCTCCTTACTTCTTCTTCGCTAATAAAAGCAGAAGAGATCATCTTGTTTTCACCAATCATCTTTTTAATCAAGATGGTGAAAAATAAGATAACCGGATATAGAATTTTTTCTAACCAATATAATATTATCGATGCTTTTTTAGCATATGCAATTGGACTGTTATTACCTAAAGATTTGGGTGTGATCTCACCAAAAACTAATATGACTAAAGTAACAAAACCGGTTGCAATACCTACACCTTTACTACCAAAAATATTTATGGCAATAGAAGTAGCTATTGCAGAAGCTGCGATATTAACTAAGTTATTTCCTATTAAGATTGTTGTTAATAATTTTGTTTGATCTTCTAAAAGGTTGTCAACTCTTCCAGCTTGTTTGTCACCTTCATTGGCTAGTTCTCTAATTCTTACCCTGTTGGCAGACATAAAAGCTGTCTCTGAACCTGAAAAGAATCCAGAAAGGATAAGTAAAAAAACAAAGCCAATCAAATTAATATACATTCTTTAATGCCCTCCAGTTCAATAGCCAAATACATCTTTTTTATCAAATTTTAACTATCTTTTAATTTCTAACTCTTTTAATATTCTTTCTTCTTTTTTACGCATTTCCTCTTTTTCTCCATCAGTTTTATGATCATAACCTAATAGATGTAGGATACCATGTGTCACCAAATAACAAATTTCTCTTTTAAAGGAATGACCATAATCCTTGGACTGACTTAGAGCCCTCTCCGCTGAAATTATGATGTCTCCTAATATCTCTTCATCCATGGGAAATGATAAAACATCGGTTACTTCATTTATATTTCTGAATTTATTGTTTAATTCCTTTATCTTTTCATTATTAACAAAAGCAATACTTATCTCTCCACCATCATATCCTTCCATCTCTGTAGCCTTTGTAATAATCTTTTTGAAGTCTTCATAGAGATCTTCTTCAATCTCTACTTTATCCTGCAGATCATTGATTTCCATTTTTATCATTTTTATCATCCTTTTTAATTTCTTTTATTAAATTATCAGGATATTCAATACGTTTATGATAAATACCAGTCAGGATTTGAACAAAGCTTTCTGCAATTTCATCTAACTCATGTAATGTAAGAGAGGATTCATCTAACTGACCATCATTTAGCTTCTCTCTTATTAATTCTTTAACAAACAGTTCAATCCTGTTATGGTTATTTTTATTAAAGTTCTTGGACCTTACAGCCGCCTCAACAGTATCTGCTAACATTATGAGAGCCGCTTCTTTAGACTGAGGTTTAGGACCATCATATCTAAAATCGCTCTCATTAATATTACCGTGCTTACTTTTTTCTATCGCCTGTTTATAGAAAAATGATATTAGGCCTGTACCTTGGTGCTGTTGGATGATGTCTTTAACAGCCTTAGGTAGATTATACTTATCTGCAAGTTCTAAACCATCCTTTACATGGGACTTAATTATCAATGCACTTAAATTGGGAGAGGTCTTGCTGTGCGGATTTTCTCCCCCAAACTGATTGTCTGAAAAGAAATAGGGTCTTTTTAATTTACCTATATCATGAAAATATGCTCCCACTCTTGTCAAGAGTGAATCGGCACCAATCTTATCGGCTGCATTTTCAGCCAAATTACCTACGATTATACTGTGGTGATAGGTCCCGGGTGCCTCAACAAGCAGTCTCTTTAATAAGGGATGACTTGGATTTGATAACTCCAGTAACTTTACCGAAGAAGTTAAATCAAAGATATTTTCCAGATAAGGTAATAAGCCGTTGGCCAGAATAGCCACAAAAATACCATTTAAGATACCCATCGAGGCTGACCATAATAATTCGAACCAGTTATTAGTTAAATCCATCATAGTTAAACCTGCGATGAAAACAACCAAGGAAACACTGACATTGAATCCGGCTCGAATAAGATCACTTCTCTGATCTACATTACTAACACTAATTATACCGACTAAACCACCCACAAAGGCGGCTGCGGCTGCAATATATAGATTACTAAATACTAATGCAGTTAAAAAACTAATAAAGACTGTAACTACTAGCGCAATTTCTGTATTGATTAAAACAGTTATTAAAATAGAAGCAATTGCAGCTGGTACGAGATAAACCATGTAGGTCGGTTGAAAAATACTAATAATCTTTGCCAGTAAAATGACAAGTATTATTAAAGTCTCAATCAAAATTAATTTATTGATATTTTCCCATACTTCTTTCTCATAATGTTTTATATAATATCCCAATAAAAAGACTAATACACTTAAGGTAATTAAAACTCCCAATAAGTTAACATAATTTATACTCGGTTTCCTGAGTCCTAAGGCCTCTAATACCTGTATATCATCTTGTGAGACAATATCACCTTTCCGAATGATATTCTCTCCTTTTAGAACGGTCCTTTTTACCGGTTCTACTTGTCTTAAGGCTTCCTGCTGTCTCTGCTCAGTTGCATCTAGATCTAATATCATATTGGGCTCAACATGGTTTGTTAGTATATTCACTAAAACCAACCTGTATTCTTTTTCAAAGTTGGTCTCTAAAGCAAGTTGATTTATTTTATTTCTCACTTCTATTATATTTTCAGGAAATATCCTTTCCTGTAATACTTCCTGCATGATATCATTGGCTGAACTGCGGAGACTGTTTAATTTATCTATATTTGTTTTAAGTAGTAAATTAAGGTCGTTATTATTAATGTTTAGATCATTATTATTCTTTACCTCTGTTAAAAATTGATTATTTATCTGGCCGGTACTATCACTGCTCATTTCTGTTTTAGTATTAACCACAGTATTAAAGAGATTATCTATTTCATTTAAAATTCTCCTGTTAACTGACTTATCTTCCTCATAAACCTTAGAAGCAGATTCAACAGCCAGTTCTCTTAACTGTTCGGTTTTCTCCTGGTCGATAAATGTTACAGTCCTTGGTGCCACGATATCACTTTTTGCCACCTGACCTACTTCCAGATCAATTTGATTTGGAAAAAAGTTAAAGGTCAAAATTAAGGCAATCACTATAAAGAAGATGACTAAACTTATTCTTCTTTTATAGATATCATTTAGTTTTATATCAAAATCGGTCCATTTATCGAACCGATTTTTGATTCGTTCAAAAAATTGCATAGTTAATTCCCACTTTCATACCTTTCGTATGCTTTGATGATATCTTTTACCAATTCATGTCTTACTACGTCCCGGTTTGTTAAATAAACAAACTCAATACCTTTAATATCTTTTAATATTTTTCTAACCTGAATAAGGCCAGAATTCGAGCTTCTGGGTAAGTCTATTTGGGTTATATCACCTGTTATAACTGCATGAGAATTAAAACCTATCCTTGTTAAGAACATCTTCATCTGTTCTGGACTGGTATTTTGAGCTTCATCTAAAATCACAAATGAATCGTCTAATGTTCTACCTCTCATATATGCCAAAGGAGCTACCTCTATTATGTCCTTTTCTAAGTATTCACTAACTTTCTCTGGTCCCAGAATATCATATAACGCATCATATAACGGCCTTAAATAAGGATCAACTTTATCCTGTAAATCTCCCGGTAAAAATCCCAGCTGTTCGCCCGCTTCAATTGCAGGGCGTGTTAATACTATCCGATTAGCATTATTATTTAATAAGCTTTTAACAGCCATCACCATAGCAAGATAAGTTTTACCTGTTCCGGCCGGACCTATTGAAAAGACTATATCTGAACTTTTGATTGCTTCTACATAATACTTTTGTCCTAATGTCTTAACTTTAATTTCTCTTCCTTTAAAGTTAACCTGTAAAACCTCATCATATAAATCACTTAGATCCATATGCCTATTTTTACTTAGAAGATCAACGGCATACTTCACCTGTCTTTTATCAATATTCTTACCTGTTTTAGCAAGTTTTATCATTTCTTCAATTACTCGCTTGGTCAAATCAACATCATCTTTTTTACCTTCTATTTTCACATTACTACCTCTTGCAACAATCTTTACATTTAACTTGTCTTCTATAATTTTAATGTTACTGTCCTTATTGCCAAAAACATTTCTTGAAACTTGATAATCATTTATATCTATCTGTTCTTCAACCGGTACCACCGGATCCCTCCTCAATTTATAATTTTTAACCTACTTTTATTTTATTCAAGAGGAAATAAAATATTCCTCCATTATTTGGTTATACTTTCTTATTAGAAAAACATACTAAGAATATTATAACACATTATAGTAATCTTACAAGTTTTACAAACATAAAAAGCCAGTCTATAGCTAAAATGAAGGCTATATACTGGCATTTAATTATCTATTAATTTTTTATCAATAATCAGCTATATAATTCTTTATTTTTAATAATATATTATATTAATATCAACAATTAATATGTACTCTATCTAAAAAAACACAAGTTAAACATAATAATCACAGTTGATTTTGCTTATGATTATATCTTTTGAATATAACTGATTAATATAAAAGATGGGAAATTATTTTATACTTACATCTTTACTCAGCATAATCAACAAAGGCTTTAATTATGCTGGTTTTACTTATCCGTCCAATAACCTCATCATTCTCAGTAATTACGGGTAGAAAATCAATCTTATGGTACCTTATCTTGCGGGCGGCTTCTATAAAAGTGGTTTCAGGAGATACTGTGATAATCTTCGGCCGCCTTGTCATAGCTAAACTGACCGGAGTGTTTTTTAAATTACTTTGCCCAATACTCATTTTGAGTAAGTCTTTTCGGGAGATAACTCCACTCAATTTTTCTTCTTCATTTACAACAACTATGGAGCCAACATCTTCTAGAAACATCTTAACTATCGTATCATAAATACTTGTTTTTTCTTTTACATGAATAGGGTCAGACATTATTTCTTTAACATTTCTTTTATAAAGTCTTTCTATTTCTCTTAATTGGTAATCTTCTTGCAGTAAATAGTAACCTACATTTGGTTTAGCATCTAAAATCTTAAGCATAGATAAAATTGATAAATCAGAGCGGATAGTAGCTCTGGATAAACCTAATTGATCCGCAATTTTCTTGGAAGAAATCGGTCCCTGATTTTTTACTATTTCAATTATTTCTTTTTGTCTTTTTGATAACTCCATATAGCCCCTCCTGTTTTTTAGTCATATTTGTAAATAATATAACATAATTAAAATATTATATCAACACTATCTCATCAATTAGATTTAATTATTACATTAATGAAAAATATAAAATTAAATAAATAAATATTAAAGGCTATATGCAGAAGAAAAGCCCCATATTGGGGCTTATTAGTTTTAATATATTACATTTCTTCGGTTATTTATTCTTCTTTTTCTTGTAACGGGGTTGATCTAATACTTCCTTCATTATTATGCCCCTTAATATGTCCTCTTTTTTGTTAAATAAATTAGGCTTTTTGCCGCTTTTTAACTTTTTAATCTGAGGTTTTTTGGGGCCTTTATCTTCAGTTTTTTCGGCTTCTCTTTCTAAAAACTCATCTGTCTTTTCATCTGTTATTGTTTCAAATTCATCATCCTCGTCATAACTAAATGTATCATATTGCTCATAAGGTTCAGCTTCTGCTTTCTGACCTTGCTTTGTAACCTCTTTTATATTATCTATATTCTCCGAGGTCTGTCTTTCCTGTTGTTTTTTTCTCTTATTTAAATACCTCATTATCCTACCTATGATCGCAAATATGAGAAATAAGAGGGGCCAATAACTAAAAATGTTATCCATTTCAATCCACCTCTACTTTATTTATCCTCTTTATCTTCATCATAATCTTCTTCTTGTTCTCCGGTAAATTCGGAAATTCCTTCTCTCATATCAGTATCGGCTTCAATATTTTTGTAATTCATATAGTCCATAACACCCAGATTACCCTGTTTAAAGGCCTCTGCAATTGCTTTCGGTACATCAGCTTCAGCTTCTACAACTTTAGCACGCATTTCTTGTACCTCGGCTCTCATTTCCTGCTCTTTAGCAACCGCCATTGCTCTTCTTTCTTCAGCCTTAGCCTGAGCGATTTCCTTATCAGCCTCAGCTTGGTCAGTCTGTAATTGGGCCCCGATATTTTTACCAACATCAACATCTGCAATGTCAATTGAAAGAATTTCAAAAGCAGTACCTGAATCTAAACCCTTTTCCAGAACAGTCCGGGAAATAGAATCAGGATTTTCCAGAACCTTTTTATGTGTCTCTGCCGAACCAACAGTAGTTACGATGCCTTCACCTACCCGGGCCAGCACAGTTTCCTCACCTGCTCCACCAACAAGACGTTCAATATTGGCCCTGACTGTTACTCTGGCAGTTGCCATTACCTGTATACCATCCATAGCCACAGCAGTAACAACAGGTGTCTTAATAACCTTAGGATTAACACTCATCTGAACAGCTTCCAGCACATCACGCCCGGCTAAATCTATTGCAGCTGCCCGTTCAAAACTTAAATCTATCTCCGCTCTCTGAGCTGCAATCAAAGCATCTACAACTCTATCTACATTTCCACCGGCCAGATAATGTGCTTCCAATTGATCACTACCAAGTTTAAGTCCGGCTTTATGTGATTTAATCATAGGCCCAACAATAAGTGAAGGAACTACTCTCCTTAATCTCATCCCAATCAAATTAAAAAATCCAACTTTAACTCCTGCGGCGACAGCTGAAATCCAGAGCCCCAGAGGAATAAAGTAAAAGAACAGGCCCAGGAATATTACTACACCTACAATAACTAATATTGGTAGAAACATTTAGTCACTCTCCTTTATGATTTTTCTTACTACGATCCTGCTTCCCGAAACACTAACTATTTCAACATCTTTACCTTTATCTATATAACCACCATCACTGACTACATCAACCCTTTCACCATTTATCAACACTATCCCTGCCGGACGCAAAGGTGTCAATGTTTCCCCTCTAGTACCAGGCAGGTCA
>DATGCJ010000134.1:0-19017 GCA_035312025.1 Halanaerobiales bacterium | reverse complement strand
TGCACTGTATTTAATTAGATATTTCTTTTTAAACTTTAAAGTTCGATTCCAATTTCCGGCCAATAAAGAAAATATGCCTGCCCCCAGATACCTTACCATAGTTAAAAGACCAACCAAAAAAGCAGAACCGGTTAGTCTTTCTAAAAGTAATGGTAATATTGTGGTGGGATCGAAAAACACAAATCCTACATCGAATAAAATACCTTCTAAGGTTAAGTATATGTAATTTTTTTTATATTTATCTTCTTCATTCATACAATTACCTCTTTAAAAGCTGGGCAGCACTATCTTAAGGGGAGATAATACTGCCCGATCCGATTTATCTTTTAATCGAGTTCTTTATATAATTTTATCTATAAAAGAAAATTTCTTTCAAATAATTTTTTCAATTAATCATATTTTTTATAAACTAAAAGAACTATTTCATATTTCTTTTTATGAATAATTAGCTTATTTTTCTCCGCCTTTAGTATATATTTGTACTCTCTTATCACCTGCAAAGTTTCTATCAAATTCAAAGCCCAATGATTTTACAGTTTTTATAGATGGAATATTATCTTTTAGTACCCAGGCTTCAACTTCAATATCAGGTGGTATTTCTTGAAAAAGCTTTTCTGTCATTTTTTTAGCCAGGCCTTGGTTTCTGTAATCGGTATGGATGATTATTGAAGCTTCATGGCCTAATTCCCCATCTACTTCATATCTTTTTACGGCTAAATATCCTACCATCTTATCATTTTCTTCTGCGATTACGATGTGTTTGATATTGTCGGCAAATAATCTTTTTTTCGCCTTTTCTTTGCTATCAATATTGGCGATGGGGACTACATCGGTCCAGTCATATTCTTGTTTAAATTTTTTAGAAAGTTTAATTAAATAACTTATATCAGACTTTTTAGGTTTTCTAAATAACATATTTTTTATCTCCTTTATGCTCTTTTTAATGGTTTACGAAAGATTATGAACAGAAAGCCGATAAAAGCTGGTAAGAGAGAAACTAATATTAAGCTGTAGATATTTCGGTAAGTATTGAAATAGATAGTAAAAAATACTGCCAGTACTATATAGGATAAGCCGCAGTATAACGGCTTTTTCCAGAATATATAGAGAATAATTACTAAAAAAAATGTTGGGATAAGGTGTATTAAGAATCCAATTATTTCTTGTGTTAAGGGTGCATCTGTTCCAAAAGAGTCGAGTGCAAACAGAGAAATGAATATTATAAAAATTATTGCTAAGATACGGGGGATCCAGATATAGTTTTTCATTATAATCTACCCCTCTCTTCTATTCTTAAATATATTATATTCCTTTTTTAAGTTTTTTTAAATATTCTATAGTAAATAATATACAATAAGTCCGGCAATAATCGGAACCGGTAAAGCTAGTAGAACTCTTAGTCCCACTATTTTGGGATCAAAAAAGGCCAGTCCATAGGCAACCCTGCCGATACCGATTGCCCCATAGCCCATTAACATCGAGATCACTACACTTATATGGGCACCCTTATCATAGAGAGATTTTATAATTGGATATACTGCATAAGGTCCACCCTGTAAAAAACCGGCCAATAAGCCGCCCCCGACAATACCTCTGATCCCGGATTCTTCCCCTAAATAGTTCGTGATCAATTCGGTAGGTATTAAGATAGAGATAGCATTTGCAATCAAAAGGGCAGCAAATATTAAGGTGAACATACCAATAAAAGTTTGAACAGCCCCACTAATTCCTGCTTTGGCAGCTTCCGGTTTAACAAGACCCAGATAAATATATAATCCAATTGCGGTTAAAATTACGATCCTCTGAGGCCAACCCTTACCAAAGATAAGTGAAATAATATTCATCAAAATCACCCCTGTTTTTCTATATTTAATTTATTTTAAAATAAAAAACCCACAATATGATAATTGTGGGAATTAAAATTAAATATCGATTTCAGTTGCAAGGTCAGCATTTTTAAAGATGAATTTTTTTCTTAATTTTGAATTAGAACCCATTAACTTGGTGAATACATCATCTGCTTCAATTTCATCATTGATCTCTACTTTTTGTAATTTTCTTGATTCGGGAGACATGGTTGTATCCCAGAGTTGATCGGGATTCATTTCTCCCAACCCCTTATACCTTTGAATACTGAAATTACCTGCTCCCACCTCATCTCTATATTCTTCTAAACTTTCTTCATTGAATAAGTACTGACTGTTATTACGATAGGTTACTTTATATAGAGGTGGACGGGCTAAATAGACATGCCCCTCTTCAATCAAATCCTGCATATATCTATAAAATAGGGTTAAGATCAAGGTGGAAATATGGGCTCCATCTATATCAGCATCTGTCATGATAATAATTTTTTCATACCTTAGATTATCTAAATCAAAGTCTTCTCCGACTCCTGTACCTAAGGCCGTGATTATAGAAGCTATCTCAGTATTGTTTAAAATCTTATCAAGGCGGGCCCTTTCTACATTAAGTATTTTACCCTTGAGTGGTAATATAGCCTGCTTATGTCGGTTTCTAGCCTGTTTAGCAGAACCACCGGCTGAATCACCTTCTACGATAAATATTTCGGTCCCATCTGCCTTTTTGCTGGCACAGTCCGCTAATTTACCAGGTAAGGAACTTGAAGATAGTACCGACTTTCTTTTCGTGAGTTCACGGGCCTTTTTGGAAGCCTGACGGGCCCTGACTGATTTTAAAGCTTTATTTACAATTGCTTTACCCAGTTCGGGATTGGTATCTAAATAAAGGCTTAGATAGTCATAAGCACTTTTTTCTACGATACTTCTTAATCCACTATTACCCAGTTTGGATTTAGTCTGGCCTTCGAATTGGGGATTGGGCAGTTTAACGTTAATGACAGCTGTTATCCCCTCTCTTACATCATGACCGTTCAAACCATTGACATTTTTAGGTAAGAGGTTGTTCTTTTTGGCAAAGTTATTAACCGCTTTGGTTAAAGCCGACTTGAAGCCGGTTAGATGGTAACCTCCATCTACCGTATTTATGTTATTGGCATAGGAAAAAATTCTTTCGGAATAGCCCTGATTATATTGAATGGCAAATTCTAATTCATATTCTTCAATTGAGTCTTGATTATATATAATTTCATCATATAATAAATTTCTATTCTTATTTAGATACTCTATGAAGGCCTTAATACCGCCGTCATATTGGAATTCTTCTTTCTTATCATTTCTTTTATCTTCTAAAATGATAGTTAAGTCTTTATTTAAATAGGCAGACTGTTTAAAGCGGTGTGCTAAAGTTTCAAATTTATATTTTGTTGTATCAAAGATTTTACTGTCCGGTTTAAAGGTGATCTTTGTACCTGATTTATCGGTCTTGCCGTCTTTTGTTAATTTATTTTGGGGTAAACCACTTTGATAGGTTTGAGTGTATTTATGGCCTTCCCAATGAGTTTCTATCTTTAATTCTTCGGAGAGGGCATTTACAACCGATACACCTACCCCATGTAATCCGCCCGCCACTTTATAACTATTATTGTTAAACTTACCACCTGCATGTAAGGTCGTAAGCACTATCTCAACGGCAGGGCGGCCGGTGTCTTTATGTAAATCAGCCGGGATACCTCTTCCCCAGTCTTCTACACTGACCCTGTTATCTTCATGTACTGTAACCTTTATTTTATTTCCAAATCCGGCTAAAAATTCATCGATACTGTTATCCACGACTTCCCATACTAGATGGTGAAGTCCTTTGATACCAGTTGAGCCGATATACATGCCGGGCCTTTTACGAACGGCCTCCAGCCCTTCTAATACTTGAATTTTATCCGCATTATATCTGTCATTGTCAAATAAGTCCACTTATACATCCATCCTTTCTTAAAGTTACCATTATTATTATAACAAAGAGTTTATGGATTTGCCACCCATTCTTGCAATAATATGGCTACGTGGTATAATATCAAATAGGATAAAGGTTTTTAAATTAATAATTTTAAACTATTTTGTTCTAATTTTTTATTCATATATTATTATAACATATTACTTATTTAATTTTTTTGAAAGGGGTATATTATGACAGAGAGAATTTCCTCAATTGCTATTGAAGAAAAGATGAAAGAAGCTTATCTTAACTATTCACTGAGTGTTATTGTATCAAGGGCACTACCAGATGTAAGGGATGGTTTAAAACCGGTCCATAGAAGGATCCTTTATGCAGCGGAAGAACTGGGTTTAACTCATGATAAGGACCATAAAAAATCAGCCCGGATAGTTGGTGAAGTATTGGGTAAATACCATCCCCACGGAGATCAGACCGTCTATAATGCAATGGTTAGAATGGCCCAGGACTTTAACCAGAGATATACTTTGATAGATGGTCATGGTAACTTCGGATCGGTTGATGGCGATTCACCAGCCGCGATGCGTTATACAGAGGCCAAACTGACTGAGATGTCAGAATACATCTTAAAAGATATTAAAAAAGAAACCGTTGATTTTAGTGATAACTTTGATGGTACTTTACAAGAACCAGATGTAGTTCCTTCCCGGGTTCCTAACCTTCTAATAAATGGTTCAAGCGGTATTGCCGTCGGTATGAGTACTGATATTCCACCCCATAATTTAAACGAAGTAGCCGATGCTATTATGGCCTTAATTGATGACCCCAACTTAACAGCCGATGATATTATTGATAATTACATTTCTGGACCCGACTTTCCAACAGGCGGCACTATAGTTGGCAATGAAGGAATCAAGGAAGCCTATAAAAAAGGTAAAGGCAAGCTTAACGTAAGGGGAAAACATAAAGTAGAACGTGTGGGACGACATAAACAGTTGGTAATCACAGAAATACCCTATCAGGTAAATAAATCGAGACTTATTGAGGAAATTGCTAAATATATTAGTAAGGGTAAATTGGACGAAATAAGGGATTTAAGAGACGAAACTGATAAAGAAGGCCTACGGATTGTTATTGAGCTCAAACAGGGCGCAGACGTTGATATTATCCTTAACAGACTATATAAATTTACCTCCTTACAGAACAGCTACCGAATTAACCTGCTTGCCTTACGGGATAACAAGCCGGAAGTTATGACCTTATTGGATATCTTAAAATATTTTATAAAATTCAGGCGGGAAGTAATTACAAAAAGATCAGAATATGAATTAGATCAATTACAGTCTCGACTACACCTACTCAAGGGATTAACAAAGGCGATTGATAAATTAGATTTAGTAATTTCAATTATCAGAAATTCTGAATCTGCTAAGGAAGCTCATCAAAAACTAAAAAAGGAATTAGATATATCTGATGAACAGGCCAAAGCAATCTTAAATATGCAGCTGAGGCGTTTAGTAGGAATGGAAATAGAAAAAATTGAAGCGGAAGTAAGTGAATTAAAAGGTGATATAAAAGAACTTAAGAAGATACTGAACAGTAAAAGTAAGATGAACGAGGTAATCATTGAAGAATTAAAAGAAGTTAAAGATAAGTTCGGAGATGAACGTAGAACTGATATCCTCTCCGATGAAAGTAAAGCAACAATTACTAAACAGGATTTAATCAAGGAAAAAGAAGCAGTTATCTCCTATTCACTGCGCCAAAATATTAAAAGAAATACTGATATTACGAATATGAGAGCTTCTAAAAATGATTATATATTAGAACTGATGAAAGGTAGTTCCTATGATAAACTGCTTTTCTTTACCGCCAGCGGCCAGGTCTATACCTTATCAATCCATGATATTGAAGAACACCACGGTCTTTCAACTGGTGAACCATTAAGTAAGTATGTTAAGATACCTATGAACGAAAAAATAGTAAGTGTATTATGTTTAAATGATCAACTAAAAGAAGAATATATAGATATCTTAACCAAAAATGGTAAGGTTAAAAGGACCCTTGGTAAGGAGTATGACTCTAGCTATACTTCTATTAATGCTATTAAATTAGATGAAGATGACGAAGTGATCGACATAATTGAAAGCAAAGGTGGCAATGATCTAATCATTGGTACTGACAATGGTAAGACAATAAGATTTGTTGAAGATTCAATCAGCAGTACCGGCCGCTATACGATGGGTAGTGCTGGAATTAAACTAGATGATAATGAGGCAGTATTTATGGATAAGGTAGATGACCACGATTACTTGGTCTCTATTTCAGTGGACGGTAAGGCAAATAAGATAAATGTAGATAATTTCCATAATCAAAATAGGAATGGTAAAGGCCGGAATACTTCCAAATCCGGTAATTATGAAATGCATACTATGCTCTTAGCTGACAAAGATGATACAATTTTAATTGTCACTGAAGAAAACAAGATGATCGAATTAGATGTTGCCGATATTTCTGAAACACAGCTGCCGGGTTACATGTATAAGATTAAAGAATACAGCCCAGAAGATAAAATCAAAGATATATATAAACTGCCCAAAATAGATACTGAACTTGAAGATGAAGAAGAAAAATAATGATACAAAAAAATAAAAAAATAAGATATAGTATTAGAAGATTAAAAGGAATGGGTGCTTTTTTACTCATTCCTTTCCTTATTTTATCAGAGATTAATTAATCCTCTTCATAAGAAAAAATCTCCTCTATTTTTACTTCGAAGTAATTAGCTAATTTGAAGGCCAATGATAAAGACGGTTCATACCTTCCCTTTTCTATCGAGATTATGGTCTGGCGGGTTACATCCACTTTTTCAGCTAGATCCTGTTGGGTTAGATCATGTTTTGCTCTAAAAACCTTTAATTCATTTTTCATATATTTCACCTACATTTTTCTTTCCAGATAGGCAAAAAATCCAATATAGCTTACCAGGATAAAAGAAACACTACCTAATAAGGTATGAGAAACCGCCATCTTTACTTCTCCACCCTGTGTATACAATATTAGGCCTATAACTGTGGCAATTAAAGCAAACAATATTACAGCATTTCGCATTGCTTTACCACCGATTAATTCATCTCTTTCGTCTTCTATTACCTCTTTTACATTCTTTTTTGACCAGATTATTAAAGGTACTCCTATCCCTACCACAATTAAAGGTATTATAGTATTGTCCAAAATAATTCCCAATACAACTGATATACCTACCAAGATGGGAAATAACTTTCCAATAGTTTGATATGTTTCTTTTTTCATTTTATCTCACACTCTCTTTATATATAATTATGTAAAGCTTACTTTACAATATATATTGTAAAACAATACTTACAAAATGTCAAGTAAACTTTACAATATTATAATAAAAAAAAGAGGGAGTTTGCACTCCCCCTTTTGATATTCTTTATTTTAATTAATTACCAGGTTTAAATGCTTGAAACATTTCTTCATAGAATTCAGTGTTATCTAACACATCATTAAATGCGCCAGATTCTGGTCCATAGGCAAAAATTGGTACAGAATTAAGTGTATGGCCACCAGTGGAAGATTTTGCTCTTACATCAGAGGTTAATACACCAGCATTGTATTCTTTAGCTATTACGGAACCAATCTCCCAACCGATCATATAGGTATAATACATATTACCTTCATTATTTATTATTGAATCGTTAAATTCTCTTGCTTCTTGATCAGTCATTTCAATATTTGCATATTCTGCAAATACATTTTTAATACTTTCAATAGTCATGCCGGGTTCATTTTTCTTTTCTTTCATTTGAGCGGCCATATATTCAGGTGAAACTTCAATATTCATGAGAGCTTCTTTGTTCATCGGTTCTGTTACTGAGAAGCCTAATGTTTCATGATCTGCTACTACAACAACCATTGTATTGCCATTTTTCTTAGCCCATTCAACAGCATATTCAACGGTTTCATCAAATTCTAAGGTTTCAGCAACAACACCATGGATATCGGCAGCGTGAGCAGCGTGGTCTATACGTGCGCCCTCACTCATTAAGAAGAAACCATCTTCATCTCTTGAGAGAACTTGAACTGCTTTTTTGGTCATTTCTTTTAAAGAAGGTTCATTTGAATTAACATTATCACGGTCAAGCTTATAGTTCATATAGGAAGGATTAAATAAACCTAATAGTTTATTATTAGGAGCTTCTGCATTGGCCAATTCAGTTTCATTGGTTACATGTTCATAACCCATCTCTTTAGCCATCTTTACAACATCTTCACCAGCAGTTTCAGCAGTAAACTCATCAGCTCCACCGCCTAAAACCACTTCTACATCATTATTTAAAATAGCTTTGGCAATTGCGCCTTCATCATCTCTGCTTTCAGCAGATACTGCAAAAGCAGCTGGTGTAGCATCAGTTACTTTGTTGGTGCTGATGATACCAGTGGACTTATTAAGAGTTTCTGCATAGTCAAGGATGGAATCTAATTCAGCGCCAGTTGGTGACATGCCAACCATGCCATTGTCAGTTTTATGACCGGTTGCCATGGCTGTACCGGCCGCAGCTGAATCAGGTACTCCTTGAGTGGAACTGGTCATCATTATACCAACATTTGGGAGTTTCATCAGTTCTAATTCAGCATCTTTCCCCTCGGTCATGTATCTAGTCAGATCAATTTGACCCTGTCCTAGACCATCACCGATTAGTACGATCATATTTTTTACTTCAGCTTGGGCCCCTGCTGTTAAAGCAAGTGTCAATGTTAAGAATAATGTTAGCACTAATAATCCCTTTTTGCGTTTAAACATAATTAATTTGTTACCCCCCTAAAATATTAATTTATTATTTAATCCTTTCCTAATAAAATATTTTAAATAAAAATATATATTTTCCTTTTAGTAAAATTATTTAAATAAGAGAAGTGATTTTCATAAAAAATTAACAAAAAGAAAATAAAAAAAGCATGTAAACTGATTGAGGTTTACATGCTTTATGATTTCATTTAATTTGATTATTTTGCAAATATGTGGTTGCCAATTCTTACTGTTACTGTGTAACGGTCAAAAGCAGCTGGATTTTCAGAGGTTTCAGGATTAAAGAAAAACAAGGCTCCCTGAGAGGGGTCATCTCCTTCAATAGCCCGTCGGGCTGCTTTATAGGCATTTTGATTAGGAGTTTGATTAATCCTTCCATTTTCCACACATTTAAATTGGTTTGGTTGATATAGTACTTTTTCTATTGTATTAGGAAATTTAGGGCTTTCCATCCTATTGACTATAACGGCGCCTACAGCAACTTGGCCTTCAAACGATTCACCTCTTGCTTCGGCATATATAGCCCGGGCTAAAAGGTCCAAATTTATAGAGTTAATACTGATATCATAATTCTGTTCATCTTCAAAATCAGGAGTTTTTATTTCTTCTCCTCCCAAATTATCATTATCAGTACTTTCAAATAAAACGTAAAGTACAAAGGCAATTCCCAGTCCAGTCAGAAGTTGATCTCCATTCAGGTCAACAGCATTCGCTTTTGGAACAAAAACAGGGTCTGTAAAAATTATTGAGTTGACCATTAGGGCGATCAAAATAACAAGTAATATTGAAGTAGATTTAATTAACAGACTTTTCATATTAGGTACCTAATAATAGTGCTAATAGTACTGCTGCACCTAAATATAAAGTTGTATTACTTCCCTGAAATCCACCTTGGCTTTCCTCTTCTTCTGGACTAGTTAGTTGAGTAAGCTGTTCATTATTATTATTAACATCCTGTTGTAGTTCTTGTAGTCTGCCCTGTAAATTGTTAACTTTTGATTCTAAAGCAGAATTTTTATCTCTTAATTCCTGAATATCGGTATTTTGTAGTTCAGTCCTTAATTCTGATATCATTTGATCTTTTTCAGCTACCTTTTGATTGGTAGTATTTAATTCGCTTTCCAGATTCTCTACTCTTGTAGATAAGGTATTGACCTTTTCATTTAGATTTTTTATGGTCACAATTTCATCTATAATTTGGCTTACTTCTTCCTGTACTTCCGAAATTCTTTCATTTGCTTTACCGATCGACTCATCTTGAATTACATTTTTCTTTTGTACCTTATCGAGATTTTCTGAAAAGACATTTTGTTTATTGGCTATGTCTACCAGTTCATCTCTAAAATCAAGAGATAATTCTCTTAATTTGTCAACATCTTCTTCACTCATTTCTGTTTCACCTGAAGCAGTATCTTCTAACATACGGGCAATAATTTCAGCTAATTCATATCTGCTTACCTTATTTGTACCCTTAAAGGTACCGTCTTCATATAGTGAGAGATATCCCTTATCAACTAGTAACTTTACACTGTCATATGCCCAGTGACTTTCTGGTACGTCTTTAATTTCCTGTCCCATTGCTGAGAAAGAAAATATCATTAAAAATATTAAGGTAAAGACTAAATAATTACGAAATCTTTTCATCTTAAAACTATTCCTCCTTTAAGTTTTCATATTTAATATCGACTTCATTATTTTTCTCATCCATGGCCTCTATACTATCTATTGTTAAATTGAGTGGGTTTTCACTTTTCTTACTAAACTGTAAGGTGGCGATAACGCCAGATTCAGCATTATCGGGCAGAATTTCATTCATTTCAATTCTCCCGTCTGAAATTACAGGATCTTCCCAAAGGATAATCTTATCATTTTGGACAAACATATCACCCGGGAATGTATAATTAATCCTGTAAGCGGCTGGATTATAACTTAGATTAAGTTTTAAACTATTAACAGTGGCTAGATTTTGTCCTATTAAGTTGTAAGTTTGATAACTTTCACCAAACTCAACTTTTTCTAAATAGACGAATGGTTCTAATTCTGGTATATCTAAATCTTCTCTTTTTGTCTTGTTATAGTTATTTAAACCGGTAATATTAATGGAGTAAGGCATTTCTCCCGTTACATTGAGTACCCTTACAGACCAATTAACATCGATACTTTCACCACTTTCCAAGTAACCTAAGTATTTTCTGTTTACTTCTTTATCTGCTAAGGTTAACCCGGGTGGTAAAGCAAGTTCAGTTTGGGCATCAAATAATGTTGAACCACCTATATTGGTGAATTTGACACTCATATCAAATGGATTAGGTTTAATTTCACCCTTTTCTTTTCTTAGATTTTCTTCCAAGGTAACTTCTGCTTCAATAGCTGGTGGTCCGACAAAGCGGATTTCTCTTTCTACCTCGTTAGAATCGGTATTGTCGGCAGATACTTTGACTCTATAAGTCATGTTGCCTGGAAT
Organism: Halanaerobiales bacterium; assembly: GCA_035312025.1. GTDB lineage: Bacteria > Bacillota > Halanaerobiia > Halanaerobiales > M55B127 > M55B127. Next base: position 7,909 of record DATGCJ010000134.1, on the reverse strand, counting down.
TTCTTCTCCGGCGGGTCTTACCTGCCAGCTTACCTGGGCAGTATCTTTGGACTTTAGGTCACCAATTTCTTTAACGGGGTTAGCAGCAGTAAACTGCTGTGGCAGATCTATTTCTACTTTAACATTTTCAGCTGTAATTTCTGATGTGTTTTCTACATATGCTACTACCGGGAATGATTGATTATTTTCATCAAATGTAAATTCAGCCGGTGAAGTTACACCTAGTGCTAATAATCCAGGTACGACTTTAATTCCACCCAGACCATAGTTAGTTACATAGGTGACTTCTTCATTGGGTGCCAGTAGTTTTGGTTCCCACATTATCGCAATCGCACTGTCAATTTCATATTCACCTTTCCGTACAAATTCTTCGCCGGGATTAAAGTCAAAATTCCAGTCTCCATCGGCTAAGCTGCCCCAATCAGCAAAGTAGACTTTATCGGGGACAGTAACTCCGGGTCCTCTAAAGGTACCCTGGGAAGTTACGGTAGGGTTCGTGATACTGTCAAACGCCTGCCAAAATCTTGGTAGTTCTCCTTGAAGATAGAGCGTATCTGTGGTAACAGCTTTATCTGCTAACCTAAAAGGAGCACCGTCATTTTGACCTAACATGGTGTCCAGCATAATCCTTAATCCAACTTCTTTTTCCTGATTGCTGTTGTTGATTAGTCTATACTTAATTTGAGCTGTATCAAATAAACCGGTGGTACTACTTTTTACTATAGATAGGATTTGTTCTACTTTTATTCCATCAATTAAAGTACTAGTATAAATTTGATTATCTTTAATTACAGGACCTTCGGTAACTTCTCCATAATTAGCATCATCACCGGCTCTTCTTTTAGTAGAGCCGCCAAAGACATAATTTACATTATTGATCTTTAAAGTAGTATAAGAAGTCCAGGGTTTAGGTCTACCATATACCAGAGGTTTATTATCATCAGCTGGTTCCATCGGAGCACCTCCGGTAGTTTCGATAGCAAAACGACCTTTGGCATTATCATCTTGGTTTATAAATATTACTATATAATCATTACCTAATCTCAAATTATTATTACTACCTACTTCTGTAAAAACATCGGACTGAGCCGATGTTAAGACAGAAATAAATAAAAATGAGACAAGTAATATAATTGTTACTATTAATCTTTGTCTATTTTTCAATGATTAAACCTCCCGTGCTTGGTTAGAGAAAGTTTACGTTGCCTATTTCTACATCTACGTTCGGGTTTCCATTTTCATCAATATTGAAATTAACTGTTACATTAATTTGATATCTTTGTTTATAACTTTTAAATTGCCAGCCGTTTTCAACGGTTAATTTGGCATTTCGATCCATGCTTTCTGTATTACTGGAGTTAGTAACCATTATATTTTCAACTTCACCATTTTGATCGACCTTTACACTTAAGCCTACTTTTCCACTTTTAGCCTCACTAACTAAATACTTGGGATAAACAGGTTTCGGTGATAAACCGATTAGTTCTCCCGCGGTTGGTGGAGGCGGAGGAGTTGGCTCAGGTTCAGGTTCTGGTTCAGGTTCGGGTTCTGGCTCTTGTTCTTGCTGTTCTTGATTAGCCTCTTCTTTTTTCTCTACTTCTATTTCAGTATCGCTTTCTTCACTACTTATTACTTCCTGATCTTGGTTAGTTTGAGTTTCTTCCACCTCTTCTTCTGGTTCATTTTCTTGTGCTATTTCAACATCAGAATCAGTAGTTTGTTCTTCCGGTTCTGGTTCAGGTTCAGGCTCCGGTTCCGGCTCTGGCTCTGGTTCGGGCTCAGGTTCTGGTTCTGGTTCTTCTTCCTCTTCCTCTTCCTCTGGTTCTTCTTCTGGTTCTTCAGCCGGTTGTGGTTCAGGATCTTCGGGTGGTTCTACTCTTTGATTGGTTTGAGACCTAAATTCTACATATTGTACATAGCCGAAGTTATCACCAGAAGCTTCTTCACTACTGAATCCCTGTAAATATCCAAATGGGAAAAAATAAAAGACGAGAAGGTGGATTACTAATGATAAAGTTACATACAGGAATAATTTGCTCCTGTCATTGTTAAACATATTTTACACCACCTAACTACCTTTCTTTTCAGCTGCTAAGGCAAGATTATAGATTCCTACTTGTCTTACACTATCCATTACAGTCACAATTGAACTATACTTCGTATTGCTATCTGCATTGATTATAACAACTAGATTTTGGTTGTTTTGATACTTTTCCTTTGCTAATTCACTAATTTTAGACATGGGAAGATTATCTCCCTGATAGAAAAATTCACCGTTTTCATTAATATTGATTATGAAATTTTCCTGTTTTTGTTCGGTAACAGTTACTGCTTTAGGCAGCTTCATATCCATTCCATAGGGATTGGTGCGAAAGGATGTAAACAACATAAAAAACACTAATAAGAAAAATATAACATCTATCATCGGAATAATGTTAATGTTTGTTTTCTTTTTATGTGTAGGTTTGAACATCTCTTTCACTCCTGTCTGTGATAACATCCATGATATCAATCATGCTGAGGTTCATCTCATGAGATTTCTCCTCAACTTTATTGATATAGTAGGAATAAAAGATAGCTGTTGGTATAGCTATAACTAATCCCATCGCAGTACTAATTAAAGCCGCTGCAATACCAGAACTAATCTGAGCGGGATTAGCTGCACCAGCAGCAGTACCTAAAATATTGAAACTACTAATGATGCCGAGTACTGTTCCCAATAGACCTAAGAGGGGTGAAATCATGGCAACTACATCAAGTACAGGTAAATGTTTTTCCATCTTTTTGATTTCATCTTCTCCTACCGCCTGTAGAACTTCTCTTATCCTATCAGGATCTTCTTCATAATGAGAAAGGGCTGTAGATAGCAACTTTGCATTCGGCCCTTTTTCTCCCTTGAGTTCGTTTAAAGCTCCAATAATATCATCATTTTCAACCTTTAACTCTATTCTTTTAAGTAATCTTAAACTGTTGTCTTTTCTTCTGATGAAAAATACGGCTTTTTCAATAATTACTGCTACACTGAAGATTGAACAGATAATTAATGGGATAGCCATTGGTCCCCCAAGTGATATAAAATTATAGATTTGATTATACATTAATTGACACTCCTTGTCCTATAAATATTTAATAATCTAATATTATTAATCCTAATTAAACTAATTCTATATTAAGATAATAAATCCTTCTTATAAGCCTTATCATTTACAATTGTTTTGTATTTTTTTAACTCTGCAAGATACTTATAATCCAAGCGAATCTTGCCGAGCTTTAAGCCGTCCTTGTTTTTAGGTCCGTGACAGTCAGAGCCGCCTGTTATTAAAAGTTCATTACTTTGAGCAAGTTCTTTATAATATTCAATCTGTTCTGCACTGTGTTCAAGATAATAAACTTCTAGGCCTGCTACCCCATAGTTGATAATCTGTTGGACGATCTGATTATTTTTAATTAAGCCGGGATGGGCAATTACCGGAATTCCATCTGCTTTTTTTATAATATCAACTGCTTTAAAAGGGGTTATTTTATTTCTATCTACATAAGCAGGTCTACCTCTCCCAATATATTTATTAAATACTTCCTTCCAATCTTGTACATAGCCTTTTTCAGTTAAAAGGCGAGCTATATGGGCCCTCCCCATTATATTATTTTCACTAATATTTTTTATTTCTTGGAGTGAGATCTCATAACCATAAAGTCCCTTTAATAATTCTACCATTTTTTCGATTCTTTCTCTACGTTCTTTTTTAATTTTATCTAATAAATTTTTGAGATATTTGTTTTCTAGATCAATATAGTAACCTAAGATATGTACATCATAACCATTTAAGGAAGTATTGAATTCAATCCCAGGGACAACTTCTATATTGTTCTTTTCGGCTTTGTTTAAAGCCGGTTTGACCCCCTTTAAAGTATCATGGTCAGTTACTGCTATGGCAGAATAACCGATCTCTTTTGCTCTTTTTATTAATTTTTCAGGTGTTAAGGATCCGTCCGAATATGTGGTGTGTAAGTGTAGATCTACAAACATTTTTTACCTCCAAAGTTCAAGTCCCCTAAAATTATAATTTTATTGCATAAAAAAACCTGTTTGCCAGATAAGACAAACAGGTTATTGTCCGTTTCTATCTTGGTTCGATAATTAATTTAATAGCGGTCCTTTCTTCACCATCAATCTCAATATCAGTGAAAGCGGGAATACAAATAAGATCAATACCACTGGGTGCAACATATCCTCTTGCTATTGCAACTGCTTTTACTCCTTGATTTAATGCACCAGCTCCTATTGCTTGAAGTTCTGCACTTCCTTGTTCTCTTAGTACACCAGCTAATGCTCCTGCTACAGAATTAGGATCAGAATCTGCTGAGACTTTTAATACATCCACTTCTTCAATACCCCCTCATTTAGTATTAAATTTATTGTATTTATTATATTCTTATAAAAGCAGGATTTTCCTGCAAGATTATAAAAATATTTTTTAAGGATTATCCCTTACAATAAAGGAGTTAATTGCGGTTGTTTCACCTTTTTGATTAAAAGTAGCAAAAATACCTGATAACTGGACCTGACCCGTTGCCACTTCAAGTCTTTTGGGCATTTTGGTTTTCAATCTATATAGGACTTTCTCTTTTTTCATTCCCAAGATAGAATCACAGGCACCTGAGAAACCCAGGTCTGTGATATAACCTGTTCCTTTATCCAAAATCTGTTCATCATTGGTCTGTACATGAGTATGTGTGCCTACTACCAAAGTAACTTTACCTTTTACATATTCAGCAAAGGCCCTTTTTTCACCGGTGGCTTCCCCATGGAAGTCCACTATAATATAATCAGATTTATCTTTGATTTTCTCATAAACTCTATCAAAAGCTTCTACTGGTGAATTATGGTTACCCATAAATACTTGTCCAATTAGGTTTATGACAGTAATGTTTTTATCCTTTATTTGATAAGTATTATAACCTCTACCCGGAACCCTTTCATTAAAGTTTAAGGGTCTAATAAGTTTTTCATTATCATCGATAAATTCGTAAATATTTTTATTACCCCAGGTATGGTTACCCATTGTCATACAATCAATACCATAACTGTAAAGTTCTTCTGCAGTATCTTCTGTTAGGCCAAAACCACCAGCTGCATTTTCACCATTGGCCAAAACAAAATCTATATCTTGATTTTTAACTATATCATCCATTAACTTTCTAATCGATCGTCTACCTGCCCTGCCGACTATATCTCCTATAAACAGTATATTCATTTTGATCATACTCCATTATGATTTTAAAAAGGCCCTTAAAAAAGGGCCTTTATTTTCTTATTTATTTAGCATATTCAATTTGTCTGGTCTCTCTAATCACAACAATTTTAATTTGTCCCGGATAATTAAGGTTATCTTCGATCTCTTTTTTAATATCTCTCGAAAGTTTGCTGGCTGTTGTATCATCTACTTGCTCAGATTGAACAATGACTCTAATTTCACGGCCAGCTTGAATTGCGTAAGCATTTTCAACTCCATCAAAAGATTGTCCGATTTCTTCTAATTCTTCCAATCTCTTAATATATGCTTCTAATGTTTCTTTTCTAGCACCAGGTCTAGCTGCTGAGATAGCATCTGCTGCTGCTACTAAGACAGCTTCTACAGATTGGAAGTCTACATCACCATGGTGTGCTTCAATGGTGTGAATTACATCTTCCGATTCACCAAATTTACGGGCTAAGTTGACCCCGATATCAATATGAGGTCCTTCTACTTCATGATCAATGGCTTTACCTATATCGTGAAGTAAGCCGCCTCTTTTAGCTAAGGTTGAATCGGCTCCCAGCTCATCGGCCATCACTCCTGCTAAGAAGGAAACTTCTAGGGAGTGCTGTAATACATTCTGGCCGTAACTAGTTCTGTATTTTAATCGTCCCAGGTATTTAACTAATTGAGAATCAAGTCCGTGTACACCAGAATCAAAGGTGGCCTGTTCACCAACCTCTTTGATTTGATTGTCCAATTCATCTTCGGCTTTTTCCACCATTTCTTCGATACGTGCGGGGTGAATTCTACCATCAACGATTAGTTTTTCTAGTGCTATACGGGCTATTTCTCGCTTGATTGGATCATATCCAGAGATAACAACCGCTTCTGGAGTATCATCAATAATTAAGTCAATGCCTGTAAGACTTTCTAAAGCCCTGATATTTCTACCTTCTCTACCGATGATTCTTCCTTTCATTTCATCATTAGGAAGGTCTACAACTGTTACAGTTGTTTCTGAAACATAATCGCCGGCACATCTTTGGATGGCCAGAGAAATAATTTCACGGGCTTTCTTATTAGCCTCTTCTTTGGCTTCTCTTTCTTTTTCTTTAATCATCTTAGCATATTCATGGTCGAGTTCATCTTCCATTTTAGAAAGTAAATATTCTTTTGCTTCACTATGAGATAAGTTAGAAATTTTCTCTAATTTTTCGATTTCTTGTTGTTTGATATCTTCGATTTCTTGTTGTTCTTCTTCTAATTCTTTTTGTTGTTTTTTAAGTTTTTGTTCTTTTTTCTCGAGTGTTTCGCCTTTTTTATCAAGTGTTTCTTCTCTATGCATTAAACGGTCTTCCAGTCGCTGAAGTTCATTTCTTCTTTTCTGACTTTCACGGTTGGCTTCTTCTCTAATTTTTTGGGCTTTCTCCTTGGCTTCAAGGGTAATTTCCCTAATTTTAGATTCTGCCTCACGTTCTGCCTCTTCGAGAATCTTGCGAGACTCTTCTTCAGCCGACTGAATCCGGGCTTCAGCAATAAACTTTCTAATAAAGTACCCAATAATTAATCCCGGGACAAGGGATATGGCTACTATTAATAGGGTATTATAAATTATTTTCACCTCCTAGTTTGATTTAAAAACATATTCAATTATCAAATACATCATATTTATTTTATCTTTTTTTTACCTTTGTGTCAAGAAAGTAAAAACCTGTATACGTTAATATACAGGTTTTAACAATCATTAATATATAAAGTTTTAGGCCTCTTTTTCCTCTTTAGTTTCTTCTTCCTCTATTTCTTCATCTTCAATTAAGCCCACTTTAACTTTTATCTTATGTTCAATTTCTTTTAGTATATCTTCATTTTCTTTAAGGAATTCTTTTGAATTTTCTCTGCCCTGGCCTAATCTTACATCACCATAGGAGTACCAGGAACCAGCTCTATCTATGATGCCAGTATCTTCTCCCATATCCAGTACACAGCCCGTTCTAGAAATACCAGTTCCATACATGATATCAAACTCGGCCTTTCTAAAGGGGGCAGCAACCTTATTTTTGACTACCTTAGCCCTCGCATGTGAACCGATGATCTCATCACCATCTTTGATGGTTTGAGATCTTCTCAGTTCAATCCGGACAGAAGAGTAAAATTTAAGGGCTCGTCCACCGGGGGTTGTTTCGGGATTTCCGAACATGACTCCTACCTTTTCACGAATCTGGTTGATAAAAATACAGGCGGTATCGGACTTTGAAATAGCACCTGAAAGCTTTCTCATAGCCTGAGACATTAATCTTGCCTGTAATCCAACATGGGTATCACCCATTTCCCCTTCCAGTTCTGCTTTAGGAACTAAGGCTGCTACAGAGTCGATAACTACTAAATCAATAGCATTACTTCTAACTAAAGCCTCGGCTATTTCTAAAGCTTCCTCTCCGTTATTGGGTTGAGAAATTAATAGATCGTCTATATTTACGCCTAGATTTTCAGCATAGCGGGGATCTAGAGCGTGTTCTGCATCGATAAAAGCGGCAATACCTCCCTGTTTTTGGGCTTCAGCAATAATATGTAGTCCCAGGGTAGTTTTACCTGAAGATTCATTACCATATAGTTCAATAATTCTGCCTTTGGGAATTCCGCCTACCCCTAAGGCTATATCTAAAGGTAAT
>DATGCJ010000133.1:0-12382 GCA_035312025.1 Halanaerobiales bacterium | reverse complement strand
GTGCTTAAAGGAGATATAAAAGAAGTATTTACAAACTTTGAGATGAAATATTTTTGGGGAATTATTGGCACAGTGATGTTACTTATTTTAACGGGCAAACTGTTCAATCAATCCCTTAATTTCGCTAATCTGGAGATGGTCTTTAGAAAAAGTCTTTTCCAGGTAGTTTCTGTTATGACTACGACCGGCTATGGGACTGAATCTTTAACTTCGAACTTTTTTCCTGCGATAGCCCGGCAGTTATTTCTCTTTCTAATGTTGATCGGTGGTTGTGTGGGTTCTACTGCAGGTGGTATTAAGGTTATAAGATTTGCAGTTTTAAATAAATTGTTTGGAAGAGAAATTAAGAAGTTTTATCTACCGAAAAGAGCAGTAATGCCTTTAAGGATAGAAAAGAAATTAATACCCAGAGATGAGATATATAAGATTTCGGCCCTGTTTTTCTTCTGGTTATTGATAATATTAGTAGGGGGAATAATTACAGCTTTATTCTCAGATTTAGATGCTTTTCAATCGATTTCAGGTATGTTTTCTGCAATGGGTAATATAGGACCATTTTACTTCTCAGTCGGCAAAATGGCCTCATTATCACCGATTATCAAACTAACTTATATCTTTGGTATGTTGGCCGGCCGACTGGAGATATTACCGATATTTATCATATTTACACGCAAGGCTTGGAAATAGGGGGAATTTATAAATGTATATTATAGTTGCAGGTGGAGGAGTTGTGGGAAGTTCCATTACTAAACGTCTAGTCAGTGAGCATGATGTTGTAGTAATTGATGAAGATCAGAATGTAGCAGAAAAGATATATGCTAAATATGGGGCGGTCAGTGTGGTAGGTAATGCTACTAATATTGATGTCCTTAAAGATGCAGGTATAGAAAAAGCTGATGTTGCAATTGGAGTTATGGATTCTGATTCTAATAACCTGTCTTTTTCACTTTTAGCTAAAAACTTTGGAGTAGAAAAGATTTTGGTTAGAATGAGAAATCCAGAATACAAAAATGCATATGAAATGGCCGGAGCTACTAATGTAGGTGCTGTTAATGAAATGTTAGTTGATAATTTCATAATTGATATTGAAGAACCAAATATTAGAAAAGTGGTTTCTATTGGGGAAGGTAATGCTGAGGTTTCTATTGTAACTCTACCAGAGGATTTTAAAAAATCAGGTAGTACAGTATCTGATATAGTAAATAGTGAAGGGTTCCCTGAGGAATGTGTAATTGCCGGCATATTTGATCAAGATTCACGTAAGTTAAGAATTCCACGTGGTAGTACTAAGTTATATAAAAATGATCAGTTATTTTTAGTGGCGACCAAAGAAAATATGGAAAAGGCAGCTGAATTTCTCTTGAATGATAAAAAATAATTTCAAGGGGGTATTTACTGTGTATCGTATTAATTCTTATAAGTTCGGACAGATCGAGATAAATAATCAGTCTTATCAAAATGATGTTATTATTTATCCTGATCAGTTAAAGGATAATTGGTGGAGAAATGAAGGACATAGGCTTCATGAAAGTGATATTGATAAATTATCTGACTACCAACCTGATCTCGTAATTATTGGAACAGGGGCCAGTGGAAGGATGAAAGTTGATCACAAGTTAAAACAATATTTTGATGAGCACAATATTAAGTACTATATCTCTACGACCAATGATGCTGTTAAAAAGCATAATGAAATGATTGACAAAAAACAACAAGTTCTTACGGCTCTTCATTTAACCTGTTAGGAGGAACTTAGATGGATTTTAAGGTAACATTGATTCAAAGTAATATTAAAATAGGTGATGAAAAATACAACTTCAAAAAGACAAAGGACTTTTTACACCAGGCAGCTAATCTAAACTCTGATGTGGTTGTCTTACCAGAAACCTGGCTTTCGGGATTTGGCCAGCAGGTATTTGATAATATAGAACAATATGCCAAAAAAGAAAATAGTGAACACATACAGTATCTAAGGGATTTTGCTGTCGATAAAGAACTTCATATAGTAGCGGGCACGATCCTGGAAAAGGGTAGGGACAATAATATATATAATAACCTTTATTTTATAGATAATAAAGGTAATATAGGGGCCAAGTATGCAAAAATGCACCTTTATTCCCCGGGCGGAGAAAATGAAGTGGTAACTGCGGGCAGTAGTATTAGTACCTATCAAACCGAATTTGGCAAGTTTGGTTTTATGGTCTGCTATGATATTAGGTTTCCCGAGTTAAGCCGCCTTTATGCCCTAGAAGGAATAGATGTACTGTACGTAACTGCTAATTTTAATGATCCCAAGCGAGATCATTGGTTAAACCAACTTAAAGCAAGAGCTTTAGAAAATCAGATATATGTAGCAGCAGTTAATAGAAGCGGGAAAAATTATTTTGGTAATTCAGTTCTTGTTAATCCAGCCGGTGAAATTATCTTAAATGCTGGTCGTAGTGAAGGAATTTACAGTGGATTTATTGATCTTTCTTTCATTAAAGCAGTAAGGCAAGAATTCCCCCTCTTTAATGATAGAAGAGAAGACGTATATAATTTGAGTTTAAAAAGAGGTGAAAGTTAATGCAGTATGTAAGAGAGAATATTGAATTTGAAGATATGGTTTTTGCCTTCCACAAATGGAAACCTGATATTTCCAATTACAAGGGTATTATTCAAATAATTCATGGGATGGCTGAACATGTAAAGAGATACAACGAGTTTGCAGAATACTTTACAGAGAAAGGTTTTTTAGTCTGTGGAATAGATCATTTAGGCCATGGCGAAACCGTCCAATTAAATGAAGGTAAGTATGGATATTTTGCTGAGAAAGAGGGTTGGGTTAAGGTAGTAAATTCCAATAAATATATATCAAAAATATTAAAGGATCGCCATTCAGATTTATCACTTTTCATGTTTGGACACAGCATGGGTTCTATAATTGCCAGATATTATCTAATAGGAGAAAAAGTTGTAGATGGATTAATAATTTCGGGCATAATGGAGTACCAAGAAATATTAATGGACTTTGTAAAAGTCCTTGCAAAACTTGAGAAGGCAATGAAAGAGGACAAAAGTGCTAATGTTATAGATAATTATCTATTAGATCTTATCTACAATAGAAAATTCGATAAAGATAGTAGTAAAAATTGGATAAGTAGTTTAAAAGAAGAGGTTGAAAATTATGATAAGGATAAAAACTGTGGTTTTAAAATAACAAATCAGATGTATATAGATATGATGAATGGATTAAAGACCATATATAATATAGAAAAAAATAAAGAGATATCAAAGGATATCCCTTTATTTATAATGAGTGGTCAAGATGATCCGGTTAGTAATTACGGGAAAGATGTCAAAAAGTTATTTAACAAATATAAAGAAGCTAACGTAAAAGATATTAAATACAAAATTTATTCTAACATCAGACATGAAGTGATTCGTGATAAAAGAAATCAAGATGTCTATAATGATTTAGAAAAATGGATTTCAGACCATATTTAATTTTTACTGTTAACTATATACTTTTCTAGTTTTTTAGATAAAGTTGAGGGTATATAAGCATCAATAAATATATGTTCATTTTTGTATTTTTCTTTTTCAACGATTCCCCTATTATATAGAGTTTCCACGATACTTGCTTTATCATAGGGGATTTCAAGTGAGTATCTATCCATTCTTGCTTCTACAAAATTGTTTAAACGTTCTATTAATTTATCTTTATTAAAACTTTCTGTGGCTGAGATGAAAACAGCCTCTGGATGCTGGATTTCAAGGTCCTTTTTAGTATGGGAATCTATTAAATCAATTTTATTAAATACTTTAAGGATCGGTTTATCCTGAATACCTAATTCAACTAATTCGTTTTCTACAACTTTAATTTTATTGTCAACTTCCTCATCACTGGCATCAATTATATGTAAGATTAGGTCTGCTTCTTTAATTTCTTCTAAGGTAGACCTAAACGATGCTATTAGCTGGTGAGGTAAATTTTTAATGAAACCAACTGTGTCTGTCATAATAATATTTTTTCCATTGGGTAGTTCATAACTTCTTGCCCGTGAATCTAGGGTGGCAAAAAGTTGATCTTCTACTAAGGAGTTATCACCGGTTAAAAGGTTTAATATCGTTGATTTACCGGCATTTGTATAACCAACTAAAGATACTATCGGATCCTTTCTACTTTTTCTCTGTACTTGTCGGTCTCCCTTAATATCTTTTAATTTTTCTTTTAGTCGATAGATCTTTTTTTCGATTCTACGGCGGTCAACCTCTAGTTTTGTTTCACCAGGACCCCTGGTACCAATCCCACCTGCTAATCTTGAGAGTTCTTTACCGCGACCTACCAAGCGGGGCAGTAGATATTCAAGTTGGGCAAGTTCTACCTGAATCTTACTTTCTTTACTTTTGGCATGAAGGGCAAAAATATCCATAATTAACTGGTTACGGTCTAATATTTTTGCATCAAGTTCTTCTTCAATATTACGCAGTTGAGCAGGAGAGAGCTGGTTATCAAAGATTACTAAGTTTATATCAAAATTTTCAATAATATCTTTGATTTTTTCTAGATTACCCTTGCCGATATAATAGGCTGGATTGATTTTATCACTCCGGTAAGTGAAGTACTTAATAGTATGAACGCCGGAAGTATCGGCTAACTGTCCTAATTCTTTAATAGATGTTTTATCATTACTAACTAATAGGGCATTCTCTTTTTTATCTTTGACCTTATATAGATCTTTTTCATCCTTTTTAAAGTTTATAATAGTAATCCACCTCTTTTTTCTTACTGTTCCCATTATATCAAATAATTTAGTATATATAAATAGTATTTTAAGAAGGAATAACTAAACGATATATTGAATTATTTATAATAGGTTACAATAAATTTTTGTAGCTTGTTTATTAGATATATTTTAATGAAATTTTTAGGAAGTGATACTATGAAGTATGGTTTAATATTAGAAGGAGGAGGGGCCAAAGGTTCCTATCAAATCGGGGCTGTGCGCGCTTTAAATGAGATGGGCTATGAGTTTAAAGGTGTAGCAGGTACTTCTATAGGTGCCTTAAATGGCGCATTAATAGTCCAGTCCGATTTGGATAAGGCTTATGACCTTTGGTATAATATAAGTCCTGAGAAGATTTTCGATATCAGGCAGGAAGCATTGGATAAAATAAAAAAGTTAAATTTTGATAAAAAGGATTTAACCTATCTATGGAATCAGGTTAAAAATATTGTGGATAATAAAGGTTTGGATATCTCATTAATTGAGGATATAGTGAAAGAAAATGTGGAAGAAGATAAAATAAGAAATTCTGATAAAGATTTCGGTATTGTAACTGTTTCTCTATCTGATATGAAACCGGTTAAAATCTACATAGAAGAAATACCGGAAGGTAGATTAATAGATTATTTGTTAGCCAGTTCAAATTTACCAACATTTAAACAGGAAAAAAGAAATGGAAAATATTTTTTGGACGGTGGTTTTTATGATAATCTCCCCGTTGATATGCTGGTTGATAAGGGGTATGAGAATATTATAGTAATAAGAACACACGGATTAGGAATAACAAGAGACATTAAAGACAAAGAAAAGTTAAACATAAAATATATCGAACCAGATGTAGACCTCGGTAATATCCTGGACTTTGATACAAAGGTAGCGCGCCGTAATTTAAGGTTAGGTTATTTAGATGCTAAACGTCTATTTAATGATAATATCAAAGGCCATGATTATTATATTAAAATCGAAAAAGATACCGATTATTTCTTAAATTTATTGATGAATATTCCGGATAAGAGCATAAAAAGGATTGCTGATTTTCTCGGCTATGAAGAGATGAACCCCAGGCGTGCCTTATTTGAAGTAATAATTCCCAGGTTGGCCGGCTTTTTAGATCTCGAGGAAGAACATGATTATGTTGATATTATGGTGGCCGTCCTGGAAGTAATAGCTAAGAAAGTTAAACTAGAAAAATTAAAAATATATGGATTTGATGATTTTGTGAAAGAAATTTCTGAAAAATATGAACCAAAAAAAGTAGATGAAGTCAATGTGCCAAAGTTTGTTAAAAAAAGCGAGATACTTTCTAAAACTATTAAAGACAAAATAATTGACCTCGTTATAGCTGAATTATTTGATAATATTATTAATAGGGGAGGAGAGTATAATAATGGATGATTATATGATAAGAGTGCTAACAAAGAACAAACAGATTAGGGCATTAGCAGTTCGTTCTACCAATTTAGTAAGTAAAGCACAAAAGCTACATAAGACTACTCCTGTTGCAACAGCTGCCTTAGGTCGGGCCCTTTCGGCTGTAGCAATGATGATTTCTTTAGAAAAGTCCGGTCAGAAGATCGGCCTGAGAATAATTGGAGAAGGTCCTATTGATAGAATCATTGCAGAAGCTAATATGGACGGAGAAGTTAGGGGATATGTTGGCAACCCCCAAATCAAAGTTATGATCAATGAACAGAACAAGTTAGATGTTAAAAAAGCGGTTGGCAAGGGAGAACTTTATGTAAGAAAGATGATGGGGCTCAAAGAACCCTATGAAAGCAAGATAAAACTTGTTAGCGGGGAAATAGGAGAAGATCTAACCTATTACTATACCCAATCGGAACAAGTACCTTCTTCAGTCGGTTTGGGCGTTTTAGTGGATGCAGATTCCTCTGTCAAAGCAGCAGGCGGCTTTATCATTCAGTTATTACCCGAAACCCCGGATGAGACTATTTCACAATTAGAAAAGAATTTGAAAAATATAGGTTCTGTTAGCAGAATTATTGAAGAAGGTAAAACTCCGGAAGAATTACTTGATATAGTTTTAGCAGGTTTTGATTATGATATTACCCAGGTCAAGGAAGTAGAATATAAATGTAACTGTAATAAGGAAAGAGGTTTAGAAATCGTAAATACCTTAAGTGCAGAGGATATTAAAAAATCATTAGAAGAAGACGGGTATGTAGAAGTGACCTGTCATTACTGTAATTCTAAATATAGATATAATGAGGAGTATATCAAAGAACATCTTGAAAGGGAGTGGTGATAATTAGTAATATCTTTAATAGTAAGTTTTTTAAAATTAGTTTAGGTACTATACTGATTTTAATTATACTTATTTTACTACGACAGGTTGCGTTTTTTACAAGAGCATTCCAAATAGTCACTTCCCTTTTTATTATACCAATGCTTTTAGGAGGCTTTCTTTATTATTTAATGAGGCCTCTAGTAGTTTTTTTAACTAAGTACTTAAGGTTTAAAGGGATTGCTATATTTATAAGCTTTTTATTGATTATCACATTAATAGTCTTTATTGTCTATTTTGGAGGCAATATAATTACCCAACAAACCCGTAATATAATAAGTCAGTTTCAGGATTATTATTACTCACAAACACCTACACCTGAAGAAGATAATATCTTTTTTGAAGTAGGAACTCAAATCATGGAATATTTAGAAAGGTTTAATATCCAGGAAAGACTTTCTACTTTCCTTGAAAATATGGTTGAGGTAGTGAGAAATAATATATTTGGTATATTTACTACGTTAACTAATATCGGTACAGTTATTGTCTTAATACCTTTTGTAGTTTACTACCTTTTAAAAGACGACCACCATATGAAGACCTCATTTTTAGCTTATTTCCCGCCTGAAAAGAAAGAACATATGGATAAGATGCTAAAAAAAGTTGATCAAACTCTCTCTCGCTATATTAGAGGTCAGGTTTTAGTCGCCCTAATGCTTGGTATTTTAACGTATATAGGCTTTATTATCATAGGGGTACCTAATGCTATTATCTTATCAGCTATAGTGATGGTTACCTCCTTTATACCATTTTTAGGGCCTATTTTAGGGATATTACCGGCTGTATTTATTGGAATATCACATAGTTTTGTAATGGTTTTTCAGATAATATTAGTATTGATAATAGTTCAGCAGATTGAAGGTAATGTGATTCAACCTAAAGTACAGGGTAAAAGATTACAAATTCATCCTCTGATAGTGATTTTCATGGTATTGATCTTCATTACTCTCTTTGGATTTATTGGGGCTTTATACGCTGTTCCAGCCTATGCAGTGGCTAGAGTTCTGGTCCAGGAATACCATGGTAAGTACTTTTTAGAAGAAAATAACAATGAATAGACGCGATGTTTGGATTTTATTCATTATTTTAATATTAGTGTTAATAGGTTATATTTATCCCGTGGTTTACAGTTTTCAGGAGCATGAGTCTGTGACCATATTTGTTATCGATACCTTTGATCAGAGTATGTTAAGCCATGGGGAAGTAGTGACTTCTATAATAGAGCAGCAAGTTCCCCAGTTTAATATTAAAAGATTAAATGTGAAAGAAAAAGAGCATTATGGGATAAGCAAGTACTATCAAGCCTTAGATCAAATTTATAACTATAAATTACAAAATACTCAAGAAAAGGTAATAGTAAATATTAGTTTGGGATTTTATGAATCAGAAGAATACCATGAAATACTTATCGAAAGATTAGCTGAATTGGGAGTAGGTGTTGTTGCGGCAGCTGGTAATGATGATAGTCCAATAGCTTTTTATCCAGCGGCTTATGAGGATGAAGTTATTGCAGTAGCCAGTATTAAGGGAGATCAAAAAACCGACTACTCCAATTATGGTGAATATATAGATATTTGTGCTGAGGGAAGCTTTTTTACTACGATTAGCTTACCTCAATTTTTTAGTTATAGAGCGAGTGGGACTTCCTTTGCAGCTCCGCGGGTAAGTGCTTTTTTATCCAAAATAATGGCTTCAAAAAAAGATATGAATTTAGACAAGGCTGTAGAAAGATTAAATCAATTAACCACTCCTTTAGATGATGAACTTTTTGAAAAAGGACTTTTAGGAAAAGGTAAGATAAGTAATTGGAAGTTTCTATTTAATTATAATAAGGTTAAATTATTATACTTTTATTTACTACCGGGCATAGTATTTTTACTAATCTTTTATCTACTTATCAAGAAAATGGGTCTAATCGCAGTACCTTATTTATTATTATTATTAATAGTGTTAGGGCCGTTTTTCATCTTTATGAGAGATTATTTTTTAAGGTCCTTAACACATCAAATAATTACTCTTGAGAACTTGAGATTAACTTTGGTATTTATTGTATCTTATTTAGCTGTTAAAATTCTTACTAGCTTTGAAAAATACTATCTATTTATAATTTATTTTGTTATCAATTCTGCAGCTGCTGCTATTATGTATTTTACTAATTTATTAGACCTATATAATTACATTATTATCAGTATGATAATGGTAATATTATTTTATAGCTATGAATATTATCTTTATAGAAATAAAAAGGATTCCCAGGAAATTAAGGATCTGGAAACAAACTCCTATAAAGTATTGAATAAAGTAAAGTCTAATATTATCGATAAAGCAGTCTTTAATGAAGAAAAACTAACTAAAATATTTACTATATATCAAATTACTGGCAAGAATCATGTAAAAAAAGCAATTATAGATATTCTACTGGCAAGGCTAAGACATATACCCTTTGGATTTTTATATAAAAACTCAGAATCTATAATAGTAAAGAATTATCTATTCAATATTAGCAAGGAGAACAAAGAACAAGTACCAGTTAAAGAGCTGTTCGAAGCCCTGAAGGAAGATGCTTACTATATAGATAAAATATTTGCCGCTTATTCATTTGATGAAATAGGGGAACAACTGATTAATGAATTTGGTAAGCGAGATATAAATATTAATACCTTAATAAAGATCATTAACTATTATAACGACAGCTCTATTGTTGATTATCTAATTTCAATTTATGATAATTACGAAAAATGCTGGCATAGGTATTTATTAGCAAAAACTATATTAAGATTGGCAGATGATAAAAAAAGAAAAGAATTGGTTAAGGAATTTATCAATGACAACTGCGGATTAGTTAAAGAAGAAGCTCATTATTATCGTAAAAAGGAGGGGTATTCAATTGGTTGATATCATAAAGAAGAGAAGGAGTATAAGATCATACAAAGATAAGGATGTTAAAGATGAGGAAATATATACTTTATTAGAAGCGGCAATGCTCGCTCCTTCTGCCGGGAATGAACAACCCTGGCATTTTATAATAATTGATAATCAGGAAATAATTAACAAGATTCCAGATATTCATCCTTATGCAAAAATGATAACTCAAGTTAAAAAAGCCATTTTAGTCTGTGCTGACTTAAATGAAACTAAATATGAAGATTACTGGGTTCAAGACTGTGCTGCAGCTACTGAAAATATTTTACTAAAAGGAGTAGATCTCGGCTTAGGCACTGTTTGGCTCGGCCTATATCCCGATGAAGAACGAGTTGCTAAGTTTAAAAATCTATTTAAACTACCTGCTGATATAATTCCATTTTCATTAATTCCTGTTGGTTATCCTGATCAAGACAAGAAAACACCCGACAGGTTTGATAAAAGTAGAATTCATAGAAATAAATGGAAATAAAGTAGAGGAGAAAAGGAGAGGTGTAATAATATTTATGGAAAAAGTTAAATTTAATGAACTATCTACAGAGGTTATGGATGCAATTAAGATAGGAGCTTTTCTAACAGTCAAAGATGATGAAGAGTTAAATACGATGACAATTGGTTGGGGCAGCATTGGAGTTATTTGGGGTCAACCTATGTTTACTGTTCTGGTTCGCCATTCCAGGTATACACATAAGTTGATTGAAAATACAGATCAGTTTACCGTTTCAGTACCTTTTGGAAACAAATTAAAAAGAGAAACTGATTATTGTGGTACTCATTCTGGCAGAGATGTTAATAAGTTTGAAGAATTAGGGTTAGAATTAATAGAGGGTAAAGAACTTGATACACCTTTTATTAAAGGTAATGATGCCCATTATGAGTGTAAAATAGTCTATAAACAGGATATGGAATCTGATTTGTTATCTGATCAAACTATTAAAGATCAATATTATCCTCAGGGAGATTACCATACTATTTATTATGGTAAAATAATTGGAGCATATAAAGAATAAGGATTGATAACTATGGAAGATATTAAAAGTATCGAAGAAATAAATCTAAAAGAAATTAAGAATAATACAAAGTACTTCAAATCCCCGGCGGATTGGGAAGATCAAATCATATATTTTCTTATTGTTGACCGTTTTTCGGACGGTAAAGAGGATAATAGAGAGCTGTTTAACCCTGCTGAAGATTTTGATTCAATCAAGGAAACTGATTCTATTGAAGAATGGCATAATTGGGGTGAAAAATGGAATGGGGGTAACCTGCAGGGGGTTATCTCCAAACTTGATTATCTAAAGAAGTTGGGGATAACTGTTATTTGGTTAAGCCCTATCTTTAAACAGGTTTCATTTCAAGAATCTTACCATGGCTACGGCATTCAAAACTTTTTAAAGATAGATCCCCATTTAGGCAGTAAAGAAGATCTAAAAGAGTTAGTCAAAGAAGCCCATAAAAGGGGTATCTATGTCATCTTAGATATTATCTTAAACCATTCTGGAGATGTGTTTGCATATGAAGAAGATATCCCAAAATGGACCGGCGATACTTATAATATAAAGGGTTTTAGAGATGAAGAGGGTTTTCCCTCTATAGATATAGAAAACAAAAATATTGATGAAATATGGCCGAATGGAGCCGTTTGGCCAAAAGAAATGCAGGATAAAGATATTTATGAACGAAAAGGAGAAATACAAAATTGGGATTACTATCCCGAGTATGTACAGGGCGACTTCATGTCCCTAAAAACTCATTTTCTGGGAGAATATACAGAAGAAGAAGGCTTTATACCTTCAAAAGCCTTAAATATACTAACCAAAGCCTATAAATACTGGATCGCAGAAACTGATATTGATGGCTTTAGGTTAGATACCGTAAAGCACTTAGAGTGGGGAGCAACTAAGCATTTCGTGCGCGAAATCCATGAATTTACTAAAAGTATAGGTAAAAAGAACTTTTATTTAATAGGTGAGATAACAGGAGGATTTGATTTTGCCTATGATACTTTAAATAAAACAGGTTTAAATGCTGCCCTGGGAATTAATGATATCCCCCACCGATTGGAAGGAGTTGCCAAAGGATATACTAATCCTCAGGAATACTTTAATATATTTTCTAACACAGATATCTTAGGTGAAGATGATTATAAATGGTTTAAAGATAATGTTGTAACTATGTTTGATGACCATGATATGGTTAGTTTAGGTGATAATAATAAATATAGGTTTGCGGCAGATGAGGAGACCGCGCCCTTGCTTTTAAACAGTATATTCTTAAATGTAACTACATTGGGTATTCCCTGTCTTTATTACGGGACTGAACAGGGATTTGACGGCAGTGGAGATGCTGATAAATACATTAGAGAATGTATGTTTGGCGGTAAATTTGG
>DATGCJ010000132.1:0-3045 GCA_035312025.1 Halanaerobiales bacterium | reverse complement strand
GACTTTTTATCTTCTTTTAAATATTCAATTACGGCATCAACCGAGTCCATATTATCTACGGTGTGGTTCGAATCTGTAATCCCTTTATTGGAAAAAATATCTTCTATCTTGCCCACCGCCCTCACAGAAATTCCACGAGCTTTTAACTTATCAAGCACAGTTGCACGCGGTGGAGCCAAAGAAAAGTCTTTTCTACGATCTGTTCTGGTAAAGCTGCCCAGTTCTCCCACAAAGGGGCGGGCAATTACCCTCGCTACTCCGTGTTCACCCTGCAGTATCTCGCGGGCTACTTCACACATCTCATAAAGTTCTTCAACTGAAATTATATCTTCATGGGCAGCAATTTGGAAAACACTATCGGCTGAGGTATAGACAATCGGTTTACCAGTATTTAAATGTTCTTCTCCTAATTCCTCTATAATTACAGTTCCAGAAGCAGGTTTATTCCCCAATACTTCTTTTCCTATCTTTTTTTCAAAAGTTTTTATTACCTCTTCCGGAAAACCGTTCGGATAAACCGGAAAAGGCTTTTCAGAGACCAGACCGGCTAATTCCCAGTGACCGGTAGTTGTGTCTTTACCGACTGATTTTTCTTTCATTTTGGTATAACTACCTTCTGCCTTAATATTGCTTTTGATCCCTTTTACAGCTGCGATCTTACCTAAACCCAATCTTTCCATATTAGGTAGGTCTAAGCCACCGACCGCTTCTGCGGTATGAACCAGGGTATTGGCTCCCTGATCACCATATTCTTCAGCATCCGGCAGGGCACCAATCCCGACACTATCTAAAATTATTAATATGACTCTGTTTATATCATCAATTGGTCTTGTCATTATATCAACTCCAATGATTGTTAATATTTTACTATAATACCTTTACTTTACCTTATAATTTTATAATATATTGGGTTAAATAGCAACATATTAAGAATACGTTTGTTTGCCCCTTATTCAAAATTAAATAAAAAAACTCCATTCCCTTTTTTAAGGTGAATGGAGGAGGAAATTTTATTATTTTTTTATCGGTACAATTTTTTCTTTTAACTTTCTACTTTTAATCTCAATTACTTCACTTTCATAGTTTGGGGACTTAGCCTTTATTTTAATAAGACCAGGTTCACGGGTGCTCTGCAGATAAACAGCACCCCGCCCCGCTTCTAAACTAAATGGTGTTTCCCCTATAATCTTACCCGGGCCTTCTACCTTAAAAAAGACGGGGTTATGGGCCCAGAGCAAGGTCTGTTCATTTTTATCAACAAGGCGGATCTCTAATCTCGTTAAATCAGCTCCATCCGCCTTTAAAACCTCATTATCCGCTTTTAGCTTAATCTTTTCGGGTTCTGTAAAGGGGTAGATGGTATGTTCACAAACCTCTTTGTTATCAATATATCCAACTGCTTTAAGGCTTTCGATCGTACTGGCTCCCCATTCCCACCAGCGGCAGTCTTCAAACACAAAGGGTGGATGAGGTAAACCCGGATACTTATCGACAGCTGGTCGAGCTGTTTTTTCTAACTTATCATTAACAAATAGCTTCACTTGCTCACAGTTACTAAATACTATGATTTTATCCCCATAGTCCTCATTAAAACTGGGGGTTAAATATCTTGCTATATGAATAACAGGTTTTTGTTTGGGATCCAGCTGGCTTTGATAAACATAGGCCGCCATTTTTTTAGTTCTAAACATATCACAGACCCCGTGGTAACAAACCCGATCCCCCGAACCAAAATCAGCGTGGGTATTATAGTCAAAGGCACACCAGCCGCTGGCCCCAGCAATATCATCATTTTGATACTGTTTATCCTGAATCTGCAGGTGCTTAACAGCATGTTTAATCTGTCGTTCTACACTATCATAGGACTTAGTGGGATACATATGTCCCATATACTCACATATCATATATGGTTTATAGTTAGGTTCTTTTATTTCACCTTCTAAATTACCTGCAAAGTCATTATAGGTAAAGACATCTTCTAAAAATTCACTGTCCCTGAAATTACGGACTCCCCCGGTCGGGCGGGTGGAATCAAGCTGATGGGCCATCTGGTTGGTCCTTGTATAGAATTGATGGTTATCACCGGACTCATTGACCCTAACTCCCCAGATAAAGATAGAAGGGTGGTTCCTATCTCTGATAATCATCTCTTCTAAGTTTTGATAGGCGATTTCCTGCCAGTCTTCATCTCCGATATGCTGCCAACCCGGTATTTCTTCAAATACTAAAAGCCCGATTTCATCACAGCGGTCTAAAAAGGCGGGATCGGCCGGATAATGGGAAGAACGGACAAAGTTTAAACCAAGTTCCTCTTTTAGAAAGTCCGCATCTTTAATCTGACCTTTATCAGGCATCGCATTACCGACATAGGGATAAAGTTGATGTCTATTTAAACCTCTTAATTTTAATTTTTGATCGTTTATATAAAAGAGTCCATCGGCTTTGAACTCTACTTTTCTTAAACCTATTCGCTCTGTTGTTTCATCTATTATATTATCCTGACTATCTTTTATTTGGGTTCTAACTCTATATAGTTTGGGATTATCGGGATACCAAAGTTCGGGGTTATTGATTGAGAAATCATCTAGTTTTAGTTCGTTTTCGTTTTCTTTTAAGTCAACTGTATATTCTTTTTCTTTAATAACTTGATCATCATCTTCCAACTGAACTTTAATATTATATTTACCTTTATTTTGAGAATTTATAATATTGATCTTTGGTTCGATAACTGATTTTTTCGGGGTACATTCTTTAATTTTATAAAAAGTCCAGTCTATGTAACTATTTCCGGTCACTATCAGCTGGACTCGCCTATATATCCCACCAAACAAAAGGTAGTCCACCTTATTGCCTTCCGGTGGTATATTATCTTTACAGCGGGAATCAACTTTCAGGGCGATTAAGTTATTCTCGTTAATATTAACATAATCAGTAATATCTAATTTAAAGGAAGTATACCCACCTTTATGTGTACCGACTAAAGTTCCATTAACAAAAACTTCCGCCTTTTTCATTATCCCATCGAACTTAACTAAGATCTTTTTG
>DATGCJ010000131.1:0-6733 GCA_035312025.1 Halanaerobiales bacterium | reverse complement strand
CTCACTTAGTTCATCTAAATCAACTTCAAAATCTGTTTTATCTTCTTCTTTTTGATCGTTTAAAAATTCTACAATATCAATTATTTCGTCATTGGTAATCAATGTTCCCTGTATCCTCACAGGCTTTTTGTAATCTACTGGATAGAAGAGCATGTCTCCATTACCAAGTAATTTTTCAGCACCCCCCATATCTAATATTGTTCTGGAATCTGTCTGTGATGATACGGCAAAAGAAATCCTGCTCGGAATGTTTGCTTTAATTAAACCTGTGATAACATCAACAGATGGTCTCTGAGTAGCTACAACCAGATGTATACCTGCGGCCCTGGACATCTGGGCCAGACGACAGATATTATCCTCAACTTCATTGGCAGCAACCATCATTAAATCAGACAATTCATCTATAATAACCACTATATATGGCAGTTTATCCTCTTCTTTTTCCACCTTTGCATTATAAGTTTCAATACTGTTTGTCCTGGTATCAGAAAATAGTTCATATCGCTTATCCATTTCCTGTACTACATACTTCAATACATTAGAGGCTTTCTGTGGGTCAGTAACCACAGGTGAAAAAAGATGAGGTAAACCTTCGAAATTAATCAACTCTACTTTTTTGGGGTCAATTAAGATCAACTTTACTTCCTGCGGTGAAGCTTTGTATAATAGGCTGGTAATAATACTTCCCATACAGACACTTTTACCAGAGCCTGTTGCACCCGCTATTAAAAGGTGGGGCATTTTGGAAAGATCTGTTACGATCGGATCTCCTTCTATTCCCCTGCCTAAAGCCAGGGTCAACTTACTGTCAGCTGATTGAAATTTATCGGTCGAAATTATATCTCCTAACCTTACAATTAAATTATTCTGATGAGGTACCTCGATACCTACAGCCGACTTACCGGGAATGGGGGCTTCAATCCTCACATCCGGAGCCGCCAGGGCCAGAGATATATCATCAGCTAAGTTTACTATCTTGCTCACCTTAACACCAGTGGCAGGCTGAACTTCATACCTGGTAATAGTTGGTCCGTGGCTTACTTCTTTAACCTCTGCCTCTACCCCAAAGCTGGCTAATGTTTCTTCTAATAGTTCGCTTTTGTTTTCTAATCTTATCTTATTTTTATTTGAATTCTCTAACAGATTTAACTTAGGTAATTTAAATCCATCGGTAGATTTATTTTTACTTGTTTTAGCAGTTTTATCTTTTATCTCAAATTCCTGCAAGTTTTCATTTTCTTGTTTTTGGGTCTGTTTTGTATTTTTAACTGGTTTAGTCTTTTTCTTTTTCTTTTCCTTTTTCTTGCGAGTAGTTGTAGAATTATTAGATGTGTTTTTACTGGAAGAACCACTATTTGGATAACTTAACTCTTCTTCCGGTTGGCTAAATATGCGATCTGAAAATTCTACAATACTTTCCTTAATAGAAGTTAGTTTTTTAACAATACTTAATTTCAAATTTCTGAAAAATGAATGTAATAATATGTCTGTCCATAATAAAAATCCTATCAGTAATAAGGCTGAAAGGATTATATAGGAACCTATTATTCCTAATCCTTTAATTAAAAACCAGGTTATAGCGCCACCTACAACTCCCCCACCATTTCTTAAAAATATATAACCGTTTGTCAGTTGGGAATGATTATATAAATGCACAAAAGAAATTATTGTTAAAAATAGTAATATAAAACCAAAAATCTTTAAATTAAATTTAAGGGTCTTATTTCTAATCAGTAATATTCCCCATAATAGTAGCATGACCGGTAGGATGTATATTCCTTCTCCAATTAATAAACGAAATATTTCAACCATCCGATCCCCTAACATGCTGTTATAACCGAAATAGATGGTTAGAAAAAAGAATATACTAAAGGCGGTTAACATGATTCCTAAAATCTCATTTTTTCTTTTTTCTATTTTAATATCTCCTTTTTTTTTCTGCTTTGACAAAACTTTCACCTCAACTATATATATTCAATAACATTTAAAATAATCCTTCATACAATAAAATGATTGTTCCAATGGACCAGCAGTAATATGAGAAATAGATTAACTTCTGCTTTTTTAAAATATAGATAAAATATCTGATTGCTATGTATCCGGAGATAATAGAACTAATTATACCTAAAATAATGGCAGTCATATTGAAGTTAGTCACACCTGTATTGACCGCCTCTCCTACTTTTAATAAACCGGCACCCCCGATTACAGGTATCGATAATATAAAGGAAAAACGGGCTGCCTCTTCTTTCTTTAAACCTTGTATTAAAGAAGCTGTGATTGTACTACCTGATCTAGATATACCGGGTATAATTGCTATCCCTTGGGCAATACCTACTAATACAGCATTTAACCACTTAAAGTTAGTAATTTCTTTCTCGTAATCTGCCAGATTATCGCCAAGATAGAGTATGAACCCGGTGACAATTAACATGGAAGCTGTACTTAGCGTAGATGAAAAGAGTTTTTCGAAGAAGTCTTCAAAAAATACGCCCATTAAAGCGGTAGGAATAGAAGCAATAATGATTAAAAATATGAAGTATCTTTTTTCTTTTTTAAAGTATAAGATCTCTTTTATATCTTCCCAAAAAACTATTAGAACCGGAATTAAGGTCCCAAAATGTAGAAGGACTGATATCAAGAGCTGGTTTTGTTCAATATTAAATAATTTCTGCATGATAACTAAATGTCCTGAACTACTGATCGGTAAAAACTCAGTTAAACCCTGAATTATACCTAATATTACTATCTTTACTATCTCCATAAAATATCCTCCACCATATGTAATTGAAAGGGATGAGTAAAAACCCATCCCTTAAGTTTGCTTATTTATATTTCCATTATTATGGGCATTATCATGGGCTTCCTATGAATTCTACTGTATATATAGTTATTTAGAGAATCCTTTATCGTGGATTTCCACTTTGACCATTCGGTAATATTGTTTTCTTCACATTCTCTCAATGCTTCTCTGACCCTTTCCTGGGCATCAGAAATTAATTTTTCTGATTCACGAATATAGACAAAACCTCTTGTAATAATATCGGGTCCTGCTATAATATTACCATTTTTATCGATAGTTACTACCACAATTAGAATACCATGTTCAGATAACATCTTTCTATCTCTTAAGACTATATTACCTACATCACCAACACCGAGACCGTCGACTAAGACATCTCCAGCTGTAATATTATTTTTCTTTTCAACCTTTTCGGGGCCGAACTTAATTACATCCCCTATTTCGGCAATATAGATATTATCCTTTGGTATACCAACTTTTTCGGCCAGTTCAGCGTGTTTGTGTAAATGTCTGTACTCACCGTGTGTTGGTACAAAGTATTTTGGTTTTACCAGGTTCATCATTAGCTTTAACTCTTCCTGACTGGCGTGTCCAGAGACATGTACTCCAGAGATGTCTTCATAGATAACATTTGCGCCCCGTTCAAACAGTTGATTTATGGTTTGACCCACAAATTTTTCATTACCAGGGATCGCATTAGCTGAGATAATAACGGTGTCATCCTGTTTGATATTAATATGGTAATGGTCTCCTCTGGCCATTCTGGTTAGAGCAGCCATCGGTTCACCCTGACTACCGGTAGTTAACAGTACTACCTGATCATTTGGTAGACTACTTATCTTTCTAATATCAAGAATTACATCTTCCGGTATTGTTAAATAGCCCAGTTCGCGGGCAGTTTTAACATTTTCAATCATACTTCGCCCGGTAAAGGCAATCTTTCTGTTGAATTTCATTGCGGCATCAGCAATCTGCTGGACCCTATGAATATTAGAAGCAAAGGTTGCTACTACTATTCTGTCGCGTGTCTCGCGGAAAATGTCATCAATTGTTCCACCGACCACCTTTTCAGATAAAGTATAGCCCTTTCTTTCGGCATTTGTACTATCTGAAAAGAGGGCTAAAACGCCCGGTTTGGAATCTCCCAGTTCAGCCAGTTTATGAAAGTCTGCCACCTCTCCATCAATAGGGGTTTGGTCAAACTTAAAGTCGCTGGCATAAACAATCGGTCCTTCTGGGGTATGAATTGCTAAAGCACAGGTATCAGCTATACTGTGGTTTACTCTGATAAATTCTACCTCGCGTGATCCTACCTGGTAGGATTTACCGGGAGTTACAACTTTCAGTTTTCTCTTTCCCTGTAAGTTGTGTTCCTTTAAATTACCCTGTAGCAATCCTAAAGTAAGTTTAGTTCCATAAACAGGTACGTCAAGTTCTTTTAATAAATAGGGTAAAGCCCCTATATGATCTAAATGTCCGTGTGTTAAAACAATTCCCTTAACCTTATCTTTATTTTCCATCACATAAGTAAAATCTGGAATTACCAAATCTATACCTAATAAATCATCTTCAGGAAACTTAACTCCTGAATCGATGATAATCATTTCTTCGTCCATTTCAAATAACATCATGTTCTTTCCAATTTCACCAACACCACCTAAGGGTGTAATGGTAATATCGGAATGTGTATCGTTAGCCAAATTATTCACCTCCATAATTAGTATATTTGTACTGTATTTAAGGAGCTGTTTTATGCTATATTATTTTTCAACTATTAACATATTTTTTATTTAAATTAAATCAGCTTCTTTTAGTACTTTGGCTAATTTTTCTCGTTTTTCTTCAGTTAATTTATATAATGGGGGTCTTGGTGATCCAGCATCAAAACCTGTAATCTTTAAGGCTTCTTTAACCGGAATTGGGTTTGTATCGATAAACATCGAATTATATACTGGAATCAACTTTTTATTCAACTCTCTGGACTGAACTGGGTTACCAGTTTTATATAAGGTAATCATTTCTTTTATCTTTTTGGCAGCCACATGTCCAGCAACACTGACAATACCTTCTCCCCCCAAAGACATAATGGGTAAAGTCAGCATATCGTCTCCACTATAAATATAAAAATCGTCTCTTTCAATCAAACTTAATTCGGCAACCTGCCCTAAGTCACCACTTGCTTCTTTAATTGCAATTATATTGTCCACATCTTGTACCAATTTCTTAACAGTTTCTGGTTCAATATTTCTTGATGTTCTGGATGGTACATTATAGATCATAACAGGAAGTTCGGTACTTTCAGCAATCTCTTTAAAATGGTTATATAAAGCATATTGGGGCGGCTTGTTATAATATGGTACGACAAGCATTACTCCATCAACACCGATTTCTTCTGCTTCTTTGGTTAATTTCTTACTGGCTTCTGTGGAATAGGAACCTGTACCAGCCACTACATTAGCATCTTCACCAACTTCACTGACAACCGTTCTGAGAATTTCTAACTTTTCTTGAAAATTTAAGGTGGGAACTTCACCGGTAGTACCTAATACTACCAGACCGTCACAACCTTCATCAACCAGATGTCTTGATAACTTCCTTACTTTGGAATAGTCAACTTTCAAATTATTATCAAAGGGTGTTACCATGGCAGTTAATAAATTACCAAAGCTTTTATGCATTTTTTTAACCTCCAATTGTATTTAAATTAAAGGCATCATGAAGGGCGTTCAGAGCCTTTATTTTATCCTTTTCTTTTATCAAACAGGAAATTACAGTATGGGAGTCAGTGGTTTGATAGATCTTAACCCCAACATCATGCAGGGTATTGACAATCCTGGCCATTATACCAGGTTGTCCGGTCATTCCTCCCCCAACTATAGAAATTTTAACATATTCTTCGTTAATTTCAAAATCAAAGTCATTTTTAGATAATATTTCTTTTGATAATTCTCTCTTCTCATTGTCTATAACAAATGAAATAACCGACTCTCTTATATTAATAAAGTCAACACTTATACTCTGATCGGCCAGTAATTGAAAAACTTGTAAACCATTATCATAATTAATTCCCTGGTGAGCTGATATTTTTACATAGAATATCTCATCACGGGCCGCTAAACCGGTGATCGGTGTTAACTTCTTTTCATCTCCCAATTTATCAATAAGAGTACCTTCTTTATTATTAAAGGTAGACTTAATTTCCACCGGAATCTTATTCTTCATAGCTATCTCGGCAGCGGCGGGATGAATTACCTTAGCCCCTTGATAGGCTAGTTCACAGGCTTCGGTATAATTTGCCTTTGGTAAAAACTTTGCTTCCTCTATAATAGAAGGGTCTCCGGTTAATAAACCTTCCACATCAGTGTAAATCTCGATCTTCTCAGCTGCCAGACCAGCCGCAATAATAGAGGCTGTCGTATCACTACCACCTCTACCCAAGGTAGTAATTTCTCCATTTTCACTAATTCCCTGAAAACCGGCAATCACTGGAATAATATCATTGTTAATTAATTTTAAAATATTTTCAGGATTAATATTTATGACATCGGAATTGCAATAATTTTCATCGGTCAAAATACCGGCTTGTGCTCCGGTTAAAGCACGGGCCTGTCTTTCTTTTTTCTTAATGTTTTGGACCATAACAACTGAAGAGATAATCTCACCACAGGACATGATTAAATCTTTTTCTCTTTTAGCAAGTTCTGGAAACGTATCTTCTGCAAATTGAATTAAAGTATCAGTAGCATAAGCTGATCCTTCTCTACCAATTGCAGACACTATAACAACTGGTCTTTTCCCTTTTCTAATTATTTCATCTATTCTTTTAACTGCAGCTGCACTCGCTTTATTATTTTTTAAAGATGTACCACCGAACTTTAATACAACTATTGACATTATTCTCCTCCATCAATTATATTGTTTTTTATAACA
>DATGCJ010000130.1:0-12749 GCA_035312025.1 Halanaerobiales bacterium | reverse complement strand
GGTTGAAAATTTAAATAAAAAGTTATTTCTTAAATGGAATAGAACATTAAAAATTTTTCTATAACAATAAAAGGCTCAACGAATAACCACTGCTAGTATAACATATTTTTGCTTCTCAAGTCGAATCTGAATTTAAAAATTAAAGCTATTTTAAATATCATAAAAAACCCATGAAATATCCTATATTTTTACTGATTAATTAACAAAAAAGTCTGTCAGTTATAAGATGTTAAATTTAACTGACAGACTTCTACCTACTTTTTATAATATAATTAATATTCTATTAATAAATAGTATTTCTTTTAATACCATATTTCTCTAAGAGCTCTGATAGTATTACCACCGATTACTTTTTGAATATCTTGTTTACTGTAATCATTTTTAACTAACCAGCGAATAATATTTATGGAGGCTTCAGTCGGATTTTCTAAACCTTTTACATAATCCACCTCGTTAAAATCCTTATCTTGGGATTGGGAATCTTTTATGGACAGATGTTCTGCATAAGCATGGTGTAATCCCACATGATCTCCATATAAGGTATCCGGACCAAAGCTTACATGATCAATTCCAACTAGTTCCTTAATATATTCAAAATGCTCCATAAATGATTCAATACCATGTTTTGTATTATTTTTAGTCAAAGTTGTATGAGGTGCAGCTTCAATTCCTATAACACCATCATTTTTAGCGCAGGCTTTTAAAACTTCATCACTTTTAAGTCGCGGACTATCCCAAAGAGATCTGGCACCAGCGTGTGAGATAAACACCGGTTTGTCACTTGCTTCGATTACGTCTTTTGAGGTGCGATCGCCCGAGTGAGAAATATCAATTGCTATACCAATTTTATTCATCCTCTCTACAGCTTGTCTACCAAAAGAAGTAAGACCGCCATCTCGTTTTTCTTTCAAACCTGAACCTAAGGTATTAGCTTCACTATATGTAATACCTATAGAACGTACTCCCAACCCATAAAGAATATCAATTCTATCCAATTCATTTTCAATCATAGCAGCTCCTTCCATTGTAGGAACTAGCGCTAATTGACCATTTTCATAAGCACCAAATATATCATCTACATCTTCGCATTTGATCACAAAATTTTGATGTGCAATATCACTTAAACGCATCCCTAAATCATATATTACATCTCTCCATTTCCATCCGTGTTTTGATGTGATAGCACAAGTGCCATCCATTAAATTATCAAAAACACCATCTAAGGGTGAATGTGCTAAACCTTTATACGCAGTAAATTCTCTACCCTGCCTTGTATATTCAAATACTTCTTTAATATCGGCTGGAAACCGGACAGGGTGTTCATGCATGGAAATTATGACGGTATCCCTCATAATCTCTTCTGTTAATTCTTCTTCTTTTTCAGTTATAGGGACCTTATAACCTTCCACTCTATTTAACTGATCCGCCATTTCAAATGATTTATAATCATAATCAGCTTCTAAATATTCATATGATTGATAACCTTGATAGTTTTTATTTAAACCCATTTAATCATCTCCTTAATTTTTAGGTATTTATATATAATTAAATCAAAGATAATTGATCACTATTTTATAATTATTTAAAATGATCTGTTTTAAAAAATTTAATTTATAAATAATATAACCTTATTTGCTGCTGACATAAAGTTCTTCTATACTTTCTGCCTCTCCATTTTTTATCTTAGGTGGAGTCATAAAAGCTTGCTTAGAATGACTTAAACCCACATCAACAAAAGCTTCCGTAATCTTTAGACTAGTTTTGGAGGGGTTTATTACTGGTACATCAAGTTGATCTTCTATTTTTTCAGCCACTTCTAAAAAACCGAGAGACATACAACCTAAAATAAGTACATCCGCCCGATCTTCTTTGACGGCTGTTTGGCCTTTTTTAATCAGCTTATTTATTACCTGTTCTTTATTGTCCGATAAATCCAATACAGGTATATCCAATGATTTAACAGAAGAGAGGCGATTTTTTACCCCGGCCTTATAGGCTAACTCTGTAAAAATATCAACAGCGCTTTCCTCTACTGTCAAAACAGAAAACTTTTTGCCCAGCATAACAGCCAGCTGCATACTGGATTGCCCGGGACCAGTAACCAGCATATCATTAGTAATTTCTCTAATCCCATCCAGGCCCGGATCGCCCGCACAGCCCAGAATAACTGCATCATAACCTTCTTTTTCTAATTGGTATATTTTTTTGGAGGCAGCCGGAATACTTAAATATTCTTCATACTTTGATTCAATAGAAGCAGGACCCTCACTTACACCTACTACTTCTACTTTTGCATTGGAGAAAGCCCAACTTTGTAATAAATTCTCTCTTCTATTCATTTCGCTTTTTTCCATTACACCTGGAACTACATATGCAATTCTCATATCTCTCACTCCTTAATTAAATTGATGACAATAGACATAGTGATCTTGCTTAATCTCTCTTAACTCAGGGGTTTTTTGACTACATTTACTTTCAGATATTGGACATCTATTTTGAAAATTACACCCTTGAGGTAAATCAATCGGATCAGATACATGTTTTTTAATATTAATTTCTTCTTTTCTTAACTCAGGGTCTGGGGTCGGCACCGCACTTATTAAAGCTTTAGTATAGGGATGATTAGGATTTTGTATCACATCTCGGGCTGGTCCATATTCCATAATTTTTCCCAAATACATTATGGCTACATTATCACACATATATTGAATCAAAGAAAGATCATGCGAAATATAGATAGTTGTTAAGTCCATTTCCTTGGTGATCTTTTTTAAAAGATTTAAAACACCAGCTCTCACTGAAACATCCAACATAGACACTGGTTCATCAGCCACAATAAATAAGGGATTAACTATTAAAGCTCTGGCTATCACCACCCGCTGAAGTTGGCCTCCGCTTAATTGATGAGGATACTTGTCTAAATACGTTTCAGCAGGAGTCAAATTAACTTTATCTAGCATCTGAACAATCTTATCTTTTCTATCTTTTTTCTTGCCGATACCATGTATTATAAGTGGTTCCAATAATGATCGATAAACCGTAAAACGAGGGTTTAAAGCCTCATAAGGATTTTGAAATATCAGTTGAGCGTTTTTGCGAAAAGCTTTTTCTTTACTTTTATCAACGAATTCAGTAATATCTTTTCCATCAAAATAATATGAACCTCCTGTCAGAGAATGAAGCTTTAATAAAAGTTTACCAGTAGTAGTTTTTCCACAACCAGATTCTCCGGCTAAACCTAGAGATTCTCCTGCTTTTAACTTGAAACTAATACCATCTACTGCTTTTAAATATTTTTCTTTTTGACCGCCAAATAAACTTCTATCAACTAAAAAATGCTTTTTTAAATTACTAACATTAATTATATTGCTCTTCTCCATGTCTCTACCTCCCCAGATTGATCCCGTAGTTTTTGCAAGTTTTCTGTATGAATACAGGCAGAATAGTGATCTTCATCTATTTTCTTTAATTCTGGTGATTCACTATAACAAATATCTTCTGCAAATGGACATCTATCCGCAAATCTACAGCCCGAAGGGGGGTTAATTAAATCTGGTGGTACCCCAGGTATAGAAATTAATTCTTTATCTGGTTTTGTTATATCGGGAAAAGAATTTTCCAATCCCATGGTATAAGGGTGCAGGGGTTCTTTCAGTATTTTGTTAGCTGGACCCTTCTCTACTATTTTACCAGCATACATTACCGCTATATATTCACAGGTTTTTGCAATTACAGAAATATCATGGGTAATCATAATCAAAGAAATATTAAATTCCTTACGAAGTTCTTTGACTTCTCTTAATATTTGATGTTGAACAATTACATCAAGAGCTGTTACTGGTTCATCTGTTATAATCAATCCGGGTTTTAATGCTAAAGCAAGAGCAATTATAGCTCTCTGCTTCATTCCACCTGAAAATTGATGAGGATAATAATTCAACAATCCTTCACTAAGACCAACTTTTTTAAATAAATTCTTAGCCCTTTTTACCGCTTTCTTTTTTTCCATATTACCTTTTGATTTTAATACTTCGAGAAACTGGTTTTTTACAGTATAAACCGGGTTTAATGAATCCATGGCAGCCTGGGGAACAAAAGAAATCTCTGACCATCTTAAATCATTCATTTTATTTTCTGAGTAATCTAAAATGTTCTCCCCCTTATACCTTATTTTACCTTCTGGTATAAAAGCATTCTTTGGTTGTACACCTATTATTCCTTTAACAGCAGTAGACTTGCCACAACCAGATTCTCCCACTAACCCAAGACTCTGGCTTTCATCTAAATTAAAAGAAATTCCATCTACTGCCTTTCGGATACCTTTATTAGTTTCATAATTTATATTTAAATTATCAACTTCTAGTAATGACATTTGTTCCCTCCTTTTAATATTCTTTCAATTTTGGATGTAAAATTTCTTCCGAGCCTCTGCCTATAAAAAATCCAGCCATTACAATTAACATAATACAGATTCCGGGAGGTACAAACCAGTGATACGCACCTCGAGTAAGAGCCTGGGAAATATAGGCATCATTTAACATATAGCCCCAGCTGATAACATCTGGATCTCCAAAACCTAAAAAACTCACAGAAGCTTCTGTTAAAATGGCCCACCCCATTGCAAGCGAGCCATATAGAAATGATAAAGGTAAGATATTAGGAGCAATATAGATAAAAATGATCCTAAAATCCGATGCTCCAGACACTTTAGCCGCTTCCACAAAGCTTCTTTCTCTTACTGTTAAAACCTGGGATCTAATTACACGCGCTGTGTTTCTCCAAAGTAGCAGCGCCATTGCCATCACTATATTCCAGATATTTGGTCCCAAAAATCCAACTAAAACAATCACAAATGGTATAAAAGGAATACCAAATGCTACATCTGTCAAACGCATTAAAACACTGTCAACTTTCCCTCCATAATAACCTGCCAATAGCCCAACTAAAGTACCGATTATTACCACAAAAAAGGCAGCTGTAAAACCCACTAAAAGAGCAGGTCTTACTCCATATACCAGTTGGGAAAAAATATCTCTACCCATATCTGTAGTCCCTAGCAAAAATCTATCACCAGGTGATTTGTTCATCATAAACTGACCTTCTACTGTCTGCATTTTATAGGGGTTAAAAGGAGCAATATAGGGAGCTAAAATTGCAATTATAATAAAGAATATATAGATTAGAGCTCCTGCCAATGCAAATTTATCATTCAATAGAAATTTATATGTTCTTTTAATTACATTTTTTAAAACATTTAGCATTTCTATCACTTCCTATCTTCTATGTTTACTCTGGGATCTAATATATTATAGAAAATATCGGCAAAAAAATTCATAAATATTATTATAGCAGCTATCAATATAAAGGCTCCTTGAGCTAGAGGATAATCACTAGTAGAAACTGCTTTTACCAATAATCTACCTAGACCAGGCCAGCTGAATATCTTTTCAATTACAACATTTCCGCCCATAGCATATCCGATGCCTACAGCCATAGCAGTTATTACTGGCAAAAAAGCGTTGCGAGCAGCATATTTAAACATAACTCTAATTTTATTTACTCCTCTCATTTTAGCCATCTGTACATAAGCTTCATCCATTACATCAAGCATATTAGAACGCATTAATAAGAGGGGTAATCCTAACAGATATATAGTTAAGGTCAAAGCCGGCAAAAACAGATGCTTATAAAACTGTAGTGAAAATAATTTTTCAAGTTCCGAACCATACACTATTCCGGCTGAAGCCACCCCACCGGAAGGAAAAATATCTAACTGAAAAGAGAAGACAGCCAATAAAAGCATTCCTACCCAAAATTGGGGAGCTGACCTTGTAAATAGGGTAAATACTAATCCATAAGTTTCAATTGTTTCGCCTCTTTTCCAAGCAAGAAAAATCCCCCCGATAATTCCTATAACATACGCCATAATTAATGAAGTTAACATCAAATATATTGTATTTGGCAAAACCTTAGCAATTACATTTGTAACAGGTTCTTTAAAAAAGAAAGACTGACCTAACTTACCTTGTAATAAATTCTTTAGATAAATAAAATACTGCATCCATAGAGGCTTATTAAGTCCAAATTGTTCCATTAATATTTCCTGTTGTTTTTCAGTGAAGGTTGGATTTATATATGCAACTAAAGGATTACCGGGCATCAATCGAAATATAAAGAATAAAACAGTCGATATAATCCACATAGTTAAAATCATCTGTCCGGTTCTTTTTATTAAATATTTCCATTTTAAATTCAAATAAATCCCTCCAATTTAATAAGCAGGGGAATAAACCCCCTGCAGTGTAAAGTTGACTAATTTTTAGGGTATAATAATCTTCCCTGTTCATCCCATTTATAACCAGCTTCTTTTAATATCTGTCTAGCCTGTTTTACTCCACCAGATGGGTAATCTATATTTGGATTGTGCCAAAATTCTAAGGCAGGTGAAACAACACTATCACAGGGGACAGCAAACCCTTTATATACTACCTGAGCAACTATCTGTCTATTAGTTAAAGCTGCAGTTGCTTTTCTAAATGCTTTATCTTTAAAGGGTTTAACTCTATGGTTAGGGGCAAGGAATCTAAATCCTAAATCTACAGAAGAATTCATTGTCAACTTTGCGTCATTATCCACAGTTTGTTTTAATAAAGTTGAATCTCCAGTATACGCTGCCAAGAAGTTTATTTCTCCATTTTCTAGCATACCTAAAGTAGCCTCCATATTAGGTACAAATCTTACCACCCAATTTTCAACTTTAGGGGCATGAAAGTGTTCTTTATTTGCTTTTAAAATTACCTTTTCATTAAACTCCCATTTACTAAATTTAAAGGGACCTGAGCCAATCGGTTTATCCGCCTGATAACTTTCCGCATTTTTGGGTTTATCCTTGAGATCTTCAATAATTGGTTTCCATTTATGTTTAGGAATAATATTAATTTTAGCTAAACTGGCTGTTTCAAAAGCTGCCCATGGTTCTTTTAGGTTAAAGATAAGGGTGTTATCTCCAGTTATCTCTATATTTTTTATCTTTTTAACAAACGGTCTATACATAGGTGCTTCACCAGTTTTTGGTACTTCAAATGAAAATTTAACATCTTCGACTGTAACTGGCTTACCATCATGCCACTTCATACCTTCTCTTAGTACAACTTTTACCTTAGTTTTATTAAGCCATTCAACACTTTTGGCTGCCCATGGTTTTGGTAGACCATCTTGACCCATTCTCATCAACCGATCCCAGATTAATTCTGTTATCCAGGAATCAACTGTACCGCTCACATAAAGAGGATTTATCGCCTGAACAGTATCATTAAAGTTTAAAACGATATCTTTTTGATCACTAATAGGTTTTGCGTTTATATATGTCCAAAAATTCTTAAGGCCTAATCCCGCCATCTCCTTCATAGAATCATCGGCAAATACTTGGTTGTTATATACATTATTTATTTTAGGATGAACAGAATAAATATATGCAACATCTTCAGCAAGAATTTTTTGAGCTTTATAAATTAACTCTTTACGTTTTTCTCGGTCTATAGTAACCCTTTGTTTCTCAGCAATTTTATCATATTGCGGGTTTTTATAACCTATAAAATTATAACCTTTTTCAGCAGTACTTGAATGAAACAAGTTATATATAAATTCATCTGGATCTAAACGTTCTGGCCGTGCGGTCATCTGCCAACCAGTAATATCCCAGGATTCTCTTTGATACCAGACTACATCCGCCATCTGTTCCCAAGGAGTTACTTTAACTTCAGCTTGAACACCAATTTTGCGTAAATTCTTTGCTACCAA
Organism: Halanaerobiales bacterium; assembly: GCA_035312025.1. GTDB lineage: Bacteria > Bacillota > Halanaerobiia > Halanaerobiales > M55B127 > M55B127. Next base: position 4,949 of record DATGCJ010000130.1, on the reverse strand, counting down.
GTTGATCGCTTCATACTCATTAGAAGCAGACGATTTAGGTCTGGTCAGTAAAGTCACATCAACAACCCTATCACCTTCAGCACCAAATACAGTTTGTGAAAATATCGGTAATATTAATACCAAGATTAAAACAAAACTTAACATAAATCTTATTTTCCTACGCAATTTTATCTCCTCCTATAATTCGTTTTATATAAATTTCTCAAACACTTATAAAAACTTCTACTTAACTACTCTCAAATTATGTGATTTTATATTTCACCTCCCAACTAATTTAAGTAATATATACAAAAATTTCTTTATAAATAACCAGTCTAGAATTTTTATAATAGCTTTCTCCTATTATTTATTTCACATAATTATAAAATAGAACGATATTTATTACAAACTATATAAGAAATTATAAATTTTCTAAATTTTATATACAGTTTGCTTTCAGCCTTATAGCTTAAAAGCCTCTTTGTATAGGGCTTTTTACTATCTGGCTAAGAACAGAAACTTTATCTAATATTTGAAAAAATATAGGTGATGTATATATATACTTTAAAGAGTAATTTACTTGACAACGTTACTTTATAGTGGTAAAATAAAAAACAATAAAATAAGATAATTTCATTGACCAAGAAAAGTAACTTTATACTTTCATTTACAGAGAGCCGAGACTGCTGAGAATTCGGTAATGAAATAATAAAGTGAATGGCCTTGTGAGAAGCTGGGGGAAATATCTTTTTAAGATAGAGTATCCTAAAGCCGGTTTTTACCCGTTAACAGTAAATAAAAATCATCTTTTGACTGATGGTTTTTAACAAAGTGAGTTAATTATTATTAACTAACAAGGGTGGCAACACGGAATTATTAATCTTTCGTCCCTATCGGGAAGAAGGTTTTTTTAATTGCGTGGTGCCACCTTTTTTAATTTTCATAAATTTTTAATAACCAGAAAGGAGTTGTTTAATTTGTATGATCTAAAGATAGTTGTAGAAGAAATAGAAGGTTTTTGTGACCTGCCGATGGAAGTCGGAGACTACTTTACCGTCAGCGGTGGCCAGATAGAAATTCCTGAGGGTAAACATATGTGTCTCTGGGCAATGCAGAGTCTAATGCCGGTTCTACCGGCTAAGCAGAGAGAAATCAAAGAAGAAAATGACTGGATTCCACATACCAAAAGATTTATCTGTCCAGATCCAAATGGTGGAGTTGTCTTTAGGATAGATAGAATTGATCCTAAAACAGGGAAGGTAGTTGATAAAGAAAAAGAAATACCACCCCGGATCCAGGTCGATCCGGAGGCCTGTACAGGCTGTCGGGCCTGTGAAACGGTCTGTGCTTTTGTACATAGTCAGAGTTTTAATGCCAAAAACTCCCGTATGAAAATTGAAAAGAATGAACGGGCCGGGGAAGATATCCCCTATGTCTGCCGCCAGTGTGGAGATGCCCCCTGTATCAAAGCCTGTCCGGTTGATGCTTTAAGTAGAGATCCTGCAACTAACGCTGTCTTAGTTGATGATGATAAATGTATCGGCTGCTTTAAATGTGCAGAGGCCTGTCCCTTTGATGCAATCACTTTTACGGATGATGATACTGCCTTAATCTGTAATCTCTGTGGGGGCGAAGTCGAATGTGTAAAAAGATGTCCAACCGATGCTTTAAAGTTTGATAATAAAGGGGGAAAAGAATAATGAATTACGGTTACTGTAATCAAGCGCTCCGTATCAATTTAAGTAATAATACAATAGAAAAAGAAACATTGGATCCCCAATTTTTAAAAGCTTATCTCGGGGGACGCGGATTGAATGTACGCCGCCTTTATGAGGAAGTTCCCCCTGAAGTTGACCCTTTAAGTGAAGATAATAAGATGTTTATTGGCGTGGGCCCTTTAACCGGAACCCTATTCCCGGGAGCGGCCCGGGTAAACTTTACAGCCAAATCACCCCAAACCAATATTCTGGGGGATTCAAATACAGGCGGCTTTTTAGGGCCTGAAATTAAATTTGCCGGCTTTGATCAAATTATTCTGGAAGGTAAAGCAGACCAGCTTTCCTACATATATATCAAAGATGGAAAGGCGGAAATTAGATCAGCCAAACACTTAAAACAGTTAGATACTTTTGAGACACAGGAGAAGATAAAGGAAGAACTGGGTGACAGTCGGGTACAAATAGCCGCCATCGGGCCGGCAGCTGAAAACGGTGTTAAGTATGCCGGTATCTTCTGTAACATGGTGCGGGCTGCAGCTAGAACCGGTATGGGACTGGTTCTGGCCAGTAAAAATATTAAGGCGATAGCAGTGAGAGGTACCAGGGATCTCGGAGCTAAAAAGCCGGACAAGTTCAAAACATTAATAGATAAGATGAATCAAGAAATTAAAAACCATTCTGAATATGAGATAAGGACCAGACTCGGTACTACCCAGCTGGTATCTTCTTTAAATGAACTGGGCTGTCTGGCCACAAGACATTTCCAGACCGGCTACTTTGAAGCTGGTGATAAAGTAAGTGGAGAATACTTAGAAGAAAACTATAAGCAGAAGGAAAAGGGCTGTTTTGCCTGTACAATTCCCTGCAGTAGATTTTTTGAAATTAAGGAGGGCAAATACAAAGGATTAAAAAGCGAAGGGCCCGAATTTGAAGGACTAGCCGGTTTTTCTTCCCGGGTTGGTGTCTCGGATATTGAAGATGCCCTACATGGTGTAGATTTATGTAACCGTTACGGCCTAGATGTAATTACTACTTCAGAATGTATCGCCTTTACCATGGAACTTTATGAAAAAGGTATCTTAAGTAGTGAAGAAGTTGATGGACTCAAACCTAACTTCGGAAACAGTGAAGCGGTTTTTGCCTTAATAGAAAAGATAAAAAACAGAGAAGGCTTTGGTAACCTTTTAGCAGACGGGGTTGTCAAAGCTGCTGAAAGAATCGGTAAAGATACAAAAAAATTGGCCATGCATGTTAAAGGTTTAGAAATCTTTCAGGCTGATCCGCGCGGTATTAAAGGTTATGGCCTCGGGGTAGCAGTTGCTACCAGAGGAGGTGACCACCTGCGCAGTGAACCCTGGTTTGAATTCAGTCAAAATGCTGCCGAGGGTAAAAGAAGGTTTGGACATCCGGAATCAGCTTTTAGACTGGAGTATAAAGGCAAAGGTAGGGTTGTAAAATTTTATGAAGAAAGATGCGTCCTGGCCGACTGTCTGGAAGCCTGTAAAAACACGGTAGTAAATATGGAAATTATCTCTTTTAAAGAAGCTGCCGAACTTTTAAATGCCTTAACCGAATATGATTTCACAGTTGAAGAAATACAAAAGTCAGCGGAAAGAATCATGAATGTGGAGAGGGCCTATATAGTCAGAGAAGGAATCAGGCGCGAAGATGACAGCCTACCGGATCGTTTTTTAAATGAACCACTACCGGAAGAATGCGGTGAATCAGCCGGAAGTATAGTAGAGTTAGAACCGATGTTAGATGAATACTATAAAGCACGCGGTTGGGAAGTCGCAACCGGTCTTCCGACCGAAAACAAGTTAAGGGAATTAGGGCTTGCTGACATTGTAATTGATCTTAAGGAAAGAAATATTATTTAAGTAGAGAGTATGAGAGGAGTGAGTATTAAAAATGGAAAGAACGAAACAAAATGATGCTTTAAAGTTTTACGGTGGAAAGTATATGGTCTTTGTCCCCATCTTATTGGCCTTAGTTGGACTGGTCTACATAGCCTTACAAAATGCCAATATACCTGAATACTGGGTGGTCTTTTTATTACCCTTAATCTTTATCATGCCCTTTGTTAAGGATAAAGAAAAGTTCGCCAATGTGATAATTGACGGGTTTAGTTCCCGGGTTGCCATGATCTTGGTTGCGGCTGTAATGCTGGCCGGAATCTCAGGTACTATTCTTAATGAAAGCGGGTTAGTAAAAACTTTAGCAACTTATCTTGTCAATATGAATCTGGTCGGCAGTAAATTTGTAGTAGCAACCTTTATACTAACCGGAATCGTAGCTCTTTCGACGGGCACCTCGGTCGGAACTATTTTCGTTGTAAGTCCTATCCTCTATCCGGTCGGTTATCTGGTCGGCAGTAACCCCGCCCTATTAATTGGGGCAATAGTCTCGGGCGGTGCTTTTGGTGATAACCTATCACCGGTTTCCGATACAACAATTGCCTCGGCCACAACCCAGGGGATGGATATTGGAGGTGTGGTTAAAAGCAGGCTCAAGTATTCAATACCAACCGCTTTAATTACCATTGTATTATACAGCTTGATCGGCCGCGGGGGCAGCCTTTCTGATCAAATTAGCGAATATGTAGGTACACCCGAGCCGCTCAGCCTGCTTTTTCTGTTAGTGCCAATTGTAATTGTCTATCTTTGTGTAAGACAGCACCATTTAATAGAAGCTCTCAGTTACGGTATAATTACAGGTTTAGTACTCGGACTTTTAACCGGAATTATTACCCCGAATATGATTATTAATGTACCGGAACCATTTGGGGCCGGCGGAATTATTTTAGAAGGTATCCAGGGCTCGGTCCCCACTATAATAGTTGTATTAATCTTATTCGCCCAGATTAACTTCCTCAAAGAAGGGGGCGGGATCGATATAATAATAAATATGATGGCCAAATTTGTCAGGGGTGTAAGAACAGCTGAACTATCAATCGTTTCCTTATTGATTTCATTAAATGTGCTCACCGGACTCAATACGGCTGCTATCATCGGGACCGGTGAAATCGCCAATGAAATGGGCGAAAAATATAGTATCAGCGGTTACCGTAGGGCTAACCTGATGGACTGTGCCGGGACAACCTTAAACTATTTGATACCTTATATGGTACCGGTAGTGGTGGGTTCCATGATGAGTTCGATGTATGCACCTTTTGAAGATGCTGTTCAGGTCAGCACAGTAGAAGTTGTCACCAATCAGTTTTATCCCTGGGTCATGCTGGCTGTCTTAATC
>DATGCJ010000129.1:0-16869 GCA_035312025.1 Halanaerobiales bacterium | reverse complement strand
GGGTGACCCTGTGGGAGAGTAGGTCACTGCCGGAATCTTTTTTATTTAATGTATACGCTCCCCGATAGCTCAGCTGGTAGAGCAGATGGCTGTTAACCATCGAGCCGCAGGTTCGAGTCCTGCTCGGGGAGCCATTTTTATTTGATACACAAAAAAGGTGTTTACATATGTTAATTGTTATTGGAATAACGGTTTTAATTTATAGTTTTTTAATTTGGAAGGGGAAACATAAGATACTTCCTTTTAAATTAAAAAGTCATAAAGATTATAATAAAGCTGCTAAAAGTATTATGCTTTTAGGTTCTTTATTACTATTTCTTGGTATATTTTCACTTTATAGAGAAATTGATATTCTTGCTATCATAATGGTAATAATAATTATTATCTTGATTTTCATTAAAATAATATACAGTCTCAATCTAAGCAATTAATTAAAGCCGTCACTTTGTGGCGGTTTTTTTAAATTTTTTAAAAATATTAAATAACCCCTTGAATTTTGATATGAATATAGTATTATATTATTAGAAGGTCAAAAAAAGTCAAAGTGAAGAGGGGATCTATAATGTCTAGTCTTTCTGACAAGATAGAAAAATATTTACGTAACTTGATTCAACAGTATGAAGGTGAAATTGAAATCAAGCGTAATAGACTTGCAGACGATTTTAACTGTGCTCCTTCCCAGATAAATTATGTATTAGATACCCGTTTTACCGTTGAAAGAGGCTTCATTATTGAAAGTCGTAGAGGTGGCGGAGGATACGTTCGTATTATAAAAGTTAAATTGAATTCTAAAAACGAGGCGATGAAGAATATTATAAAACAGTTAGAAGGACCTTTACAACCGAAGGAAGCAAAAGGTATAATAAAAAGACTACATGAGAACAATTTAATTAGACAAAGAGATCGAGTTCTCCTGGAAGCGGCTATTAGTAAAGAGTCTATTGGTTTTGAAAATGAAGAAAAAAATGCCATAAGAGCTCAGGTACTTAAAAATACACTAAAAGCTATTTTCAAGATTTAATGTAAGGGATAGAAAGGGGGATTTATATGCTTTGTGATAAATGTAAGGAAAAAGAAGCTACAATTCACATTACCAAATATGTGGATGGTGAGAAATCAGAAGTATATTTGTGTGAACAGTGTGCGAAGGAGACTGGACATATAGATGATAATGACGTATTTTCCTTCAAGAATTTGATTGCAGGTATTTTAAATCCTAATGTAGAAGATTATGAAGAAAAAAGCACAAAGGGATTAAAGTGTGATAACTGTGGCCTTACTTATGAAGAATTCAGAAGAGAAGGTAGAGTTGGTTGTCCTGAATGTTATAACACTTTTGAAGATAAATTGCGGCCATTGATCAAAAGAATTCAAGGAAGTGAAAAACACGTAGGTAAAATACCCAAAGATAAGGATAAATATCTAAGAGTTAAACGAGATATACAGGAATTAAAAGAAGAGATGGAAAAAGTAGTTGCAGATGAAAACTTTGAAAGAGCTGCTGAAATTAGAGACGAAATTTATGCTCTGGAGCAAAAAATAGGGAGTGAATAACCATGTTCAATGATAAAAACATATCATTGAGTAACTGGATAAAAAACAAGGGAAGCAAAGATGATATAATCCTAAGTAGCAGAATTAGATTGGCCAGAAATTTAAAGATGCTGCCCTTTCCCAGACAATCTAATAAACAACAGTTAGATAAAGTCGTTGATATTATTAAAGATATCTTATTAGATAAAGAATTAGAAATTGCCGGTGATAAATATAAGTTCAATTATATTGAAATGGAAAAACTATCCCCGGTAAAAAAGATGATGTATGTAGAAAAAAATTTAAGCAGCCCTCATTTTGTAAAAAATGACGGCTATGGTAAGATCCTATTTTATGACCAGGACGAAAAGATCAGTATTATGGTTAATGAAGAAGACCATTTAAGGATTCAGATCCTTTTACCGGGCTTACAGATCAAAAAAGCCTGGCGAATAGCTGATCAACTTGATGATATTTTAGAACGAGATACAGAATTCGCTTTTTCCAAAGATTGGGGTTACCTATCAGCCTGTCCTACTAATGTGGGGACTGGCTTAAGATCCTCAGTCATGGTCCATTTACCGGGATTAAATTTAAGCAATAATATAAATAGGCTTTTTGAAGTTGTTGGTAAATTAGGACTGACTGTCCGGGGTATTTATGGAGAAGGCAGTGAATCTGCCGGTAATATCTACCAAATTTCTAACCAGATCACCCTCGGGAGTAAGGAAGAAGATATTATAGAAAATTTAGAAAGTGTAACAAAACAGGTTATAACTCAAGAAAAAAATGCCAGAAATAAACTGTTCAAAGAAAGAGAAGTTTTTATAAAAGATGAAATATTAAGATCTTATGGTAAATTAAAATATGCATATAGTATATCTACAAGTGAAGCCATGGAATTACTTTCCTATGTTAAATTAGGGATGGAGATGGGAGTAATAAATGAGATAGATTCTTTACTTTTAAAGAGACTATTTATCCTGATCAGACCGGCCCATCTACAGTCTTTAATAGGAGAAGAAGTTGATTCTACCAAAAGAGATCTAAAAAGAGCTGAGCTAATACAGACAGAACTAAATGGCAAAGGAGGCTAAATATAATGTTTGGTAAATTTACAGAACGGGCCAGGCGAGTCATAGCAATGGCCGAATCTGAAGCAAAAAAATTGAATCATAATTATGTTGGAACCGAGCATATTCTGCTTGGTTTAGTAAAAGAAAAAAAGGGAATTGCAGGTAAGGTTCTCTCCGAAGAAGCAAATCTAAAAGAGAACCAGATTATAGATGTAATTAAATCCATTATAGGCAAAGGTAAAACAAAAGTGGATGGTACAATCGGCTTAACCCCCCGCAGCAAGAAAGTATTAAATCTTTCAATGGAAGAAGCCAGGAAGTTAAACCATAACTATATTGGCACAGAACACATCTTGTTAGGTTTAATTGCAGAAGGAGAAGGTGTAGCTATTAGAATTCTCCAGGAAGTTGGAGTAGACCTAGAGAAAGTGAAGAAAGAAATAATGGATATATTAAGTGATGGTTCTCAAAATAGTGCTGAAACCGAAAAAAGCGATACACCCGAATTAGATAAATACAGCCGTGATTTAACCGAGATGGCGGCTGAAGATAAACTTGATCCCGTGATCGGGAGAGAAAAAGAAATTGAACGAGTTATCCAGGTGCTTAGCAGGAGAACCAAGAATAATCCGGTTTTAATCGGTGAGCCTGGTGTTGGTAAAACCGCAATTGTAGAAGGACTGGCAAAAAGTATTACAGATGAAAATGTACCAGAGATACTCTTGGATAAAAGGGTAGTAGCTCTTGATTTGAGTTCTTTAGTAGCTGGTTCTAAATATAGAGGAGAGTTTGAACAACGACTAAAGGCTTTGATGTCTGAGATAGTGGAAAGCGGTAATGTTATCCTATTTATCGATGAAATGCACACTCTCGTCGGGGCAGGAGCAGCCGAAGGTGCAATTGATGCTGCCAATATCTTAAAACCTGCTCTAGCCAGAGGCGAATTACAGGCGATCGGTGCAACTACACTAGATGAATACAGAAAATATATTGAAAAAGATGCAGCTTTAGAACGCAGATTTCAATCTATCATGATTGAAGAAAATACGCCTGAACAGTCCGTGGAAATCTTAAAAGGATTAAGAGATCCTTATGAAGCACACCATAAAGTTAAAATAACCGATGAAGCTATCGAAGCAGCTGTTAACCTTTCTCATAGGTATATTACTGATAGGTTTTTACCGGATAAAGCAATTGATTTAATGGATGAGGCAGCTTCGCGGGTGAGGTTAAGAAATAATACCCGTCCTAATGAATTGAAGGAATTAAATGAAAGAATAGAAGAAGTAGAAAAAGAAAAAGAAGCGGCTGTTAAAAATCAGGAGTTCGAGAAAGCAGCTGAACTTAGAGATAAAGAAAAAGAGCTGGAAAAAGAGTTAGAAGAGCTGCAGGAAGAATGGCAGCAGACAAGGGGCCGCAATGATATGGTAGTAGAGACCGAAGATATTGCGCAAATTGTTTCCAGCTGGACCGGTATACCTGTCACCAAATTAGAAGAAACAGAAACCAAAAAACTGCTTAAATTAGAAGAACACTTACATGAACGCGTGGTTGGACAGGATGAGGCAATCAAAGCCGTATCACAGGCAGTAAGAAGGGCAAGAGCCGGTCTTAAAGACCCCAAAAGGCCGATTGGTTCCTTTATCTTCTTAGGCCCAACCGGGGTAGGTAAGACTGAATTAGCCCGAACATTAGCAGAAGCGATGTTTGATGATGAAGATGCCATGATAAGAATTGATATGTCAGAGTATATGGAAAAACATGCTGTTTCTAGATTAGTCGGTTCACCTCCCGGTTATGTCGGTCATGAAGAAGGGGGGCAGTTGACAGAACCGGTGAGAAGAAGACCTTATTCAGTAATTCTCTTTGATGAAATAGAAAAAGCTCACCCGGAAGTATTTAATATATTACTCCAGATCTTAGATGATGGTGCCTTAACCGATGCGCAGGGTAGAAAGGTCGACTTTAAAAATACTGTAGTAATTATGACTTCCAATGTGGGAGCAAACTATATTAAAAAGCAGTCACAGCTCGGCTTTACAGCTGAAAAAGATGAAGAGTCTGAATATGAAAACATGAAGGAAAATGTAATATCTAAATTAAGGGATACCTTCAGACCTGAATTTTTAAATAGAATAGATGAAACCATTGTCTTTCATTCTCTCAATAAAGACCATATTACCAAGATAATTGAGATAATGATTAAAGAACTACAGGAAAGACTGGATGCCAAAGAAATTGAAATAGATATCACTAAAGATGCCAAGATGAAATTAATAGACGAAGGGTTTGATGCAGAATTTGGAGCTAGACCCCTTAGAAGGGCGATCCAGAGAATGGTAGAAAACCGCTTATCTGAGAAAATATTAAGCGGAGATATTGCTGAAGGAGACAAAGTAGAGGTAGATGAAAAAGATGATGAATTAGTATTTAATAAAGTTGAATAAGCTAGAAATGAACCCAGCTGAGAGGCTGGGTTTCAATCTTGTAAAAACTGCTTAAAAATGGTATAATTATATATAATTAAACAATCTTGTGTCTATATAATTGGAGAGTAATAATGGCAAAAAATAAAAAGAAGTATATCTGTGAGAACTGTGGTTATAAAACTGAAAATTGGATGGGCAAATGTATAAATTGCGGTGAATGGAATTCAATCAAAGAGTATACTCCTTCAGAAGGCCAGGGAGGTAATGATTTTCAAGCGGAAGAAATAAAGTTACCCAAAATTGAATCTCTTGATCAAATTACGGGATCCCAAAAGAGTCGTTTCCCTACTTCTTTAACAGAGCTGGATAGAGTATTAGGTGGGGGAATTGTAGAAGGATCCTTGATTTTAATGGGAGGTTCTCCGGGTATTGGTAAATCCACCTTGATTTTGCAGGTGGCTTTCCTTTTGGCAAATAAAAATAAGAATATACTCTATATTACAGGCGAAGAATCTGTCAATCAGGTAAGGATGAGAGCTGAGAGGCTCGATACAATCCATGAAAATATTTTTATTTTATCTGAAGTTGATTATCAAAAAATCAAGGCAGTGATCGAGAAAAGAGATTTCGATCTTGTCATCATTGATTCCATTCAAACGGTTAAACACCCGCAAATTGATTCTTCGGCCGGCAGTATTACCCAGATTAAAGAAGTTTCTTCTAGTTTGTTCAGAATGGCTAAGGAAACTAATTTACCGATTATAATAATTGGCCATATTACAAAAGAGGGTAATCTAGCCGGACCTAAAGTTTTAGAACATATTGTGGATACTGTGCTGCAAATGGAAGGAGATCAAAATTATTCTTACCGCATTTTGAGAGGTTTAAAAAATAGATTTGGTTCAACTGATGAGATGGGAATTTTTAAAATGAGTTCCGATGGTTTAGAGGAAGTTAAAAATCCTTCCCAGATCTTTATCAGTGAAAGACCGGAAAATGCAAGCGGCTCTATTATAGTACCAATCATGGACGGTAATAGAGTTATTTTAATAGAGATACAGGCTTTAGTGACTGATACAGCTTATTCTACTCCCCAGCGTTTAACTACTGGTATTAACAAAAAAAGGCTATCAATTCTTTTAGCCGTGCTTGAAAAGAAGCTCGGTTTTAATTTTAAAGCAAGTGATGTACATGTCAATATCACGGGAGGTTTATATGCCAGTGAACCCGCTATAGATTTAGGGATAGTCTTTTCCGTTATCTCAAGTTTTAGAGATTTCCCCGTAGATTCTAATACGGCTGTCTTAGGAGAAGTCGGTTTAACAGGAGAAGTTAGGGCTGTTAACCTGTTTAATAAAAGAATTAAAGAACTAAAAAAATTAGGCTTTAAAAATATAATAGTTCCTTCTGGGAATGTTCAAGAGAGGATGTTTGACCCCGAATTAAATTTAATTGAGATAAAAAACTTACAGGAAGGTTTAGATTTATATTTTAACTATTAGTTATAAAATTATCAAAATAAAGGAGGCTGCCCTGTGAAAGATCATGAAGAATGGTTAAATGAAGTATTAGAGTTAATAGCTCCTGGTACACAGTTTAGAGAAGGACTGGAAAATATATTAAGAGCAAAAACGGGAGGTTTAATAATATTAACAGAAAATGACGAGGAGATAGAAAGTCTCGTTGATGGTGGATTTAAAATTAATGCTGAATTAACCTCGACCAGTCTTTATGAACTTGGCAAAATGGATGGAGCGATCGTTCTGGATCAAGATGCTGAAAATATTATTTATGCCAATGCATTATTAATCCCTGATCCTACAATCAGTTCCAGTGAAACTGGGGCAAGACATAGAACAGCTGAAAGGGTTGCCAAACAGACCTCTAATTTAGTAATTGCCATTTCAGAGAGAAGAGATATCATAACACTATATAAAGAGGATAAAAAACATGTACTGGAAGACATCAGAGTGGTCCTTTCTAAAGCTAACCAGGCAGTCCAGACCCTTGAAAAATATAGAAAGGTGTTTGACCAGACCTTAATTAATTTAAGTGCCCTTGAATTTGAAAATTTAGTTACAATAGCAGATGTGGTAACGGTGATTAAAAGGGCTGAAATGGTTCTTAAAATAGAAAATGAAATTGAACGATATATATTAGAACTAGGTAATGAAGGCCGACTGATAAAAATGCAGTTAGAAGAATTGGTAATGAATGTAGAAGAAGAAAATAAATTACTTATCAAAGACTATATTTCAGACGAAAAGCTGGAGGAAGGCATAACTGCCGAAGATGTAATTGAAGAGTTAAATGAACTAAATAAAGATGACATGCTATCTACCAGGGAAATCAGGAATGTAATGGGACATGGTGGTAATGTGAATTCACTTGATCTATTAATTGAACCACGCGGATACAGGATTTTAAGGAAAATCCCCCGTTTACCAATGCCCGTAATAGAAAATTTAGTGGAAGAGTTCGGTGACTTAAATGAGATTAATGTAGCTTCCCTTGATGAATTAGATGAGGTAGAGGGTGTTGGGGAAGTGAGAGCCCAGGCTATTAAAGATGGTCTCAGGCGGTTAAGAGATCAAGTCTTATTAGATAGACATATCTAAAATGATTATAAAGGAAGGTTGATAATATGTTTGAAAAAGGAGATAAAGTAGTTTACCCAAATCATGGAGCCGGTACAATTGTCGATATAGAAGTAAAAGAAATTCTCGGTGAAGAAAAGAAGTACTATATTATGGAATTACCAATTGGAGAAATGAGAGTTATGATCCCGGTTCATAAAGTTGAAGAAATAGGTATTAGAGATGTAATTGACGAAGAAGAGGCTGAAAATGTCTTTCACCTTTTAAAAGGTGAAAAGTCTAAGATGTCTCAAAACTGGAATAGAAGATATAGAGCGAATATGGAGAAATTAAAAACCGGTGATATTTATGAAGTAGTTGAGGTAGTAAGGAACTTAACCATTAGGGATATGGAAAAAGGTCTATCTACCGGTGAAAAGAAGATGTTAAGTAATGCCCGTAAGATTTTAATCAGTGAATTGGTATTAGCTAAGGACATGTCAGAAGAAGTCGTTGTTGAAAAGATAGATAACATATTAGAAAATAATCCCAATGTAAATGATGATGAGGATTAAAAAAGAGAGGTGGTTTTTAAAAAAGATGATAATTAAATAAGGTAACAGGATAAGGAGGTGATATTGAATGCTGAAGAAGATAGTGAAATTTATTTTTGGAATTATTGGTGCTGTTATTGGATATAATAGTGTTGTAATGTTGGGCTTTGCAGAAGAAATCGAATTTACTACCAGTAATATATGGTCTTTTCTAATTAGCAAACAATTTATTGGAATTATTATAGGTGCTCTTATAGGTTATTTTTTAATATCTTACTTACTAGAAAAGTTGCTTGACTTTATTTTGAATTTTGATTATAAGTTAAAAGAATTTTCCTGGAAAAAAGTTATTATTTCTTTTCTAGGTATTATACTCGGACTAATAATTGGTTCTCTTATTAATCTTGCTTTTTCTATTTCTTCGATTCCCAAGCTGGGTTTGCCTTTACAAATTTTAATTAATGTTATTTTTATATATTTAGGTTTAACCCTGGCCCTTTATAAATCTGATGATATTTTTAACTTATTGTTTGAAAACAAGAAGTTTTTTGCAGGCAGTAAAAACAGCAGTATAACTAAAAAGATTTTAGATACAAGTGTAATTATTGATGGGAGGATTTATGATATTTGTAAAACCGGATTTGTAGAAGGTAAATTAATGATCCCTGAATTTGTCTTAGAAGAATTAAGACATATTGCTGATTCATCAGATGGATTGAAGAGAAATCGCGGCCGTCGAGGTCTCGATATTTTAAAGAAAATGCAAAAGGACAACCGGATAGATGTCGATATTGTATCAGAGAATTATGAAGAGATTCCGGAAGTTGACAGCAAGTTGGTAAAAATGGCCCAGGAGTTTGAAGCAAAAATAGTTACAAATGATTTTAATTTAAATAAAGTTTCTGAACTGCAGGGAGTATTTGTATTAAACATTAATGAACTGGCCAATGCTGTTAAACCAGTCGTACTTCCCGGGGAAGAAATGGATGTTAAAGTTATTAAAGAAGGTAAAGAAGATAGGCAGGGTATCGGTTATTTAGATGACGGTACAATGATTGTAGTTGATAACGGAATTGAGTACATGGATGAAGATATTTCAGTTATGGTTACCAGTATCTTACAGACTGCTGCCGGCCGTATGATTTTTGCCAAACCCAAATCTGAAGGTGAATATTAAAATCTATTTTTAATCTAAAAGGAGATTTAATATGTATATAACTGCAGTAATTCCAGCTGCCGGGATGGGCAGCCGGATGGGGATAAGAGAAAATAAATTATACCTCAAATTGGAAGATAAACCTGTACTTTACCACACTCTTCATAATTTTGTCAGCAATTCTTTTATAGATAAGATTACTTTGGTCTTGCAGGAAAATGAGATGGACCGTTGTGAAAGAGAGATATTATCTCTTTTTAAGAAAGGCAGGCAAAAGATTGAGATGGTAAAAGGCGGTCAGAGTAGAAAAGGATCGGTTTTTAATGGTATAAAAAAGGCCCCTAAGAAAACTGATTACATAATTATACATGATGGTGCCCGGCCTTTAATCACCCAAAAAATTATCAATAATGTGATTGGGGCTTTAGAAAAAGAAGAGGCCGTTACCACAGGTGTCGATGTAAAAGACACTATCAAGGTGAAAGATCACAATAATTATGTAGTTAAAACGATAAATAGGGATAACTTAACTTCTATTCAGACCCCCCAGGCTTTTAGTTATGAATTGATTAAAAAAGCTCATCAGAGTGATATTTATGATAAAAATATTACAGATGATGCCTATTTAATAGAATTAATGAACAAAAGTGTTAAAATAGTAGAGGGTTCGTATGAAAATATTAAGATTACGACCCCAATTGATATTACTATTGCTGAAGAGATATTAAAAAGTAGGAGAGAATAAGATGAGAGTAGGAATAGGTTTTGATGTGCATCCCTTTACAGAAGAAAGTCCTTTATATCTGGGTGGAATTAAAATAGAGTCTGACTTTGGCTTGCAAGGACATTCGGATGCAGATGTTTTAATTCATGCTCTAATTGATGCTCTACTGGGTGCTATGGGAAAAGGTGATATTGGAGAACTTTTCCCGGATAGCGACCAAAAATATAAAAATATTCGCAGCAGTAAATTACTTGACACTGTTGTAGAAATAATGTTTAATAATAACTACACATTAATCAATGCAGACCTAATTCTTTTAGCTGAAAAACCAAAGATAAAAAAATATAAAAACAAAATAGAAAAAAATTTAAGCGAAATATTAAAAGTAGATACCACACAAATAAATATTAAGGCTACGACAACGGAAGGACTGGGATTTATCGGGAGAGTTGAAGGGATAGGTGCACAAGCAGTAGTACTATTAGAAAACAAATAATTATCTAGTATTGAGGAAGGTGAAGAAATAATGTTAATTAAAGATATTATGACAAAGAATCCTATAACAATTAAAGTGGATTCAACCGTAATGGAAGCAGAAAGAGTATTATCATTAAATAAAATTGGTAGACTTATTGTAGTTGAAGATGATGATATAGTTGGTATTTTAACAGATGGAGATTTAATGAATAATGATAATATAAAAGAAAAGATTGGAAAGTATATGTCAGAAGATGTAATTACGATTAAAGAACTTGATACCGTACAAAAAGCAGCTAAGATTTTATCGAACAACCAGATTGGCGGGATGCCGGTTGTTAATAAAGATGATGAATTAGTCGGTATAATTACTGCTGATGATATTGTATATGGTTATATGAAAGATGAAGAAGAATTAGAGGTTGAGAAAAAGAATATTAACCCGGAAAGTGCAGCTATCTATTTAGCGATGACCCGCAGCCGTGAATATGAAGAATATTGGCTTGAAAAGATAAGTGGTTATGGTTACAAAGGTGCAATAACCCAGACCGGTGCTAATGCAGAAAAATTACCGGTTAAACTAAGAGAAAGTACAACTGTAGCAGCGATTGCCAGAGGAGTAATATCTGAAAACTCCCGTGAAAAATCAGCTGTGTCCAATGCAGTTAAAGATGCATATAGTCAGTTAGCCTTAATTAATCCCGGTCTCGGCGGCGGTTTTAAAATTGCTGTAGTAAGAGGACCGGAATATGTATCTGTGGCTATTTTTGGTAAGTTTGGTCATGCTTTAGTAGATGGACCAGAACAGCTAGCAATCGGTACAAGTGTAATATAAGAGATAATAAACTTAAATAAATGCAATAATGATCATAACAATTAAGGAGGAATTAACCGTGAGTGATATGAGACTGAGGTTTCCCCCCTCTCCGACCGGAAAAATTCATATTGGTAATATGAGGACAGCGCTTTTTAACTGGCTCTGGGCCAGAAAAAATGAGGGGGAGCTTGTCTTAAGAATTGAAGATACAGACCAAAAAAGATCAACAAAAGAATTTGAAGATATAATTATTCAGGAACTTGATTGGTTAGGTCTCGATGTAGATGAAGGGGCCGGAGTCGGTGGGGACTTTGGACCTTATCGACAGTCAGAAAGACTTGGCATCTATGAAAAATATGCAAAAAAGTTACTTGAAGAAGATAAAGCATATAAATGTTACTGTACAGAAGAAGAATTAGATGAAATGCGTGAAAAGGCTTTAGAAGAAGGTAGAATGCCTAAATATAATGGGCACTGCCGCAATCTATCTGAAAAAGAAAAACAAAAGTACGAAGAAGAAGGCAGAGATTCTGTCATAAGATTTAAACTGCCAGCCGAGGAACGCGATATAGTGGTAGAAGATGAGATAAGAGGTGATGTAACCTTTAACACCTCTGTCTTAGATGACTTTATCATCTTTAAATCGGATGGAATGCCCACCTATAACTTTGCCGTTGTGGTGGATGATGCCTTAATGGAAATCACAGAAGTTATCAGGGGAGAAGACCATTTGTCTAATACCCCAAAACAAATTTTAATATATGAAGCCTTAGGATTTGAGGTGCCGAAATTCGCCCATCTTCCCTTAATACTTGATAGTGATAGAGCCAAGTTGAAAAAGAGAAGTGAAGATGATGATGTCTATATTGGCGAATATAGAGCCAAAGGTTATCTACCGGAAGCTTTATTTAACTTCCTTTCTTTTTTAGGCTGGGCTCCACCGGAAGATAAAGAAATTTTAAGCAAGGAAGAAATTATTGAAAACTTTGAATTAAAGGATATTAATAAAAGTGCAGCTGTATTTGATATAGATAAATTAAACTGGGTTAATGGTAAGTATATCAGAGAGTCTGATCTAGATTATATTGTTGAACTATCGATCCCATATTTAAAAGAAGCCGGCTATATTGATGATCAATTTGTAGAAGACAACTATGAATGGCTTAAAAAGGTGATTGATGTATCGCGGACCGGTGTTGATTATCTAGCTCAAATTCCCGAGGAAGCTGAACTTTTCTTTAAGGAATTAGAGTTTGAAGATAAAGAACAGGCTATCGAGGAATTTAAAGAAGAAGGGGTTGAAGTTGTTTTTGATCACCTCAAGAAAAAGCTAAAAGAGCTGGATGAATTTACCCCTGAAAAGATCAATAATATCTTCTCTGAATTAATAAGTGAACTACCTGTAGGCGGTAGAACCGTCTATCACCCGACAAGATTAGCGTTAACCGGTCTTAATTCCGGACCGGAAATGAAACATGTCATATATATTCTGGGTGTAGAAGAGACAATAAATAGGCTTGACAATGCGCTAGCCATGAAAGCCAACAACTAAATAAAAATAAAGGGACTTCTCCTCCTTGATTGGGGGAGAAGTTTTTCACAAGAAAGGAGTGTCCCATGTGCTAAAAGTCTATAATACTTTAACCCGAGAGAAAGAAGAATTTGTGCCGGTCGAAAAAAACAAGGTAAAGATGTATGTATGTGGATTGACTGTACAAAACTACTCTCATCTGGGGCATATGAGAGGTGTTATCAATTATGATGTAATTCGTAATTACCTTGAATATAAGGGTTATGAAGTAAAATATATTTCAAACTTTACAGATATTAATGAAAAGATAATTGCCAGGGCTGAGCTAGAAGATATGGAACCAATGGCGTTAGCCCATAAGTATTCCAAAGCTTTTTTAGAAGATCTCGATAATTTAAATATCAAAAGGGCTGACCATTACTGCAAGGCGACCGAGAATATAGATAACATTATAGAAATGGTCCAAACGTTAGTTGATAAAGGTTTTGCTTATGTAACAGACGGCAATGTCTATTTTAGTGTTGAAGAGTTTGCAGACTATGGAAAGCTTTCCGGCCGAAATTTAGATGAGATGATTGCTGGTACCAGAAAAAAAGTGGAAAGTGATAAAAAGAATCCACTTGATTTTGCCCTCTGGAAAAAAGTAGATGACCAAGATGTAATGGCATGGGACAGCCCCTGGGGACGCGGCTGGCCGGGTTGGCATATAGAGTGTTCTGCCATGTCCATCCAGGAATTGGGCAGTACCTTTGATATCCATGGGGGTGGAACAGATTTAATCTTTCCTCATCATGAAAATGAAATCGCCCAGGCAGAGGCCTATAGTGGTGTAAAACCATTTGTGAAGTACTGGATGCACAATGGTACGGTGAACATGAGTGGAGACAAAATGTCAAAATCACTCGGCAACTTTTATACCACCAGAGAGCTTTTAGAAAAATATACGGCTGACCAGTTAAGATATTTCATTTTAACTAAACATTACCGCAGTCCAATCGAATATAATGAAGAAGAAATCGAAAGCACCAATAAAAGTTTAGAAAAATTAATTAATACAAAAAAAGCATTGGATAATATATTAAAAGGAAAGTATGATTTTGTCGAAGAAGAAGTTGAAGTTGATTTATTAGATAAAGTACAGAAAAAAGAAAAAGAATTTTTTGCAGCAATGGATGATGACTTTAATACAGCCTTAGCATCAGGTGTTATTAATGAAATAGCAACTGAAATAAATAAAGTAATTAATGATTCTGATTTTAAATTAAGCAGAGAATTGTTCAAAGATCTAGAGAAGGTCTACAATATATATACTAAATTAACTGATTTGTTTGGTTTAACTTTAGAAGGAGCTCAGGTAGAAGTTGAATCGGAGAAGTTTAATGATTTGGTTGAGTATATTTTATCCTTAAGAGAAGAAGCCCGCGAGAATAAAAACTATGAATTAGCAGATAAAATTAGAGATGATCTAGCCGAAATGGGAATAAAAGTTAATGATACCCCGCGAGGAACGGAGTGGGAGATTACAAACTAAGGGGGAGTAAAATGGAAGTAAAACCGAAAGCAGAGTTAATAGACTATACAGATAATCCGGAAAGAAATGTTGCTACGGCAGCCCGCTTATGTTATTCCAAAAAAGGGGCTGACAGATTAAATGAAGAGATGTCAAGAGAACAGGTTGAAAACCTGGTAAGAAAAGTAGTAAATATGGGCCATACTTCTACATTAGAACACACATATTTTTTCTTTCACGTTCAATGCAGTCGGGTTACCTCTCATCAAATTGTCAGACAAAGAATTGGGACTTCTTATTCTCAGAGATCCCAGCGGTATGTGACAGAAGATAACTTTGATTATATAACTCCGCCCAAGATCAAAAAGAATGAAGAAGCTTATAAAAAGTATCAAGAGAAGATGGAAGAGTTGGAAGAAACCTATTTAGAATTTATCGAGATGGGTGTTCCCAAAGAGGATGCCAGATTTATCCTTCCTACCATCAAAACTAATATAGTGATTTCATATAATGCCCGTTCATTAATGCACTTTCTGAGACTTAGAACCTGTAATAGGGCGCAATGGGAAATTAGGAGCATCGCCTGGCAGATGTTAAATGAAGTGAAGAAGGTTGCTCCTGTCATATTTGAAAATGCCGGTCCTCCCTGTGAAACAGACGGTGAGTGTCCGGAAGGCGATTTATCCTGTGGCAAAATAGACAAAATTAAAGCAAAAAAAGCTGAGGCAAAAACATAATGAGAAATGTTGAAGGTAAAAATCCTGTTATCGAGTTAATCAAAGAAGGCAAAGAGGTTGAAAAAATATACTTGCAAAAGGGTTTAAGAGGCGATAAAATTAAGCTAATTCTTGAGATGGCTGAGGAAAATAATATCTACCTGGAGTGGCTGCCAAAGTTTAAGATAGATGAAAAGGCAGTTACTGATAACCACCAGGGTGTAATCGCCTTAACCAGTGAAATTGAAACATATGATTTATATGAAATAATAGATTCTTTAGAAAATAAAGACGATCCTTTAATTTTAATTTTAGACCATATTCAGGATCCACATAATTTTGGAGCAATAATCAGAACTGCTCATGCAGCCGGAGTTGATGCCATTATTTATCCCAAAGATAGGGCCTGTAGTATTACTGCAACAGTGGATAAGGTTTCAGCCGGTGCGATTGAACATGTAAATTTAGTGGAAGTTGTCAATATCAATAGAGCTATTGATGTTCTTAAAGAAAAATATTATTGGATAGTAGGAGCAGATATTAACGGTGAACAAAACTATTTTGAACATGATTTTGAAGGCAAATATGCCTTAGTACTAGGACATGAAGGAAGTGGTCTGGCCCGTTTAACCAAAGAAAAGTGTGACTTTTTAGTAAAAATACCGATGCAAAATGAATTTAGTTCACTTAATGTATCTGTTGCGGCCGGTGTAATATTATTTGAGGTCAATCGGCAGAGGAATACAATATAATCCTTGACTAAAAAAGTTTTAAACAGTATAATATTAATGTATTAAATAAGGGGGGATTCTGGTTGAACACAAATGCCCAAGAAGTTGAGCAACAGGACTACAGCCAGCTCAGTGATGATGAATTAATAGAAATAATTCACGAAGGAGACTCCAGAGCAGAAGAGGTATTAATAAAAAGGTACAAGAATTTTGTGCTGGCTAAATCAAGATCATATTTTCTTGTTGGGGCAGGTAGAGAAGACATCGTACAGGAAGGCATGATAGGCCTATATAAAGCTGTTAGAGATTACAAAATTGATCGTCTAGCTTCTTTTAGGGCTTTTGCAGAATTGTGTATTACCAGACAGATAATCACAGCAATTAAGGCAGCCACTAGGCAGAAACACCAACCGTTAAATTCATATGTATCCTTAAATAAGCCAATTTACGATGAAGAATCAGACCGCACACTCCTTGATATTTTAAAAGGGACAAAACTGAATAATCCCGAGGAACTCTTTGTAAGCAAAGAGACATATGATTTAATTGAGAGCCAAATTAGTGAAATGCTTAGTGATTTAGAATTTAATGTTTTACAGGAATATCTGAATGGTAAATCCTATCAGGATATTGCTGATACTTTGGATAAACATGTTAAGTCTGTAGACAACGCTCTACAGAGGGTTAAAAGAAAATTAGAAGAGTTTTTAGAAAAGCATGACATCTAAAATTTTTTAAAATATTTATATAATATTAAAATGTATTCACACTGTGCTACAATATTAACAAAGGAGAGATGAATATAATGGCTAAGGAAAAGTTTGAAAGAACGAAACCACATTTGAATATCGGTACTATTGGACACGTTGACCATGGTAAGACTACTTTAACTGCAGCAATCACTTCTGTACTTTCTAACTATGGTGGAGCAGAAGTTAGAGATTTCGATTCAATCGACAACGCTCCCGAAGAAAAAGAGAGAGGTATTACAATTGCGACCTCTCACGTTGAGTATGAAACTGAAAAGAGACACTATGCT
>DATGCJ010000128.1:0-15646 GCA_035312025.1 Halanaerobiales bacterium | reverse complement strand
GATATCGACAAGTATAGAAAGACCAGGGATGAGATCGAATATGCAGTCAAAGAGCTGTTAAAAAAGTTAAGTAATAGCTAAAAAGGCAGGAAAAAGTTAACTTATCTAGAATACTAAAAGTTAGGATGATAGGTATAATTTTTTAACAGAAAAAAATTTTTAGGCAATTTTAACCTCTATTAATAATTATTAACTTTCTTACTTATTCGCACAGCGTTAAAAATTTATTAAAATCAGCTTTGTTTAGTAGCCTTTGATTTGTTGGTAAGACTCCAGACTAAATTTTAAGAAAGCGAAAGGGGCGAATATTAACCAAATGAGCGAGACAATACTTATAGAGCACCCATTAATCCAACACAAATTGACTTTAATCAGGGATAAGACAACTGGACCGAAAGAATTTAGAGAATTAGTTGACGAAGTTTCCACACTCATGGTATATGAGGTAACCAGAGACCTACCCTTAGAAGATGTTGAGGTCGAAACACCGATCTGTAAAGGGACCTTTAAGATGATAGAAGGTAAGAAATTAGGAATAGTGCCTATTTTAAGAGCGGGACTAGGCATGTTAAATGGAGTACTGCAGTTAATTCCGACTGCAAAAGTAGGCCATGTTGGATTATATAGGGATCCAGATACTTTAGAACCGGTTGAATATTACTGTAAATTACCCACCGATGTAACTGAAAGGGACTTACTTGTGGTAGACCCCATGTTGGCGACCGGAGGTTCTGCTTGTGCCGCAATTGATTTTGTGAAAGATAGAGACCCTAGAAATATCAAGTTAGTAGTTTTAATTGCTGCACCGGAAGGAATTGAAAGGGTGCAAAAAGAACATCCTGATGTAGATATTTATACTGCTGCTATCGATGAAAAGTTAAATGACCATGCTTACATAGTTCCCGGACTGGGAGATGCCGGTGATAGACTTTACGGTACAAAATAACTGTTAACAAAGAAGGGAATAAAAAGTGATATCAAAATTTATCTTGATTTTTGTATCCAGTTTAATAATAAGCTATCTGTTAACACCCCTGGTTAAAAAAATGGCTAATGTTATTAATGGGTTTGACCATCCTTCTAAACGACGCATTAATACCAAGCCTATTCCCAATACAGGGGGGATAGCTATCTTCACCGCTTTTATAATAAGTTATTTCCTTTTTAATGACCATTCCCTGTCTACCTATGGGATAATGTTTGGGGCCACCTTTATCTTTATTTTAGGCCTAATAGATGATATTTTTGAAATTTCTCCCCTTGTAAAACTTTTAGGTCAAATTGGTGCGGCCTCAATCTTAATCTATTACGGGGTACAGATTAACTTTATTACCAATCCTTTAGGCGGTATGATCTATTTGGGATACTTTAGTTTTCCCGTTACCATCTTATGGGTGGTTGGTATCACGAATACGGTTAATTTAATTGACGGACTAGATGGTCTGGCAGCCGGTATCTCAATAATCGCTACTATGACCCTTTTTGCAGTTGCAATGCAGGAATACCGTTTAATCCCCGCCGTTTTAGCTATTGCCTTGGCAGGCAGCCTCAGTGGTTTCTTGAAGTTTAATTTCCATCCCGCCGAAATCTTTATGGGTGATTCGGGCTCGATGTTTACCGGTTTTATCCTGGCGGCAATATCTGCTACTGGTGCTTTAAAGAGTGCAGCAGCTGTCACCATAGTTGTACCGATTTTGGCTTTAGGTGTACCTATTTTTGATACAATATTTGCGATCATAAGAAGGGTATACCACAACAAGCCAATTGGTGAAGCAGACCGGGGCCATATACATCACAGGCTTATAGCCTTAGGTTGGAGTCACAGACAGGCTGTTATCATAGTTTATGGTAGTAGTTTAATGCTGGGGGCGACAGCTTTAATTATCAACGGACTCAATATTAAAAATGGTATGATACTATTTGGCCTGGCTATAACCGGTGTTATCTACGGGGCCTGGAAGCTCGGTATCTTTTCAACTGAACTCTCACCTGACAGTCAAGCACTGGAAGAAAGCAACTAAATACTTTACATTTGCAGACTGTTGTGATATATTTAACAATAATCACGATGAAAATATAATCATGATTATTGCCTTAAAACCAAGGTTGTATTTATCTGTTTTTATATTATTTTCCTTATGGACATTAAATCGTAAAAAGCAGATATATTTTAAGATTTTCATTGGAAATTGGAAATTAACTATGATATAATTACTCTCTGTAGAGTTGCAAAAATATGTACAGTCAGAGGTAATAAAAATGAAACCACAAGACTGGCGTAAAATTATGCGAACAATGGGTTTATTAACCCAACTTGGTATTGTTATCATTGTTAATATTGGAGTTGGCTTCTACCTTGGTCTCAAGTTAGACCAGTGGTTAGGATATACATACTTATTTAAAATTTTAGGTATCATCATCGGTATCGGATCCGGTTTTTATTCAGATTATAAACTGATATTAAGTTCTATGGAAGACGATGAAGATGATGAACAGGATTAACTTTTCAAGAAAGGAGACTTTGCTATGAATCCCGGTCCAAAAGTCGTAACCCACCTCTTTGGAAAATCATATTTACCAATTACTGATACCCTGATTGTCGGTTGGGTATCTGTTGTTTTAATTATTATCTTGGCCAAATATTTAACCAGCGAGTTAAAAATAAGGCCAGGTAAAAAACAGAATATTGCAGAATTTCTAATCACGGCAATTCATGACCAGATTGAGCCGATGCTTCCGGGAGAAGGCTGGCGGTTTTTACCTTTTATTGCCACCATATTCATCTATGTTGGTGTAGGTAACCTAATCGGTTTATTACCGGGAGTTGCTAGTCCAACCGGTGACTTGAATACCACTTTAGGCTTAGCCTTAGTAGTATTTTTAACAAGTCATATCGAAGGAATGAGAGAAAAAGGAGTCTGGGGATACATAAAAAGTTTTGGACAACCAGTCATCTTTTTACTTCCCCTAAATGTTGTGGGTGAACTCGCGAAACCTATTTCACACTCTTTCCGTCTTTTTGGTAATATCGTAGGCGGTGGAATCATTATCACTTTAATTTATCAGGCAGCCCCGGGTTTAATCCCAGTACCCATCCATGCCTGGTTTGATTTCTTTATTGGTTTAATTCAGGCCTTGATCTTTGGTATGGTTGCCATTGCTTATATCTCTGTAGCAAAATCTTAAGGTAAGAATTTTCTTTTCGGCAGAAGGGAGGACACTTTATGATAGAATTTTCACCGGAAACTATTGAAATGATAATAAGAAGTGTTTCTGTAATCGCAGCCGGCCTGGCTTTGATAGCGGGAGTAGGTCCCGGCGTCGGTATGGGCTTTGCTGCTGGTAAAGCTACTTCTGCAGTTAGAAGGCAGCCGGAAGCACGGGGAGCGATAGTTACTACTATGCTCTTAGGACAGATAATTTCAGGTTCCACTGGTATTTACTCTTTAGTTATTGCTATTTATCTGGTTTTCACTTAAAAATAGTTTTGAGGTTTAAGTTATGAAGTATATTAATGATCCGCGCCAAATGCAGATCGAAATAATAAAAAGAACGTATTTAATATCAAGTATACCTATTTTATACTCCTTAATTTCAGGCAATTTTGAAACTTTATTAGGCTTTATTTTCGGTCTGGTAATAAGTACTTTGATGTTAAGATTAAAGGCGATTAATATTCAAAAGGCACTTGATATGCAGGAAGGTAAAGCAGAATCCTTTATTAGAAACAGATACTTTATAGAATATGGGATTTATTTTGTTGTATTAATAGTTGCCAGGAAAAATCCTTCTTTAAACTTTCTGGCTGCAGCCATAGGACTGTTCATGATGAAGTTTACAGTGATCATGTGGGCAATCCTTGATATGGCCAGGGGAGGATTGAATAAAAAATTAGAAGAATATAAAGATTTAAAAGACGACAAATTTGAGAAAGGGGGAAAATAAAATGGTAGAATTTTCACCACAAGTTATTGATACTATTATTAGAGCTGCTGCCCTACTAGGAGCTGGATTTGCCATGATTGCCGGTATTGGTCCTGGTATTGGTCAGGGTTATGCTGCCGGTAAAGCAGTCGAATCTGTAGCACGCGATCCGGAAGCAAGAGGTAACATTATTACTACTATGCTTTTAGGTCAGGCTGTAGCAGAGTCAACTGGTATATATTCCCTGGTTATTGCGATCGTTTTAATCTTTACAATATAACGGAACATATGAGAGGGAGTTTTTCCCTCTCTTTTTAGCATTCATTTTTATTATTATAATAATTTTTCCCATTTTTGATATTTTTGATTTCACGGGAGGTGAAGGACTTTGGTTGAAATAAACACAACCTTATTATGGCAGGTATTTAACTTTTTTGTACTTATGTGGCTTTTGAAGAGATACCTATATGGTCCTGTCAAAGAAATTTTAGATAAAAGAGAAAAGACGATTAAAAACGAAATAGAAGAAGCAGAAGAGAAACATGCAGAAGCAATGGAATTAAAAGAAGAATATAAATCTGAACTAAGAAGGGCCCGAGAAAAATCTTCAGATATTATTGAAAAAGCGGAAAGAAGAGCACGGGAACGTGCCAAGGAAATTATAAATAATGCCAAAGAACAGGCCGAAAAGATCGAAAAAGATAAGATGAGAGAGATCCAACAGGCCAAAGTAGAAGCCAGAAAAGAGATCAGAGATGAGTTTGCTGATGTCACTTTACAGGCGGCTGCTCAAATGATTGGCAGAGAGCTGGACCGTGAAAAACATGAAGAACTGATGGCTCAATACATCGAGACACTTGATCAAGAGAAATTGGGTGATGTTCAGTGAAGAAGAACGAAATAGCCCGCCAATATAGTAAGGCCCTTTATGAAATTGGTGATGAAAAAGATAACCTATTTGAACTTTATGATGAACTAAAAGAACTAAATAAATTAATAAAAGAGAATGAAAATTTAAGTGAAGCACTTTTTCATCAACGTGTCTTAGTAGAGGAAAAGCAGAGAGTCTTTAAGAGAGTTTTTGAAGATAAACTTTCTGATGACATCTATAAGTTTATGATGCTTTTAATCGAAAAACGCAGAATATATTTTTTAGAAAACATAGTGGCAGAGTTCAGAAAACAGGTCTATAAACATGAGAACATCATAACTGTGGAAGTTACTACCGCAGTTGAAATGAGTTCTGAAACCAAAGATAAATTAAAAGCAAAACTTAATGAACATGTAGATAAAAAGATCGAAATGGAAGAACACTGTGATCCCGATATAATCGGCGGCATGGTTTTAAAAATAGGAGACTACCTAATTGACGGTAGTATAAAAAGCAAGTTAGAATCCCTTGAAGAACAAATCAAGAAAATTCCATTACAGGAGATTGGGGTGTAATATGATATGGAACTTAGACCGGAAGAGATTAGTTCGATTATAAAAGAAGAAATTAAAAATTATGATAAGAAAATTGAATCTGTCGGCGTGGGAACTGTATTAGATGTTGGAGATGGAATTGCCCACGTTTATGGACTAGAAGATGCTAAGTCCAATGAACTACTAGAGTTTCCCAACGGCGTTTATGGTATGGCATTAAACTTAGAAGAAGATAACATAGGTGTAGTATTATTAGGTAATGAAACAAAAATTAGTGAAGGCGATACAGTCAAGAGAACAGGTAATGTAGTAGAGGTGCCTGTGGGTGAAGAACTTTTAGGACGTATTGTAAATCCGCTTGGTATGCCGCTGGACGGTAAAGGCGAAATTAATACCGAAAAAACAAGACCGGTAGAGAAAAAAGCGCCCGGTGTTATTGAAAGACAGCCGGTAGAAGAACCACTGCAAACTGGTTTAAAAGCGATTGACTCCATGGTACCAATCGGAAGGGGCCAGCGTGAGTTGATTGTTGGTGACCGTCAGACCGGTAAAACTGCGATTGCTATCGATACCATTATCAATCAGAAAGATCAGGATGTTATCTGTATCTATGTGGCAATTGGACAGAAGGAATCATCAATTGCGAGATTAACTGAAGAACTGCAGGAACGCGGAGCCATGGATTATACGATAGTAGTAAGTGCTTCTGCTTCTAAACCTGCTCCTATTAGATACCTTGCACCCTATGCTGGTTGTGCAATGGGTGAACATTTCATGTATGAGCAGGATAAAGATGTTTTAGTTGTTTATGACGATTTATCAAAGCATGCGGTTGCCTATCGTGCAATGTCACTGCTTTTAAGAAGACCACCTGGACGGGAAGCTTATCCTGGTGATGTTTTCTACTTACATTCTCGTTTACTTGAAAGAGCCGCTAAACTTAGTGATGAAAGAGGGGCTGGTTCCTTAACAGCCTTACCTATTATAGAAACTCAGGCCGGTGATATATCTGCCTATATTCCAACCAACGTTATCTCGATTACAGATGGTCAGATCTATCTAGAGAGTGAATTATTCTTCTCAGGTGTAAGACCTGCGATCAATGTTGGTACTTCTGTATCAAGGGTTGGAGGTAATGCACAGATTCAGGCCATGAAAGATATTGCTGGTACCTTAAGATTGGACCTGTCTCAGTATAGAGAGCTAGAGGCTTTTGCCCAGTTCGGTTCAGATCTGGATGAAGCTACCCAGCAGAAACTGGCCAGAGGGGAAAGAATAGTTGAAACCTTAAAACAGCCCCAGTATACACCAATGCCGGTTGAAAAACAGATTATAATAATCTATACGGTTGTAAAAGGTCATTTAGATGATATCCCGGTCAGCAATATTGAGAGATTTGAGGAAGAATTTCTGACCTATATTGATAACAACCATGAATATTTACAGCAAAAACTGAAAAAAGAAGAAGAATTAACCGAAGAAATCGAGAATAAACTGGTATCTGTAATTGAAGAATTTAAAGAGATCTTTGAAGTTAAAGAGGAAAGTATTGTTTCAACTGAAGATGAATTAATGCAGGAATCGGAAGAAACTGAAGAAACAGCAGAAATTGAAGAAGAAGAGGTTGAAGAAGAAGCTTAAAGATAGGACCTTTTAAAGATTGAGGTGAATGTTTATGGAAACGATGCGAGATATTAAGCGTCGTATAAATAGTGTTAAAAATACTAAAAAAATTACGAGGGCTATGAAGATGGTGGCTGCAGCTAAACTGCAGAACTCTCAAAAATATGCCCGTCAGGCTAAACCATTCTTCACTAAAACCAGAAAAATACTTTCCGATGTCTATAAATTCTCTGGAATTAAGGATGAACATCCACTTCTCAAAAAATCAGAGGGAGATAAGAAACTTCTGATTATGATTAGTGGAGATAGAGGACTTTGTGGTGCATATAATGCAAAGGTAATCGAGGAAGCAGAAGATTTCTTGAATAAAAATTCTGATACAGAAATTTATGCACTGGGAAGTAAGGCAAGAGATTACTTTAAAAAAAGAAACTATGATTTCATTAAGGA
This sequence comes from Halanaerobiales bacterium, assembly GCA_035312025.1. Classification (GTDB taxonomy): domain Bacteria; phylum Bacillota; class Halanaerobiia; order Halanaerobiales; family M55B127; genus M55B127. The sequence continues at coordinate 8,224 of DATGCJ010000128.1, read as the reverse complement.
ATATGAACAGCTGGAGGATTATCCCAGTTTCTATTTCGCACGCCAGCTGACCGATGAAATTATAGAGATCTTTAAGGGTAAAAAGTTTAACCAGATAAATGTAATATATACTCATTTTGAATCTGCCTTAACCCAGCATGTCAAAAACATCACTTTATTACCTATCGATGCAGAAGAGATCGATAAGGAATTAAGTGATAAAGGTGAAAAGGCAAGTGAAGAACATGTAGATTATATCTATGAACCATCAGCCAAAGAAATTTTAGATTTGCTTTTACCCAAGTATGTTAATAATACCATGTATTCAATTTTATTAGAATCAAAAGCAAGTGAATTTGGGTCTAGAATGACTGCAATGGATAATGCTACTGAAAATGCGAATGAAATGATTGATGATTTAACGTTAGAATATAATAGAGCCCGTCAAGCTGCCATTACAACAGAAATTACTGAGATAGTCGGCGGGGCTGAAGCATTGAAATAAAGGAGGAGTTTTTGTGAGTGACGACCAAAATTTAGGTAAAGTAGTTCAGGTTATCGGACCGGTTGTCGATGTTGAATTCCCAAGTGGTAACCTACCTGAAATATATAATGCTGTAGAAGTTATAAGAGACGAAGAAGAAGATGAGACTCTCGTAATAGAGGTAATGCAGCAGCTCGGAGATAATAGGGTTCGCTGTGTTGCGATGGATTCGACCGATGGCCTGGTAAGAGGAATGCAAGCTGTTGATACCGAGGGACCAATTAGTGTTCCCGTTGGTGAAGAAGTATTAGGCCGTATGTTTAATGTTGTCGGTGATACTATTGATAATGAAGGTGAAGTTGGTACTGACGAAAGATGGCCCATACATAGAGAGGCCCCTGGATATGAAGAACAACAGACTTCAACCGAACTATTTGAAACCGGGATCAAAGTTATTGACCTTTTAGCCCCCTATACCCGGGGAGGTAAGGTCGGACTCTTTGGAGGTGCCGGTGTAGGTAAAACCGTACTTATCCAGGAATTAATAAATAATATTGCTTTAGAGCACGGTGGTTATTCTGTCTTCTCTGGTGTAGGAGAAAGAACCAGAGAGGGTAATGACCAGTGGCTTGAATTTCAAGAAGCGGATATCTTGGACAAAGTTGCTTTAGTATTTGGTCAGATGAATGAACCACCGGGAGCCAGAATGAGAGTTGGACTTACTGGACTAACTCTAGCTGAATATTTCCGCGATGAGTTAGGTCAGGATGTACTTTTATTTATTGATAACATTTTCCGTTTCATTCAGGCCGGTTCAGAGGTTTCTGCTTTATTAGGTAGAATGCCTTCTGCGGTTGGTTACCAGCCGACCCTGGCCTATGATGTAGGTGCCCTACAGGAAAGAATTACATCAACTAAAAAGGGTTCGATCACATCTGTCCAGGCTATTTACGTACCGGCAGATGACTTGACTGACCCTGCACCTGCCACAACCTTTGCTCACCTGGATGCTACAACTGTACTGTCCAGACAGATCGTTGAGAAGGGTATTTATCCTGCGGTGGATCCCCTGGATTCAACTTCAAATATCATGGATCCGAGAATTATTGGGGAAGAACATTATGGGGTTGCCCGTGATGTGCAGGAGATCTTACAGGAATACCAGGACTTACAGGACATTATAGCTATCCTGGGTATGGACGAATTATCTGAAGAAGATAAAATCGTTGTAAATAGAGCGAGAAGACTTGAGAGATTCTTATCTCAACCTTTCTTTGTGGCCGAACAGTTTACCGGTCAGCCCGGTACTTATGTTGAACTAGATGATACCATTAGAGGCTTTAAAGAGATCGTTAATGGTAAGCATGACGACTTACCGGAAGAAGCATTCTACATGGTTGGTACTATTGACGAAGCTGTCGATAAGGCAGAAAAATTAAGAGCTGAAGGTAAAGCAAGGAAAGAAAAGTCTGAAAAGAAACAAGGTGAATAATCATGGCACCGAAAAATAAGATTTTGCTGGAAATCATAACGCCTAAAAAAACTGTATACAAAGAAGAAGTTGATGGTGTTGAAGCTCCGGCTGTTGACGGATTGATAGGAATACTTCCCCGTCATGCTCCTTTAATCACCGCCTTGAAAACAGGTGTGATTAGAGTAAAAATTGATAATAAAGAAAGATTTATCTCGGTTAGTGAAGGTATCATGGATGTTAAACCGGATCAGGTTAACATAGTGGCGAGAACGGCTGAGCTCCCGGAAGAAATCGACTTAGAACGAGCTAAACAGGCGAAAGAAAGAGCCGAAGAGAGACTGGAAGAAACCAGTTCAAAAATTGACCACTATCGGGCAGAAGGTGCCTTAGAAAGAGCCTTAGCCCGTATCAAGGCAGCCGAAAAACACCATAGTGAATATTATTAATATCTGTAATTTAAAGCCCCATTTTGTTGGGGCTTTTTCTAATTTTATTAGAATAAGGGATTGATTAGTATTGAGCTAATCATATATTAAAATCAACATGTTCAGATAAAACAATATAATATTCTGCTTCACATATTTATTTGACATTTTGGGAGTAAAATAATAATAAGTATTAGAAGGCACGGAATTTGATTTATAAAAGTCCATAATATATTTTTATTAAAAATTATCTTATTATATTCAGTTTTCAACTAAGCTCAATAATAATTAAATTTGAGGATAATTTAACTTTGATTTTAAAAATTATAATATATCTGATATAGTTAAAGACATCAGTGAATTAGCATTAATATACCCCGAATACTCGGGGTTTTTTACAAAATATCTACCTCCAGTCATAATTTGGAATTTTCAATAGCAGATTGGTTTAAATAAGGGTCAAGTATTGTTGAAAAAATACAAAAAATATGATATTCTTACTAGGAATGTAAAGACTCTAAATGAAGGTCTTTTTAGATGAATATAGAACTTATTATATAGAGATTTTTTCGGTAATGAAAGGAGCATATAAATTGGCCAAATTTGTTATTAATGGGGGTAACACCTTAGAAGGTGAAGTTAAGATTAATGGTGCCAAAAATGCTGCTTTACCCATACTGGCTGCTACACTATTAGCAGATTCTCCCAGTATATTGAAAGACATTCCAGATTTGAGAGATGTTTCAAACTTATGTGAAATCATCAAAGGGATGGGTGCTCGTGTTGAAAGGAGCGGCCATACTGTTGAAATAGATCCTAATGGTTTAGATACATATCAGACTGATAAGGAATTAGCGAAAAAGCTAAGAGCTTCTTATTATATCCTGGGTGTGATGCTGGCTAAGCATGGTGAAGCAAGAACTTCTCTACCCGGAGGTTGTAATATTGGTAATAGACCGATTGATTTACATCTCAAGGGTTTTAAGGCCCTAGGGGCAGATGTATCATTAAACCATGGAATTGTTGAGGTAAAAGCAGATAAATTAGTTGGGGATAAGATCTATCTTGATTACCCCAGTGTAGGGGCGACCATTAATATCATGTTGGCAGCAAGTCTTGCAGAAGGTAAGACAGTAATAGAAAATGCTGCCCGTGAACCAGAGCTTGTCGATTTAGCTAACTTTTTAACTGTAATGGGAGCTAAAATTAAAGGTGTAGGTACTGATATCATTAAAATAGAAGGTGTTGACAGCCTGGAAGGTAAAGAACACAGGATTATACCTGATAGAATTGAAGCGGGTACTTATATGATTGCAGCCGCTTTAACTAAAGGTGATGTCTTTGTAAAAAATGTCTTGACTGAACATATTAAGTCTTTGATAGCTAAATTACATGAGATGGGATTGGAAATGGTTGAAGATATTTCCGGGGTAAGAGTTAAAGGGAACGGCAGATTAGATTCTATTGATGTGAAGACTCTACCTTATCCGGGCTTTCCGACCGATTTACAATCCCAGATGATGGTACTTTTAACTCAGACTGATGGAACCAGTATCATCAAAGAAACGGTCTGGGAAAATAGATTTATGCATGTTGATGAATTAAAGCGAATGGGTGCTGATATTACTATCGACGGCCACAGCGCACTCATCAGGCCGAGTAGATTATCAGGAGCAGAAGTAACCGTAACTGACTTAAGAGCCGGAGCTGCCCTCATTTTGGCAGGTCTAATTGGTGATGGTCAGTCCGAGGTTAGAAAAATTCATCACGTAGAAAGAGGATATGAGGGTATTGAGAAAAAGTTATCCAGTTTGGGTGCGGATATTGAGAGAGTGAAATAGTGTTTAATTCTTTTGAAATCCTGGAACCTCATTCCAGGGTTTTAATATTTATATATAAAACTTACAACTAAATAGAGGTGGAAAGTATTATGGGTTCAGAAGCAGTATCAGAACTAGCCAGGATCGAGGAATGGATGGTTCAAAACAATGTTGCAGATAAAGAGATATTTGTCCTGGGTATTTTAATTTTTCTTTCACTTTTAGTCATCTTTGTTGCCAAGAAGTATCAGATTCCCATAGTAGTGGGTTATGTATTTTTAGGTATTTTACTAAGCACCGATGTCATTGAATGGATGCCTTTTTTATCTCAGGCCCAAAAGGAATGGTATAATTATTCTTTAGAGAGTATAAGTTATGTAACAAATATAGCACTTGCCTTTATCGCCTTTACCATCGGGAGTGAGTTATCGGTTAAACTATTAAAAAAGATGGGGAAAAGTATTGTATATATAGTTTTACTTGAAGCTACAGCTGCCTTTACACTTGTATTTTTAGCGGTAATTGCTTTAGGTAAACCTATATATATAGGAATGTTACTCGGCGGTATTGCCTCTGCTACGGCACCAGCAGCCACGGTGATGGTTTTAAAGGAGTATAACGCAGAAGGTCCTTTAACTTCCATGATAATGGCTATTGTCGGTATCGATGATGCTATTGCCTTAATTTTATTTAGTATTGTCGAACCAATCGCCTATGCAAGGCATTATGGACAAGAGACACTCTCGTTTTTGTCGAGCATTTCACAACCGCTGATGGAGATAACATTTTCTGTATTATTGGGAATTGCATTGGGTTATGTAGGTCAAAAAATTATAGTTAATGTTGAAGATAAGACCAAAAAGATCATGACCCTTGTTACCAATATAATAGTAGCTTCCGCAATCGCGATATATTTTGATTTCTCACCTTTGATAACTAATATGGTGGTCGGTTTTACTTACCGTAACTTTGCCCGTAAGAATTTAGGAATCGCTGATTATTTAGAGACAATGACCACACCAGTCTACGCCATATTTTTCATTTTAGCCGGTACAGAGATCCAGTTAAGTAATGTTGCTTCTGTCAGTTTCTTAGCTTTAGCATTTACATATTTAATAGCACGTATGGCTGGCAAGGTCGGCGGCGCATCCTTAGGCGCAATTATCGGAGGTGCCCCCGAAAAAATTAAAAAGTATGTAGGGTTAGGATTGTTCCCCCAAAGCGGGGTGGCAATTGCTTTAGCCTATATGGTTCAGCAGGATTTTGCCTCTGATCCCCAGGTGGGAACATTAATTTTTAACACCCTCTTATTCACAGCAGCTTTAACTGAAGTTATCGGACCATTTGCAACCAAGTATGCTGTATTTAAAGCCGGTGAAGCAAAAGCAAGTTAAGCAAGTTTAATCAAATGGTGAAAAAAATATTTTTAATAAATTTTAACAGTTTCGCAAGGAGGTAAATTAATAAATGGGTTTATCAAAAAAAATAGGTATTGATCTAGGAACTGCCAATGTTCTAATATATGAAAAAGGTAAAGGAGTAGTTGTACAGGAACCATCTGTTGTAGCAATAGATAAAAATAATGATAAAGTTTTGGCTGTTGGACAAGAAGCCAGACGTATGTTAGGCCGAACTCCCGGTAATATCGTGGCAATCAGGCCTTTAAAAGATGGAGTAATTGCTGATTTTGAAGTTACAGAGCTTATGTTAAAACACTTTATTTCAAAGGTTGTAAAGAGGAAATTTTTCTTTAAACCAACCATTATGATCTGTATACCGGAAGGTATTACAGGTGTAGAAAAAAGAGCTGTCATGGAAGCCGCCTCTCAGGTAGGTTCCCGTGATACATATCTAATAGAAGAACCACTGGCTGCCGCAATAGGAGCTGGACTCCCGGTTGAAGACCCGAGCGGTAGTATGATTATAGATATCGGGGGCGGCACCACCGAGATAGCTGTCATTTCTATGGGCGGTATCGTGGTAAGCGAATCGCTTAGAATCGGTGGAGATAAATTTGATGAAGCATTAGTTAGATATATTAGAGACAAGTATAATATGGTAATTGGGGAAAAAACAGCTGAAGAAATTAAAATGGAAATAGGTTCAGCCTGGATAGATGGAGAAACCAAAGATTATGAAGTGCGCGGTAGAGATTTAATGTCAGGTATGCCTAAGAATCTCACTATTTCTTCACCCGAAACAGTCGAAGCATTCAAAGAGAATATCACTACGATCGTGGAAAGTGTAAGACATGTTTTAGAACAGACCCCGCCCGAGCTTTCTTCTGATATTATGGATAAGGGCATTATTTTGACCGGGGGAGGTTCACTCTTACACGGCATGGACACACTTCTATCAAAAGAAACCAAGATACCGGTATCACCAGCAGCTTCACCTCTTTCTTGTGTAGCAGAGGGTACCGGCATAGCATTAGAAGAAATAGATAGACTAAAAGAAATATTAACCTCGAGTGAGATGCTGAAGTAGTAAAGAAAGTGGAAGGGATTTGATAATTTGAATAGATATATTAAAACCATAGTTGTTTTATTAATTTTCTTAGCATTATTTAGTGTCCCTATTTCGGCAGAAAGACCACCGATTATGATGGTGGATGAAATTAAATCCGGTCAGTCCGGCTATGCAAAAACTGTATTTGAAGGTACTAAAGTAGAAGAGTTCCCTATTGAAGTTATAAATATAGTTGAAGGCCAAAGTATTGATACTGATCTAATATTGATTAAAGCCTCTGGTGAAAAGATTGAAAAGTCAGGTGGAATTGCTTCCGGTATGAGTGGTAGTCCCGTCTATATTAATGATAAATTAGTGGGGGCTATTAGTTATAAATGGCAGAATGCTGACCATGAATATGCACTTGTTACACCCATATTGGAAATGATGGATATTAACAAAGAAGAAGAGCAAACCTCAGTTATAGAAGGCATCCAAGCAGCTAGTACCCCAATAATGATTGGGGGCTTAAGCGGACGAGCTTTAAAGAGGTTAAAGACTGGACTAGATATCGCGGACAGCCGTTTTGTAAGCAGTTCTTCAAGTACCAGCAAAGGGACGGAAGGCTTTAAATTAGAAGCCGGTAGTGCCCTGGCTGTACAGCTAGTTAGAGGTGATGTTAGTGTTGCTTCAATTGGTACGGTCACCTTAGTTGACCAGGGAGAAGTTTATGCATTTGGTCACCCTTTTATGAATAAAGGTAAGAGCAATTATTTAATGAGTGGAGCCTATATTGATGCTATTATTCCCAGTCGGACTCAGCCCTTTAAGGTGGGAAGCCCACTAGATGAACTTATTGGTGTTATAGAAGACGATCGGAATGCCGGTATTTTCGGGAGATTAAACAAATTTCCCAATATAATACCCTTAACTGTTAAAGTGGAAGACAAAAATTTAAATCAAACTAAAGAAGTTAGGACCCAGATCATCAATGATGAGAAGATGCTGGATGAACTGGGCAGCAGTATAATTTTACAGTCGATTGATAGTACCTTAGATAGAATTGGTTATGGTACTTCTAATATTAAGATAACTATCATGGGTTCCAATTTACCAGATGGTAAGATCGTCAAGGAAAACATGTATTACAGTAATAATGATATTGCTGTTACTACTTTAAACGATTACTTTAGAATGCTTGATATGATTACCAGGAATCCATTTAAAGAAATAAATATATTTGATATGAAGGTTGATGTGGAAATTAGCAAAGACCATGATATAGCCTTAATACAGGAAGCAGAATTACTAAATAAAGAAGTATATCCGGGTAGTGAATTAGATGTTAAAGTAGTATTAAGACCATATCGAGCGGATTCTATTAGTCGAGAGCTTTCAATTAAGATACCGGAAGATATTAATACCGGTATGGCAACCCTGGCCATTAGTGGAGGCTATGGAGGTCTTCTAAACAGGCGAGATCCGCAGGAAGATAATGGTAATGATTTAAACCATACCGTAATCGAAGGATATAAAAGCTTTGATGAAATGATCAAAGATTATCTTGAAGCACCCATGAATAATGAGTTAACAT
>DATGCJ010000127.1:0-28519 GCA_035312025.1 Halanaerobiales bacterium | reverse complement strand
CATGTTTTTAACTATACCTGCTTTTTTAGGTTTTTGTTTTTGATTTTTCTTAAGTTTTTGAGTAGGTTTACGGTTAAAATTATACTTTTTTTGCAGTCGTTTGCTTCTCTGGCCCATATCAAAATCGAGTATTCTTTTTTCAAAGTCATATAAGGTACCTATTCCGGGAATATCGCCGGGAGTAAAGCCTGAAAGGATAGCCCAGAAAGGGTTTTTAAGTGTTTCTATCCATTGAGAGATAGAGCCGCTGCCATATTGGCAAATCAGCCAATAAGTTCTAAAAAGGCAGATGGGGTCCCATGGTTTTTGACCTCTAGGTTGAAAGGTGTCTAAAAGTATAGTTCTTACAGCGGTGAGATCAGTAATGTAGATTTTGTGGATAATATTAACCTTTGAAGTGATATAATCATAGAAGTTAGATTTGTCGTAATATTCAATAAGATTCTTTTTGATAAAAGATTTAAATTGTTGATTAGACATTTGGTTTTTGAACACAGTGATCACCCTTTAATTGAGATTTAGGGTAAAAAATCCCCTATATTTCAATTATGGTGGCTGCGCCAAAAATCAGAAATCGAGTTTGTCAATAGGTCTAAAGTACTAAATTAATAGGGATATTAGCAGTTCTTGTGGAGGTGAAAAAAGTAAGTAAGGGCCGTGAGCCCTTATATATAGAGTGATGATTTAGCCGAGAAGATTAAAATTACCATAAGGAGGTGATTTAGAAATAATATTTCAGATTAAAAATATTTTTGGTATTTAATCAGAAAGTGAAAGTTGAGAAGTTAGTAGATTAGCATAGTTTTATGTCTAATGTGTTTTATAATAATTTTGCAATAATACATTAATCAAAGGAGGAGTTTAATTGAGTAGTGAAAAAAATCTTCTTGAAGTAAAACCTCTTAGAAACCTAAAGTTTTGGCATATTTGGGCTCTTGGAGTAGGTTCTGTTGTAGGTGATGGGATTTTTCTCTTATTAGGTGAAGGTATACAAACTGCCGGACCAGCTTCTATCGTGTCATTTTTTATAGCTGGAGTTTTACAGTTATTCTTAATGCTTGCACTTGTTGAACTAGCTGTAGGGATGCCTTCTGCAGGTGCTATGGGGCCCTGGGTTAAGAGGTTTTTTGGTCCCTGGTGGGGTTTTCTTGCAGGTTTTTCCTGGGCATTTGCTTGGATTATTGTTGGTGGTGCTATTTCTTTAGCACTCGGTAGATTTTTATCTTATTATATTCCAATTAATGAACTTGTGCTGGCTGCTATAGCAGTATCAATATTTGCTATATTAAACATACTTGGTAGTTTAATAGCTGCTCGAGCCCAAATGTGGATGACATTTGGACTGGTTGGGGTCATGGCTGGATTAGTTGTTTTTGGATTTCCAGAAGCAATAAAAGGAATACCTGAAAATTTCACTCCATTTTTACCTGAAGGATTAGAGTCAATGTTTTTAGTAATACCAATGGGTGCATATGCCTTTATGGGAACTGCAACATTAACTACTGCCGGTGCAGAATGTGAAGATGTTAGAGATTTACCTCGTGCATTAGTTTGGGCGAGTGTAACATTTATTGTACTATATATCGGCGCTCAGTTTATTGCCTTGGGAACAGTGCCTTGGCAAGAATTATCAATGGCTGAATCTCCTTTTGTAACTGCTGCAGCTAGAATATTTGGTAGTGTTGGGGGAGGAATTATTAATTTCGCAGCTATACTGGCAGCTTCAACTTGTCTATTGATGGGGACATTTTATTCTGCTTCCCGTATCCTTTTCAGTGAAGCTAGAAAAAAAAGAATGCCCAAATTTTTTGGGAAGCTACATCCAAAATTAAGGACACCAATATGGGGCATAGTATTTATTTGGGCAGCTAATATTGCATTTATTATAATTGCAAAATTCAACACAGATTTTGTATATGTAACATTGACAATGCAATTTACTGTTGCTGTTTTTATATCTATGTTATTATCAATCTTTTCTGCTATAAAATACAGAAAAGAATTTCCAGAAGAAGTTTCAAATTTATCATTTAATATGCCATTACCAAAACTCACATTTACTATAGCTATAGGCGGTACCTTATTCACCATGTATTATGCATTTAAAGGTTCTCCTTTAGTTATACCATTATCACTTGTTTGGATTATTCCACTTTATATTTGGTTTAAGACCAGACCAGAAGAAGCTAAAAAAGCAGATATCACAGCATAAAATTAAAAATCGCGGGAAGAGTTCTAAATCTTCCCGCTTATTTCCTACTGTTTTATAATTTAACCTTATATTTATTAGAAAATAGATTATAAAAAAGTGTAATAAATCTTAACTCATTAAAGAGTAAGAAGGAGGATTAAGTAAAAATGAGTGTAAAAGATTTAATTGATAGAGATGAAAAGGTAATAGGTACTTCAATGAAGATAAGATTATTCCCCCTTGTAGCAGATGAATCTAAAGGTAGTACAATAACAGATGTGGATGGAAATGATTATTTAGACTTTTCTGCTAATTGGGCTGTAGCTAACACAGGATATGGACATCCAGAAATAGTTAAATCAGTTGAAGAGCAAATTGAAAAAAATAGTTTTGCTTCTTTTACCACAACTATTACCGAGCCGTCGGTAAAATTAGCTGAAGATTTAATAAAAAAAGTGCCCGGAGATTTCAAAAAGAAAGTATGGTTTGGGTTATCAGGGTCTGATGCTAATGACTGTATTTCAAAACTGGCTCCAATAGCCAATGATAGAGCTCGGTTAATATCATATTTTGGGGCATATCATGGACAAACAATGGGCTCATTATCCCTTTCAGGACACACAGCTCAGGCAAAGTTTATTGGCAGTGGAAATGTAACAAAAATACCATATCCATATTGTTATCGTTGCCCATTTGATAAAAAAGAAAGTGAATGCAATCTTGAATGTTTAAAATTTTTAGAAAATCAAGTATTTACTTCTGTATCTCCGCCTGAAGATACAAGTGCTATCTTACTTGAAGCTCTTCAATGTGATGGGGGTATTGTGCCTGCCCCTGACAAATATTTACAAGAATTAAGAAAAATTTGTAATAAGCATGGTATTTACTTAATATTTGATGAAGTAAAAATTGGAGTAGGAAGGACAGGTAAGTTTTTTGGATTTGAAAAATCTGATGTAGTTCCTGATGCAGTAGTTTTTGGAAAACCGATTGCTTCTGGTATGCCGTTAAGTGGAGTTATAGGAAGAAGTGAAATTTTAGATGCGGGTGTGGCTACACATCTATTTACGACAGCAGGTAATCCAGTAAGTGCTGCAGCGGGACTAGCAACAATCAATGTTGTTGAAAAAGAAAAATTAATGAACAAAGCACAAGAAGTAGGAGAATTTTTACACGATAAGCTACAAGATCTAAAAAATAAATATGAAATAATAGGAGATATAAGAGGTAGAGGACTTGTTCAAGGAGTCGAACTAGTAAAAGATAGGAAGACAAAAGAACCTGCTAGTAGAGAAACTGCTAAAATTAGTTTCAGGGCTTTCCAAAATGGACTAATTGCACCTTATGTAGGTATTCACTCTAATGTATTAGAATTCACTCCACCCCTTGTTATTACTAAAGATGAGATAAGCAAAGGAATAGATAAGTTAGATCTAGCTATAAAAGAAGTAAAAGAAGGTAAAATTACTGAAGATGATTTAGCACGTTATGCAGGATGGTAAATCAATGGAGGTTGATGTTAATGAATGTAAAAGATATTCCTGTAATTGATAATCATAGTCATCTATTTGATGTCAGTGATAAAAATCGTGAAATGATTAATATATTGAGTTTATCGCTTAATGAGATACCAGAAAAACAGCTTAAAAACTCTCTTATTTATCACAAATATATATCTGAATTAAAAGATCTGCTTGATTTTGAAGGAGGTTATGATGATGTATTAACTAAACGTAAAGGATTATTGGAAACTGATTATAAAGGATATGTGAAAAGATTATGCCAAGATGTAAATATGCATACTTTTATAATTGATTTGGGTTATAAGCCTGCAAGTGTTAGTTTGGAAGATTTTGAAAACATTTTACCTTGTGATGTTAAATATATGTATAGAATTGAAAGTATTGTTGATGAATTATGGGAAGATAAGGTTTCCTTTAAAAAAGCAGAAGAAAGATTTTATGATGAAATAGAGAAAGCTAAATCAACACTTGATGTCGTAGCTATTAAAAGCATTATTGGCTATCGTACAGGTCTTAATATTGAGAAAAAAGAGAGGTCATTGATGAAAAAAGAAAATTATACTGAAAAAGAATTCAGAGATTTCTTTTTTATTTCAGCTTTAGAGAAAGCTGGACAATTAAATATTCCAATGCAGGTTCATGCTTCTTTTGGAGAGTCTAATATAGATCTCTTAAAAAATAATCCATTAAAACTAAAAAGTATTATTGATGATCCCAAATATAGCAAGACGGATATTGTACTTGTACATGGTGGTTATCCTTATAGTTTTGAAGCAGGTTATCTTGCTGCTATGTATCCTAATATTTATCTAGATATGTCCGAAATGGTTCCTTTTGTTCCTTTAGGGATGAAGAAGGGATTACGCGATATGATAGACATGTGTCCGTTTAATAAACTGATGTTTGGTTCAGATGGATTTGTTTTACCTGACATTCATTGGCTGGCAGCAAGGATGGCAAAAAAGGAAATGTTAAATATTGTTAAAGAACTTATTGAAGAGGATTACTTTAATGAAAAATATGGACAGGAAATATTAGAAATGGTATTCTGGAAAAATGCTAAAAAGGTTTATAACATATAAAAAGGTGTTGGCGACTTATGGAAGGTTATAGAACCTGGTTGGAAATAAACAAAGAAGCAATATATGAAAATGTAGATAAGATCAAAGGTGATTTTTTAAAAGATCAGTATCTAATGGGGGTAGTAAAAGGAAATGCTAACGGATATGGGACGGTTTTATATTCTCAAACCCTTCAAAAGGCTGGTGTTGATTGGTTAGGATTAACGAATATAAAAGAGGCTTTGACTATTCTAAAAGAAGGAATCAAATTACCAATTTTAATCTTATGTGATATCCCTTATTCATATATTAATATTGCTTTAAAAAAACAGATTCGATTGACTGTATACGATAAGAGGACAGTTAAAAGAATTAAAAACAAGGCAAAAAACTTAAATTTATCAGCTAAGGTCCATATTAAAATTAATACGGGATTAAATAGGATAGGGGTTTCACCTGATAATTTTACAAAACTTGCTGAGACTATAAAAAATTCACCTCATATGGAAATAGAAGGAGCTTTTACTCAATTTTCTACTACCCATCATTTTAAAAAAGAGAAAACAAGAAAGCAGTTAAATTTATTCTTGGGGCTAATAGAAGAAGCAAAAAATATTGGTATTGATATTCCAATATTACATGCAGCATCAACTCCTTCAACTCTAAAAATGCCCGAGACTCATTTGGATATGGTTAGAGTCGGAATAGGTTTGGCTGGCCTATATCCGAGCAAAGAGTATAGAAAAATTATTGATTTAAAATTTCCTCTTGCCTGGAAATCAAAAGTTTGCCAAGTGAAATTGGTAAAGCAAGGCGAATATGTAGGCTATGATGATGGATATAGATGTCAGAAAAAAACTTTGATTGCAACAATACCTGTTGGCACTGCAGATGGATTAACTATAAAATTAGCAGGTAGAGGCTATATCTTAATTGATGGTCAAAGATATGATATAGTTGCTGTTTCTATGAACCATATAATGGTGGATTTAAAAGAAGTTGATGGTAAAATAAAAAAAGGAGATGAAGTTGTTATAATTGGTAAACAAAAAAATTCATTTATAGATCCTGCTCATATTGCTAAAAAGATAAATCTAGATATGGAAGAGTATCTGTGCCATATTAATCCAATGTTACCAAGGATATATTATTAAATTAATAGGAGGATGATTAAATTGGAAAAAGAAGATATTTTAAAAATTGTTGAAGAAGAAGATATACAAATAACAAGATTACTTTATATTGATAATGATGGTATTATTAGAGGCTATTCTTCTAAAAAAGAAAGTTTAGAATCTGCTGTTAATCAAGGTTTCTGCATTGCTTCAGGAATGCCTTATTTTACTGCCTTTGATGAGTTAGTAGATGGTAGTAATTTGGGGGCAGTAGGAGAGTTCCGTATTGTTCCTGATCTTGATACTTTTAAAGTATTACCATATGCGAGAAAAAATGCAGCTTTAATTTGTGATATTAAAGAGCAAACTCTTGAAGATAGTGGAGTATGTGCTAGAACAATATTAAAAAATATTATTGAGGACAGTGAGTTTGAACCATATGCAGCATTTGAGAATGAATTCTATTTTCTAAAGCATGATGAACAAGGAGAATTGCAACCAGCTGATAATAGTATTTGTTATACTACCAAAGGCATGAATGAAATGAATGAAATCACTTTAGATGTATTAGAAGCATTAGATAAACAGAATATTGAAATTGAAAAATATCATCCTGAATATGGTCCGGGTCAACAAGAATACTGTTTAAAATATGATAAGATTTTAAATATGGCTGATAAACAGATATTTTTCAGAGATACAATAAGAGGCATTGCAGAAAAACATGACTTGATTTCTACTTTTATGCCAAAACCATTTAATGGTCTTGCAGGTAGCGGAGCACATATAAATCTAAGTTTATGGAAAAATGGAGAGAATATATTTTATGATGAAAATGATGCACATGCTTTAAGTGAAACGGCATATTATTTTATAGGTGGAGTTTTAAAGCATATAAAAGCAGTTTGTGCATTTACTGCATCAACTATAACTTCATATAAAAGATTACAACCACATAATTGGGCTTCTGCTTATGTTTGTTATGGCCATAATAATAGAGAGGCGGCAGTAAGAATTCCTTCTACAGATTTCAATCGTCAGATGCAGTCTAAAGATAGTACTAGAATAGAATTTAAGCCAAATGATCCTTCTAGTAATCCCTATTTAGCCCTAGCAGCAGTTTTAACTGCTGGTTTAGATGGTATCAAAAACAAAATAGATCCGGGGGAATCCGTAGAAATTGATCCTAGTAATTTGAGTGAAGAAGAAAAAGAAACTAAAAACGTTAGCTCTCTACCACGGGATTTAAGTAGAGCTCTCGATGCCCTTGAAGAAGATAAACTTTTTAGGGAGGTATTTGGTGAAACTATGATCAGTGAATACTTAAAAATGAAACGGCAAGACTGGTCAGATTTCATGAATCATGTTACTTCCTGGGAAAAAGATAAATATGTAGAGATATTTTAAATATAAAATTAATAGGGAATATATTTATTGAAAAAAGGCATAATAGGAGGATATAGAAGTGGATCAGTTAGAAAGAAAACTATTTGCTACAAGTGAAGAGATTTCTCAGGAATTAATTGAGCTGAGAAGAGAAATTCATAAAAATCCAGAACTAGAACTAGATTGTTATGAAACATCTAAATTATTATTAGAAAAATTAAAAGGATTGAATTTAGATATAAAACATGGTATAGCTAATACAGGTATTACAGCGTTATTAAAGGGGAAGAAGAAAAAACCAGTATTAGCAATAAGGGCTGATATAGATGCCCTACCTATT
The DNA here is from genome assembly GCA_035312025.1 of Halanaerobiales bacterium. Taxonomy (GTDB): domain Bacteria; phylum Bacillota; class Halanaerobiia; order Halanaerobiales; family M55B127; genus M55B127. The sequence continues at coordinate 20,903 of DATGCJ010000127.1, read as the reverse complement.
GAAGAAGAAACAGGATTACCATTTGCTTCTCAAAACAAGGGTAAGATGCACGCTTGTGGACATGATGGACATGCAACTTTGGTCTATGGAGCTGCAAAAATTTTAAGTGAACATAGAGATTTACTTGAAGGATCTATAAAATTCATATTTCAACCAGGAGAAGAATATCCTGGCGGAGCAAAGATTATGATTGAAGAGGGAGTATTAGAAAATCCTAAAGTAGATGCTTTGATTTCCGGCCACATTTTTCCAGGAATAAAAAATGGTAAAATAGGAATCAGATATGGTGCTTTAACAGCCAGAAATGATGAATTCACAATAGATATAATGGGGGAAGGTGGACACGGGGCACATCCTGATAGTACCCAGGATACTATTGTAACTTCCTCGTTATTTATAGTTGAATTACAGACTATTGTTTCTCGCATAACTGATCCTGTGAAACCACTTGTGATTAATGTCGGCGAGATATCTGGAGGTGGTGGACATAATGTTGTACCTAAAAAAATTACTTTAAAAGGTACAATTAGAAGTATAGATAAGAAGACAAGAGATATAGCTATAGAGAAAATAGAAAAGCTATTAGAGGGACTTAAAATGTCATATAATATTAAATATAATTTTGAATTAGTTCCTGGAGAGCCACCACTTTATTGTGATGAAAATTTAACAAAAAATACAGAAAATATACTAATGAAGATTTTACAAGATAAAGATTTAGTAAAAATAGATGAACCTTCATTAGGATCAGATGATTGTGCATTTTTTTCTGAAAGGATACCAGTTGTTTATATTAGATATGGTAGTTTTGATGAAAAAAAAGGTTATACAAATGATTTACATACTCCTTCTTTTGACTTTGATGAGAATTTATTATTAAAAACATCTAAAATTTTAAGTTATCTGTCTATTAATCTGTTAAAAAAGATATAATCAATTAAATATAATAATATTAACTAAATAATATAAGAACATAGTTATTACTTTGTAATTAGGACAATAAGTTTATTTAAAATTACTTATTAAAAATAAATAATTAAAACTCCTAGTTAGGTTGGAATTTTTTAAGGATTAATAACTTTAAGATTTCGAGCTAATTATAAAAGGAGCCCCTTTTTTAATTTGCATCCCCTTAGGTAGACAGATTAAATAAAAAAACTGTTTACTGAAAGGGGATTTTCCTTTGTAGATATTATTTTTCATTAAATAAGCAAGTTTCATAAAAATAAGCCTTGAAATGACAGTAATTATTGGGGCGTAAAAAAGGTTTCACCTTTATTTTTGTTGAATATATTTAATAGCAAATAAAAATACACGCAAAAAGAAGCTAAACTATTACCTATATTCGACAAATGAGCTTATTTTCCTTAGAAGATTTATTCAAACATCAAAGAAAAACAAGATTAGAATTGATTTTTGAAAATATTGACTTATTCAAACCACTAATAAGTTGTCGAATAATTTAAAAAGGGGTCCAATTAATACTCTATCCAACCAATTATTAGTGTATTTTTGGCTCAAGGGGTTGAAAATATGCCTATAGAGCTGACCATGTTCGCAGGTTTAAGAGCTATTCTGCCTTCAGTTATGTCTTTGGTTTTGGATTTTACGGTAAAGTGCCAAGTTAAGTTACCTTGTCCTATTAATTTGAAACATTAGTAAAGTCTGATTGTTTAGAAAAAAATTTTCAATTATTGGATAAAGCAAATCCATTAGACCTAATTAACTCTGAAAAAACAGCTATTGATGCTTCCAAATTAAAATCATATGAACGAGCTATACCAAAATCTCATTTTGATGAAAACGATTGTGGTAATATAAATTGGGGAACTAAGTTTGATAGCTTAAAAAAACAAGATATCCTGGTTCAACTGAAAGTATACCTGACCGTTGATACTAAAAGTGAACTTACAATTGCTGTTAATTTTCCACGAATAATGAAACTAAATGTAATCAGACATAAAAAAGGTAAGTGAAGAATTAAATGTGAACAGACTAAATATCGGACCATGGACTCGTATTATTATTTTAATAGTATCTATAAAATATACTATTTAATTACAATGAACAGCCTGTGTACCTATCAACAAAAGAAATGCTAAACAGCCTCCCGCTGAATCACGATTTTGATTGCATTCCCTGCTGAACTGCTGACCATAAAGTGGTTTACTGAGGTTATTACAATGAAGTTAATAAATTTAGATGTCTTGATGCCTGCAGTAAAGTAAATTGTGTCCATGGATCTGCCTGGTGTTCTAATTCTAATTATGGACATGTAACTAAGACGAGACCCAAAATTTATCTCAGATATATTTTGTCATGATATCGTAGATCTAAAACCTGACAGAAGATATATTATAAAAGGACTAGCGTAGAACGTAACTTTACAAGGTTAAAAGAAAATCTAAGTTTGAAAAATATCAGAGTCAAGGGTAAAAAGAAAGTAAAAAACCATATTTTATTAAACTGTAACACTTTAATCACTGCCAAGATTACGTTAGAAAGATTAAATAATCAAGGAAAAGAAAAGGGAGTCTAATTTAATTTTTTTAAAAATATTACAACAGTTTCTAGGGTAAGTAGATTTTAATTTAGATGAAATAAGTTGTAAATAAATATATTTAAAAATATTCATATTATTAGATAAAATTTTGATTTATCTATTTATATTTTTCTGATTGTATTAAAAGGGAATTATGAAAAAGCCTTAATTGATTATCTCACAGAAAAAATGGAGTAGTAACTACTTATCTTGTCAAAATTATAAATAATGATGTGAAAATCAGCATTACCAATAATGCACCTGAAAATAAGATTGAGGAAATCGAAAATGCAAGTGACGAAGTAGTAATATATGGAATAAGTATTTAGGTTAAAGTACAAAATAAAGCAGAAGAATTAAAAAAACTAGCCTTACTCAATTTGATAAAGAACACATAATATAAGATCATGAATTTATCATGGACTAGGCAAGAAGAGCACAGATATTTTATGATTACGGGGAGATTTATTTTGAGTATCTATACAGTGAAGAACAGTGAAGAGTTTTCCATCAAAGAAAAGATCGACAAGATCGCTAAAGTGATCTATGGAGCGGATGGAGTAGATTACAGTTCGGCGGCCGAGAAACAGATCAGTACCTTTGAAAAACAGGTTATGGTGATCTACCGATCTGTATGGCCAAGACCTAAAACTCCATATCTGATAAGCCAGAGATTAAGGGAAGACCGACTGACTTTACGGTCTCAGTCTCCCAGGTAACCCTTTCAGCCGGGGCCGGCTTTTTAGTACCTTCGACCGGACCGGTACTTAAGATGCCCGGTTTACCGAAGAGACCTTCCGCTGAAGATATAGATATCGATGAAAATGGTAAGATAACTGGACTGTTCTAAATAAATGAACCGGGGTTAAGTTTAATAGCTTAACCCCACCCTCTCAAATTGCAGGTATTTTTAAGGGGCAATTTGGATTTTACTCTTGACAAATAGGCTAAAATATATTACTATAAATAAGGATTGAAACGCTGACATATTAAGTTTTAAAGCGTTTTTAAATTAAATAACACATATTTGGAGGGGTGCCCGAGTGGCTAAAGGGAGCAGACTGTAAATCTGCCGGCGATGCCTACAGAGGTTCAAATCCTCTCCCCTCCACCATTATATATTTTATATAAACCAGGCGGAAATAGCTCAGCTGGTAGAGCATCTCGTTGCCAACGAGAAGGTCGCGGGTTCGAGTCCCGTTTTCCGCTCCATTTTTTATATTAAATAGTGTGAAAATTGCAAAAACTATATTTTAAATATTAATTGGGGTGTTATAATGTCTATTTCCTATGAAGCTGGTGAAGATTTTTATAAAAACTGGATTATTGAAGAAACAGCCTTTAAAAAAGAAAATCAAGCGAAATTTGAAACAATTTTTAGTCTAGGAAATGGATATATGGGACTTAGAGCCAGTGCAGAAGAAACATATCCTAAGGAAAGACGCGGTTTCTATATTGCCGGTATATTTGATGAATTTTCCGGTGAAGTAACGGAAATGCCGAACTTGCCGGACTGGATTAGAACTGAAATTTACATTAATGGTGAACTATTTAAATTAGATAAGGGACAAATATTCGAATATAGTCGCAAACTAAATTTAAAAGACGGTTTGCTTATCCGAGATTTCCATTGGGAAAGTCCAAATGGTGAGATGGTCGAATTTTCCTTTGAAAGATTTATTTCGCTAAATAATCTACACACCGGTGTTTCTAAGATTGAGATAAAACCGTTAAACTTTTCGGGAGAGATTAAACTTATTTCAGGCTTTGACGGACGGGTTAGCAATAGTGGGACTCAACACCTAAAAGAAGGTGAAAAAAGATTAATTGAAGATTATATCGTATATCAGCCTGAAACCCAGCAGTCTGAAATAAAGATGAGCTTTGGTTTACACCATGATTTTTATAAAAACAAAGAGAAATTTGAACCCCAAAAAGATTTTAAAGCGGAGCGCAGAAGGATTAAAAGGGTATATGAATTTAACTTAAAACAAAAAGAAAAAGCCACCATAATTAAAAGATTAAGCGCTTTTACTAATAAGGATAAAGATTTTCGAGAAGATGAAGATTTAGAAGATAAAATGATAGATAATTTAATAAATATTAGAGATACAGCTTATAAAGAATTAAAGGAAAACCACTTACAGAAATGGCGTTCAGTCTGGGAAGAAAGCGACTTCAAAATTTCAGGTAGTGATTTTGACCAATTAGCCCTACGTTTTGCTATATTTCATTTAATCCAGATGATCCCTGTCCATGACGACAGGATAAGTATTGCCGCCAAAGGCTTAAGTGGGGAAGGATATAAAGGTCATGTATTTTGGGATACTGAAGTATTCATTTTACCTTTCTTCATCTACACCCATCCCGAAGTAGCCAGAAATCTATTAAAATATCGGTATCATACACTTGCGGGAGCTCGTCAAAAAGCGCAAAATAACGGTTATCAAGGTGCTATGTTTGCCTGGGAAAGTGCTGAAACCGGCCAGGAGACCACACCTAAATATGGAGCGGTAGATATCCTAACGGGAGAGGAAATTAGAATCTGGTGTGGAGAAATTGAACAGCATATCACTGTTGATATTCAATATGCTTTTGATCAATATTTCCAGGCGACCGGAGATATTGAATTCATGAAAGAATATGGTTTTGAAGTTTTCCTTGCAAGTACTAGGTTTTGGGCTTCCCGTTTGGAATACAATCAAGGCCAGGATAGATATGAAATCAATAATGTGATGGGCCCGGATGAATACAAAGAACATATCGATAATAATGCTTTTATCAATTATATGGTTCACTGGCAGTTTGAAAAGGCCCTTGCCTATATAAAATATCTAAAAAAAGAAGAAGAAGCTTATCTAAATGAAATAAAAGACGAGCTTAACTTAAAAGAAGAAGAAATAAAAGACTGGGCTAACAAACGAGATAATATCTTTATTCCAAAGTCCGATGATAATAACATTATTCCCCAATTTGAAGGGTTTCAAGATTTAAAAGAAATAGACTTAACAAAGTATAAGCAGGGGGATGTGGGAGATATATTTGATGACTTAGGTTGGGAAGAGATTACTGAGTCAAAAGTTTCTAAACAGGCTGATGTAGTTATGTTAACCCATCTTTTAGAAGAAGTATTTGATGAGGAAATCATTAAAGCCAACTTTGATTATTATGAACCCCTAACCCTACATGATTCTTCTTTAAGTCCAGGAATTCACGCTGCAGTTGCCGCTAAATTAGGTGAAATTGATAAGGCATATAATCTTTTCCAGAGGGCTGCCCGAATTGATCTAGGCAGAAATATGGCAAGTAGTGATGCCGGCTTACATGCCGCTTCTCTCGGGGCATTATGGCAGTCTGTTGTATTTGGATTTGCTGGACTTAGATTAAAAGGAGACGTTCTTCAAATCGATCCTCACTTACCAAATAGATGGAATATGGTTAGTTTTAATATTAATGTAAAACAGAATAAATACAAGGTTTCTATTACCCAGGAAAATATTAAAATAGAAGCTATCAATATTAAGGAAATAATACCAATCCAGGTTAATAATCAAGTATATGAGATCGAAGATTCTCAAAAAATTAAATATTAATCCACCCATAAAGGACATCCGTTAGGATGTCCTCTTGTACTCTCTAAAATGTGGATATAATGACAAATTTGTGTTATAGTATATGTTAAGTATTAATAGTGGAGGCATACTTTATGGAGAAAAAGACAAATTATTTATACATAATATTGGCAATAATTGCCTTACTATTTGTAGTAGGGATAATATCATTAAGTTTTGGTTCAATTAATCTTTCCCCTCTTAAAGTTTTAAAAATAATATTCTTCGGGGAAGATGTAAAACAGTCCTTAAATGTAATAATAAAGCAGATCAGATTACCGAGGATTATATTGAGTTTTTTAGTGGGAGCCGGTCTTTCTATTGCTGGAGTAGTCTTTCAGGGTGTTATCAGAAACCCGATGGTAGACCCCTATATCGTTGGTATTTCGGCCGGGGCCGGTACAGGTGTCACCCTGGCTATCGTTTTGAATTTGCAGATAAGTTTTCTTTTCTTTAATACAATACCACTGATGGCCTTTTTTGGTTCCCTTATCACGGTTTATATTGTTTATAACTTAGCGAAAACCAAAGATAAGGTACCGGTTGTTACCTTTCTTTTAGCCGGGGTAGCGGTCGGTTTTGTCTTAAATGCGGTCATGTCTTTTTTTATGGTTATAGGGACCAGGGACTTAAGTAAGATTGTTTACTGGTTATTGGGTAGTTTATCAACTGCTAGCTGGCAAGATATAAGGTTAATGTTACCCTATTTTGTAGTAGGCAATTTCATAATAATTTTCTTTTTAAAAGATCTAAATTTGATATTATTAGGGGAAAGGGATGCCCAGCATTTAGGTGTAGATGTTGAAAAAAGCAAAAGGTATCTGATAATCGGGGCTTCCCTGGTTACTGCTTCTGTTGTTTCAGTGAGCGGTAGTATCGGTTTTATTGGTTTAATTGTACCTCATATTGCCAGAATGCTGGTTGGACCTGACCATAAAAAGCTGTTTCCAACAGCTGCAATCTTAGGCGGGATATTCTTAATTGTAAGTGATGATTTAGCCCGCATCTTACTAGCTCCCATGGAGATACCGGTCGGAATAATTACAGCCCTTACCGGCGGCCCTTACTTTATATATTTACTAAGAAAACAGAAAAAAGAAATATGGTGATGAAGATTGCTAAAGCTAGAAAATATTAATTTTTCCTATGCAAAACAGAAAATACTACATGAAATTAATTTTCATTTAAAAGAGCATGAGTTTATTGGTATTATCGGGCCGAATGGTTCCGGTAAGTCTACGTTACTTAAGAATATCAGTAAGTTACTGGATCCTGATGAAGGCTATATTTATCTTGATAAAAATCTTTTAAATGATTATTCATATCAAGAACTGGCCAAGAAGATGGCAGTGGTCCCCCAGGATACAAATGTCAGCTTTAATTTTACTGTCTATGATCTCGTTATGATGGGTAGAAACCCCTATCAGGACCGCTGGGGGCGGGTAAGTAAGGAAGACAAAAAGAAAGTGGAAGAAGCCTTACAATTAACCGATACAGCCAAGTTTAAGGATAAATCTATTAAGAACTTAAGTGGTGGGGAAAGACAGCGGGTAATCATTGCCCGAGCAATTGTCCAGGAGCCGGAACTTTTACTTTTGGATGAACCAACCGCCAGTTTGGATATAAATTACCAGAGAAATATCTTTGATTTGATCTCTGATTTAAATGAAGAATTAGAGATGGCCGTTTTAGCGGTTTCCCATGATCTGAATTTGATCAGCCAGTACTGTGAGAGGTTAATTCTCTTACACAAAGGCAAGATTTACAGTATGGGAGAAGTAGAAGAAGTAATTACTAAGGCAAATATCAGTGAAGTGTACAACACTGATGTTGATATCAAATATAATCCTATTACAGAGAGACCCTATGTAATCATTATCCCCCGGCAAAAAGGCAGTCAGCAGATGCGAGCCCATGATTTTAAAGTACATCTCATCTGTGGGGGTGGAACCGGCAATGATATCATGAATATTTTAAATGACCTCAATATTGGGGTTAGCACAGGGGTTTTAAACCGCGGGGACTCTGATTGGGAATCGGCAAAGAGATTTAATTTTGAAGTGGTTGAAATTCCGCCCTTTGCCCCGATAGATGAAAGGGCAGTCCAAGAAAATAAAGAAAAGATGCAGAAAGCAGACCTGATTATCATTTCTGATACTCCATTTGGTTGGGGTAATTTGGATAATATAAAGGTATTAGCAGATTTCAATGATAAAGATATTTTATTTATGATGAACAACGATCTGCAAAAAAGGGACTTTACAGAAGGTAAGTTTACTGAATTATATAAGGATATTAAAGAAAATAACAATGTTAATGAAATAGACAGTAATAAAAAACTCTGTAATTTCATTAACTCAAAATATGAGGAGATTCTATATGATTAAAAATTCTTCTTTTAAAGACGAATACTTTATTATATTAAAACCGGAGGGAGATGTACTAGACTTAGCTCAATACCTACAGGATAAGCTCCATTCCCAATTTGACCTTTATCCAGATGACATGTACCCTGAGATTCACATTACTTTAGACCGTATATATAAGGATAGAGTTGAGGAAGCTATTGAGATCATTAATTCTCTCACCTTAAAGTATGCAAAGATAGATATTTTGGTTAAAAACTTCGACTGTTATTCTTTTAAGGAGAATAATTTTTTGGTTTTAAATGTGGAAGAAAATAAGCAGTTGGTCCAGTTTAGTAATGAGCTACATGACAAATTAGCTGAAAAAAATATTTCAACAATAGCCAATTATGAGGATTGGAAATTCCATATTTCCTTAGCCAGCACTGTTTTTACTGAAGAAAGACAGAACTTTGATCAAGCCTTTCAGAACCTTTGTTACAGATTTGAAGGAATCCATACCCCCAGAGAATGTAAGGCGGAAGTGATTGAAATTTGGCGACCAACCTTAGACGAAGATATCAAGTGTTTAAAACAATTCCAATTATAGGGAGGTAGACAATAATGGCTGAAATAAAAGGATTTATATTTGATCTAGACGGTGTCATTACCGATACAGCCGAATACCATTATTTAGGCTGGAAGAAGTTGGCCGAGGAGGAGGGCTTAGCCTTTGACCGCGAATTTAATGAAAAATTTAGAGGTGTTTCCCGTATGGAATGCCTTGACTTATTACTTGAGGCCAATGATAGAAAGGTAACTCCAGAAGAAAGAAAAGAACTAGCAGAAAGAAAAAATAATTATTACAGAGAGTATCTAAAAAGTATCTCGCAAGATAATTTATTAGAAGGGATCGAAGAGATATTAAAAAGAGTCAAAAAAGATGGCTATAAGATGGCGATTGCCTCCGCCAGTAAAAATACAAAGATAGTAGTGGGTAAGTTAGATATAAAAGATATGTTTGATACAATTTCTGATGGCTATAGTGTAAAAAATTCGAAACCGGCCCCTGATCTTTTCCTTCATACTGCCGAAAAGATGGATTTGAAGCCGGCCGAATGTGTAGTATTTGAAGATGCCGAGGCCGGTATAGATGCCGCGCTAGCAGCTAACATGACTGCAGTGGGAATTGGCCCCGACTCTCGGGTAGGTCATGCTCATTATCGCTTTGATAGTGTGAAAGATGTAGACTTAGATGAGATAATAGGGTCTTAAAAAGAATAGGTGGTTACGATATGGATGAACATGGCCGGTTGTTTAATAATATAGCCCCTTACTACCAACTTTTCTTTAAATACCAGGTCTGGTCCTACGGCAATATAGTAGATGAAAATATTAGTCTAATAAAAGATGAAAAGATAGATACCATTTTGGATATAGGATGTGGAACCGGAGCCTTTGGTTATGTATTTCAGGAAAAGGGCTATTCTGTCACGGGGATAGATGTGGCCCCGGAAATGGTAAAAAGGGGCATAAATAATGATCTTTACTGTGAAAAAGGTGATGTCAATGAAGGCCTTTCTTATTCAGATAACTCCTTTGACATGGTAATTTCAGCCATGGTAGCACATGGACTTGATGAAAAGACCCGCCAAAAGTTTTTTAACGAAACCAAAAGAATCGCTAAAAATGTGGTTTTAATCCAGGATTATAAGTTTCAACGTAAATTTTACGTCGATATAATTGAAAAATTAGAAGGCGGCGGATATTTTAACTATATAGAAAACGGCTTAAAACAATTCAACTCCATCTTTGACAATCTCTCCATAAAAGAAGTTTCTCGCAACCTTAATTGGTATATTTCTAAATAATTTTTTTAAAATTAAGAAGGATTTTTGCTTTTTATGTTGAAATAATTATATAGAGTTGCGCAAGCCCTTGCGTAAAAAGGAGGTTTTAACTTTGCCGTTGACCTTAAAGGATATAGCAGAGATGGTTGGAGTGGCCGAGTCAACGGTTTCGAGAGCTATTAATGGTAAACCGGGCGTGGGAGAAAAAACAAGAAAAGAGATTTTAAAAATCGCGAGAGAATATAATTTTAAACCTAATAAATTAGCTCAGGGACTGGCCAAACAGGAAACCCATATTCTGGCCTTATTACTACCGGGCCTTTCTCAGGGCAATTATTCTCAGATCATTGAAAATATAGAATCGGTAGCAGAAGCAGCTGGTTATCAAATAATCTTATGTAATACTGATAATGATCTAGAAAAGGAAAAATCATATTTAGATTTATTAGAAGAAAAAAGGGTAGATGGAGCAATCATCTTGGGAGGCGAAATTGCTGATCAACACATAGTTAATACTAAGTTAAGGGGCCATGATAATATTGTACTAGTTAATAGACTATGTGAGGAGATTTTAATTCCTACTATTCTTATAGATTCAAGCCAGGGGGCCTATCTTGCCACAAACCATCTATTAGATTTAGGATATGAAAATATAGCCCTGATTACGGGTAATAGTAATGACTATATTGAAAGCGAAAAGATAAAAGGTTATAAAAATGCCCTTGTAGACCACGGCTTGAATTTTAATTCAAATTTAGTAATTGAGACGGACGGAACCAGAGAAGCAGGCTATCAAGCCTTTTTAAACCTGGTTGATTTACAGACCCCGCCGGATAGTTTTTTTGTAACTGATGAGTTACTTTCAGTCGGTTTAGTAGAAGCTATAAAAATGGGCGGCTACTTTATCCCCCAGGATTATCCGGTTGTATCTTATGGAGACACTATTATAAATTCGATAGTAGAACCAGAACTGACAAGAGTTAAAGAACCTCTCAGTCAGGCCGGCCGCATGGCTGCAGAGGTATTAATAAATTTAATAAATAATGAAGAGGCCGAAGAAGAAATTAAAGTTTTAAAACCCGAATTAAAGAAATGCGAATCCACAAAAATTAATAAAGGGAGGAATTAATTAATGGCTAGTGTTACTTTTGAAAATGTTACAAAAAGATTTGGTGATGTTGTTGCGGCAAAGGATCAGGACTTAGAAGTTAAAGATAAGGAGTTTTTAGTTCTGGTTGGTCCGTCCGGTTGCGGTAAGTCGACTGACTTAAGAATGATTGCCGGATTAGAAGAAATTACAGAAGGTAAGATTAAAATAGGAGATACAGTAGTAAATGACATTCCACCCAAGGATAGAGATATCGCTATGGTATTCCAAAATTATGCCCTTTATCCCCATATGGATGTATATGATAATATGGCTTTTGGATTAAAATTAAGAAAATTCCCCAAAGATGAGATAGAGAGAAGAGTCCAAGAAGCAGCTGAAATTTTAAGTATTGAGCCCCTCTTAGACCGTAAACCCAAACAGTTATCAGGTGGTCAGAGACAGCGTGTTGCTCTAGGTAGAGCTATTGTAAGAGAACCTAAGGTATTCTTGATGGATGAGCCTCTTTCTAACTTAGATGCTAAGTTACGTGTACAGATGAGGACAGAGTTAAGTAAGTTACATGATAGACTAAAAACTACTGTTATCTATGTAACTCACGATCAAACTGAAGCGATGACAATGGGAGATAGAATCGTTGTCCTTAAAGACGGCTATATCCAGCAGGTAGATTCACCGTTAGAACTATATAACCATCCCAATAATATGTTTGTAGCCGGCTTTATCGGTAGTCCCGCTATGAACTTCATGGATGCTAAAATAGAAAAAGATGGTGACGAATACTTTGCAGATGGCTTTGGTGCCTTTAGAATTAAAGTTCCGGAGCAATTTACAGATAGGATCAAAGATTATGCTGGCAAAAGAGTTGTTTTTGGAATTAGACCAGAAGATTTAACAGATGCCAGAATTACACATGATCTAGATATAACACCTGAAAACTCTTTTGAAGCTGAAGTAGAGGTTGTAGAGCCGATGGGTTCTGAAATATATCTCTATCTCGCAGTTGATGAGCATGAAATGATTGCTAGGGTAGATGCAGAAAGTGATGCTGAAGTTGGCGATAAAATCAAATTAGGTGTATATACTAAGAAGATGCATATCTTTGATAATGAAACCGAAGAAGCAATATTTTAGAAAATAAACATCTTAAAAATTACTTGCAGCCGGGTAAAACCGGCTGCTTTAATCATTATAAGGGGGTAAAAATATATGGATATAATGGAAACTGCGGCTGAATTAATGGCTGTTTCAGCTAGAACCGCACCAAAAACCGCTGGTCAGGATTATGTAGAAATTAAGGTAATCGGCGGAGATAAGATTGAAAAACTTGCAGATGAAATGATAAACTATGGTAAGGAGAGTGGAAAAGGAAACTTTGATAGAGATGGCGAAAATGTAAGAAATAGTGAACAGGTACTTCTACTTTCCCTTAATGAGGCGGCTGTTATAGGTCTTGATTGTGGAGCCTGTGGTTTTGATAAATGTGAAGAACTGAAGTTAAAATCAGGACCAGAGTTCGATGGTCCGATCTGTGCCTGGCGATTAATGGACTTAGGAATCGCCTTAGGATCAGCCGTTAAAACAGCCAGCCTATTAAATGTAGATAATAGGATTATGTATAGAATTGGGGTAGCTGCTAAAAAGATGGGTCTAATTGAAGGAGAGATAGTGGTCGGTGTCCCCATTTCCGCTTCCGGTAAAAACATATATTTTGATAGATAAATTAAGGAGCAGATAAAATGAGTTTTGAAACTTTTTTTAAAAAAGCTATGGTCTATCTTTTAATCATTGTGATTGTGGTCTTTGCCTTTAAACTGATGATGAATATCCGTAAGGTAAACCAGATGGAAGATAGATTAAATAGCTTACAGCAGCAGGTACAAAACCAAATAGAAGAAAACAAGGAGTTAAAAGAAGAAATAGAGAGGGTTAGAAGCCCTGAATATGTTGAAAAAGTTGCCCGGGAAGAACTGGGCTTGGTTAAACCGGGTGAAATTCTTTTAATACCTGTTGAGGAAGAACAAGATAATAATCAAGAAGAAAACACACAACAACAAAATTCAGAAGAACAGGATGATAATTGATGGGTAAAATTGCAAAAAAAATATCAGATAAATTAGAGATAAAACAAAAGTCGGTTAAATCAGTAATAGACTTAATTGAAGATGGTAATACAATTCCTTTTATTGCGAGATATAGAAAAGAACAGACCGGTGGTCTGGATGAAACCCAGATTAGAGATGTCAATGAGGAATATGAATATTTAACCCACTTATTTGAACGTAAAGAAGAAATAAAAAATACTTTATCTAAAAAAGAAAAATTAACGGAAGAAATTGAAGAAAAATTAGAGCAGGCGGAAACCCTTCAGGAAGTTGAGGATATCTATAGGCCCTTTAAAGAAAAAAGAGAGACCAGGGCTACTAAAGCCACTGACCGCGGTTTAAAACCATTAGCAGAATATATCTTAGCCGGTTATGAAAAAAATAAACTTAACCAGAAGGCAGAAGAATTTATCGATGAAGAAAAAGAAGTAGAAAATGTTGAAGATGCTATTCAGGGTGCTTCTGATATTATCGCCGACATGGTATCGAATAATAATGTGGTACGGAAAAATTTAAGAGAAGAGATGAAAGAAAGAAGTTTAATCACATCTCAAAAAGATGAAGATATTGAAGATGAAAAAAATAAATATGAACTATATTATGACTATAAAGAAAAAATTGCTAAGATACCTGATCATAGAGTGTTAGCGATTGACCGGGGAGAAAGTGATGAAGTCTTAAAGGTAAGTATTGAACATGATGAAGAAAAGATGTTAGAGATAATTAAAGATACTATCTTATCAGAAGAAATGGCAGTTGAGTCTGAAATATTAGATGATACAATCAAAGACTCTTTTAAAAGACTAATCGAACCTTCTTTAAACCGGGAACTTAGAAATCTTTTAACCGAACGGGCCCAGGCCGGGGCAATCGAGATTTTCAAAGACAACTTAAGATCTCTCCTGTTGACACCTCCCTATAAGGGTCATAAAATCTTAGGTATTGATCCCGGTTTCCGTACGGGTTGTAAAGCAGCTGCCATAGATGAAATGGGTAACTTTTTAGAATATAAAACGATTTTCCCTCACCCACCCCAAAACCAAAAAGAAAAGGCAGCTCAAAAGGTTAAAAACCTTTTAAATGAATATAATATAGACACGATTGCAATCGGCAATGGTACAGCTTCACGCGAAACAGAGATGTTTGTGACCGAGATGGGAGGAGATATAGATTTCAAATATATCATTGTAAATGAAGCAGGTGCTTCTGTCTATTCTGCTTCTGAAGAAGCAATTAAGGAGTTTCCAGATCTGGATGTGAGTGTGAGAGGTGCCATATCTATTGCCAGAAGACTGCAGGACCCGCTTTCAGAACTGGTAAAAATTGATCCCCGCTCCATCGGAGTTGGACAGTACCAGCATGATGTAAACCAAACTGAATTAAAGGAATCCTTAGACCAGGTAGTTGAATCGGTTGTTAATCAGGTTGGGGTAAATTTAAATACGGCTTCTGCCTCCCTCTTACAGTATGTTTCGGGAATAAATAGTTCTGTAGCAGATAAAATTGTTAATTATAGGCAGGAAAATGGTAAATTTAAAAAGAGGAAAGAAATTAAAGATGTATATGGTGTAGGAGCCAAAACATTTGAACAGGCTTCTGGGTTCTTACAGTTTTTCAGTAAAAAAGACCCTTTTGCCTATACCTTTATCCACCCCGAGAGTTATGAAGAGGCTGAATTGATTTTAGAAAAATTAGGGTACCAACCGGCTGATATTCTCGCGGAAGATAAATTAAAACAACTGAGGGAAGATATAAATGATTTAAATAAAAAAGAAGTGATCAGTCAAAGTGAGATAGGTGAATTTACTTTAGACGATATAATTAAAAACCTTAAAAAACCGGGCTTAGACCCTAGAGATGAGTTACCAGATCCTATCTTTAAAAATGAAGTTTTAAAGTTTGAAGATC
Source organism: Halanaerobiales bacterium (assembly GCA_035312025.1). GTDB lineage: Bacteria > Bacillota > Halanaerobiia > Halanaerobiales > M55B127 > M55B127. The sequence goes on along the minus strand of DATGCJ010000127.1, from coordinate 5,434 downwards.
TAGAAGTAGGTATGGTTTTGAAAGGGACAGTCAGAAATGTGGTAGATTTTGGTGCCTTTGTGGATATCGGGGTTAAACAGGATGGGCTTATCCATATTTCAGAACTAAGCTATAAATATGTAGATCATCCATTAAATGTAATTTCAGTGGGTGATACCGTAAGGGTTAAAATCATTGATATAGATGAGAAAAGAAAACGTATTTCTTTGTCTAGAAAGCTATAGTTTTGTCGTAATATCATTTGACACGGCTGTGCATCTGTAATATAATTAGTTTACATTAAATATCAAGGAGGAATTTTTTTAAATATGTCCGTTGAAGTTGGAAGTACAGTTAAAGGTGAAGTAACAGGTATTACAAATTTTGGAGCTTTTATTGAATTACCAAATGGTGAAACAGGTCTAGTTCATATCTCTGAAATAGCAAATACCTATGTGAAGGATATTGGCAATTTTCTTGAAGAAGGCGAAGAAGTGAAAGTTAAGGTTATCAACATTGACGATGATGGTAAAATTGGTCTTTCAATCAAACAGTTAAAGGATCCTTCTGATAGAATCGACCATGCTCCTAACAAGTCTTTTGAAGAAAAAATGGATGAGTTTTTACAACAAAGCAGTGAGCGTCAAAGCGATTTAAAAAAGAGAGTCGAGAAGCGAAGTGATAGCGGCCGAAATTAATTAATTTAATTTATATATATAGTTTGTAATTGAACATCCCCATGTGGGGGTGTTTTTATTTTTGTCATAACTTAAAACAACCAATACCCCACAAATTTGTGGGGTTTTTTCTTTGTATATTTTGCGATTTTATGAAATTATGGTATAATCCAAAGTGAAAATATATAAAATAGGGTAGGTATTTATGGCTTTAAAGAAAAGTGAAACTTATCATATAATAAAAAAACAGATTGAAAGAGAACCAGCCGGCCTGGTTGAGGTATCTATAAACTGCCCTTTTGGGTACCCGGCTGTAGTCAAAGTGTACCCTTTTTTTAATAAGAGGGTTTTTCCTACTACATATTGGTTGACCTGTCCTTATTTAAATAAAGAGATATCTAAGCTTGAAGATCAAAGTTGGATAGAAAAAATACAAGATAAAGTAAATAATGATAATGCTTTAATAGAAAAATTAGATAAAGCACATGCGAATTATGCTCAAATAAGGATGGCGATGTTGAGCCAAGAAGAAATAGATCAAATTAAGGAAATATCGGAAGATATCATATATACCTTAAAACATTCCGGTGTAGGCGGTATCAAAGAGAAAAAAGGCATAAAATGCTTACATACCCATACAGCCGATTATTTGGTTAATAAAGAGAATCCGGTTGGTAAGATAGTATTTGATAAAACAGGTTGGCCGGACAAATGCAAAATTTGTGAGGAGTTAAAAAAAGATGAGTAAAGCAGTTATAGAGATGGGAACAAATACGACCCGGCTGTTAATTGCCGAGCAGCAAGAACAAAAGATAAAAGAACTTAAAAAGGATTTAATTACAACCCGGTTAGGTGAAGGTGTAGATAGTAATAAGACCTTAAGTGAAAATGCGATAAAAAGGGGCCTGAAAGCCCTTAAATCCTTACAAAGGGAAATAGACCAATATGAGGTATCTTCTGTCAAACTGGTCGGGACAAGCGCCTTAAGGGATGTAAATAATGCTGATAAGTTTCAGAAGTTAATTAAAGAAGAGATCGGTTATGACTTAGAAATTATTTCCGGCCATAAAGAAGCTGAACTTATTCTCAAAGGTGTAACCTATGGATATAATTATTCAGATTATTTAATTATAGATATCGGTGGGGGAAGTACTGAATTTATCTGGAAAAGTGAAGAAGATAAGAAAACAAAAATGGATAGTTTAAATATCGGGGCTGTTAGATTAACAGAAAGATTTATTGATAATCCTCATCAGGAGTGGAGCAGAAGTGATATAAAAAATATCGCCGAATATGTTGAGCAAGAGTTAGAAAAAGAGCTGGATATTTTGCCGGGAGTGCAAAATTTAATAGGGGTTGGCGGCACAATTACAACTCTGGCAGCTATCTTATTAAAATTAGAAGAATATGATCAACAAGCCATTCATGATTATATTTTAAATTATCCCGATATTAATAAAGTATTAGATAGGTTAAGAAAACTTGATTTAGAAAAAAGAAAAAAAGTCAAAGGTCTGAATCCAGACCGGGCTGATATTATAATCGCGGGGATCGTAATCTTAAATGAGATCATGAAAACTCTTAGAACCCTTAAATTAAGGGTAAGTGATTATGATATATTACACGGGCTAATAATAGAGTCTTAATTGAGGTGGAAGAAATGTTAACAAAGATAGAAAAATTATGGCAGCAACTTTATGGGGAAGAAAAAGAATATTTAAATAAGCTAAAAGAACTTTTAGATAAACGTAAAGATGAAGTGGACTATCAGCCGAACAATGAAAATTGGCATCAAGAAGGGATAGTTTACTCACTTTATGTAGATCTTTTTGCAGATGATTTTCAAGGTTTAATTGATAAATTGGACTATTTAGATGAATTAGGGGTAAATACCCTCTGGCTTCTGCCAATTTTGGAATCCCCAATGGTAGATCAGGGCTTTGATATTTCTGATTACTATCAGATTAGAGAAGAACTCGGTACTAACCAGCAGTTTTTTGATTTCTTAGAAAAAGCCCATGCTAAAAATATAAAAATAGTATTTGATATAGCGGTTAATCATTCTTCCGACCAACATGAATGGTTTAAAGATGCCCGACAATCAAAAGAGGCCCGTTACCGCAACTTCTATATCTGGAATGAAGACAAACAAAAATATACTGAAACCCGCCTGCTTTTAAAAGGGATCTCTAATAGTAACTGGACCTACAATGAAGCAACTGACGATTATTACTTCCATAGATTTTATGATATTCAACCCGATTTAAATTATAAAAATCCAGCCGTTCTTTATGAGATGTTAAAGGCCTTTACCTATTGGAGAGCCAAGGGGGTAGATGGTTTTCGCATGGATGCTGCTCCCTTTTTATGGAAAAAAGAGGGTACGGACTGTGAAAATTTAGAAGAGACCCATAAGATATTAAAAATATTCAGAGCTGCCTTTGATTATATAGCAAAGGGCACTGTCATGATAGCGGAAGCCAATCAGATGCCGTCCGATGTAATAGAGTATCTAGGTGAAGGTGATGAATGTCATGTAGTATATAATTTTCCGATAATGCCCAGAATTTTTCTTTCCATCGCAGAACAAGAAAGTGACTATTTAGAAAAACAGCTTGAGATCATTGGTAAGTTAGAGGAACCGCCCGGGACCGCCTGGTTCACTTTCTTGAGGTGTCATGATGAATTAACCTTGGAATTTGTGACTGCCAAAGAAAGAGAATTGATGAATGAACATTATCTAAAAGATGAAAGATGGACCTTTCGTGAGGGAGAAGGCATCTCAGGGCGACTATATGACCTTCTTGATAAAGATGTCAGCAAGGTCCTTTTAGCCTATTCAATCCTGTTTTCTATTAAAGGTACCCCTATTATCTACTTTGGGGATGAAATAGGCATGGAAAATGACCTAGATTTCTATAATAAGATGAATGAAAAGTATGGATATAAGGACAGCCGTTATTTAAACAGAGGGCCTTTTAATCAGGAGAAAAAAACTACCGCTTTAAAGCAGCCCGAAAGTGACCCCGGCCTTATTTATCGGGGCCTAAAAGAAATGATAAGACTAAAAAATGAGAATCTGAAGCTCTTTAAATCTGAAGTAGAATATGAGACTAAAGGTAATCTACTTATCTCAAAGAGGCAGGCCGAAGATAAAAAATTAACAATTGTCAATAATCTAACAGAAGAAGAGAAAAGTTTTAAGGATTATCAGCTAAAACCCTATGATTACTTATGGATATTAGAAGAAAATACTTAAAAAGGATGTTTTAAATGGATTATACACATGACCTACTTGAAATTCAACATTGGATGATGGTTCATCATAAAAGCTACAAAGTAATATTTATTATTGGCCTATTATTACTTTTTACTTTCTTAATCCATACCTTTACTGAAAAGTACCGGTTGCCCAGTGTAGCCGGTTATGTAATAATAGGGGCAATATTTAGTGCCAGTGTAGTTGAACATATCCCCTTTTTTAGTACTGAATTTACAGAGTGGTATACATATCTGATCAATTCCTTTAACTTTGTTACAATTTTAGCTGTTTCCTTTATTTCCTTTACGATCGGTACTTCACTTTCTTTAAAGGTACTTAAAAAACTTGAGTCCGAATTTACCTTGATTATTTTACTTGAGTCAATCGGTGCCTTTGTATTAGTTACGATGAGCATGTTATATATTGGTAAACCCCTCTATTTAGCTATTTTATTGGGGGCCTTTGCTACTGCAACTGCTCCGGCAGCGACCGTCTTGATCTTAAGGGAATATGGGGTGCAGGGAGAATTTTCGGCTACATTAATGATTGTATTGGCCTTAGATGAGGCCTTAGCGTTAGTGATTTTTAGTTTTGTTGAACCAATTTCTTTGATATCAATTGACCCCGATCAGACTTTAAATGTTTTGAACGGGTTTATTATACCGACAGTTGAAATACTCTCAGCAACTGGTTTGGGGCTTCTTTTTGGTTATTTAACCCAGCGCTACATATGTTTTGATCATTCAAAAAAACAAAAGGTATTTTTAATCTTATTAACCATTGTAGGGGGTTCAGCCCTTTCTATCGCACTGCACTTATCTCCTTTAATCTATAATCTGTTTGTGGGCTTTGCTTTTTGTAACTTTGCAGAGAAACATATCGGGGTTGCAGATTTAATAGATACCCTGACAATGCCTCTTTATGCCATATTTTTTATATTGGCTGGTACTAAGATACAGATTACCAATATATTTACCAGTTCCTTTATGATAATTGCTATTATCTATACAGTTGCCCGACTTACTGGCAAGATCGGTGGTGCAACTTTAGGAGCAAGATTGGCCAATGCACCTCAAAGTGTACAAAAATATATCGGGTTTGGGCTGATGCCCCAGATCGGTGTTGCTTTAGATTTGGCCTATGTTGTACAAAGAGATTTTGCCCATATTCAAAATACTGAAGTAGATGTAGCGGTAATCATCTTTAATATCATATTATTTACAAGCCTCTTTACTGAAATATCGGGATCTGCCGCCACAGAATATGCCTTGTTTAGGTCGGGAGAAATAAAAGAGCCGGAAGAAGAGGAACCGAAATTTTCTAACCCCTTGACATGACCTATCATTTATATTATAATCTTTAATGTTGCAACTATGGTTGCAGCCCGCCGGGGTGGCGGAATTGGCAGACGCATCGGACTTAAAATCCGGTGGGAATTATTTTCCCGTATCGGTTCGAGCCCGATCCCCGGCACCACTAATAAAAACTATTTATACACAGGAGGAATATTTTACAT
>DATGCJ010000126.1:0-52041 GCA_035312025.1 Halanaerobiales bacterium | reverse complement strand
CTTGCCTTAAAAGAAGATAAGATAGATGGATATGTACCGGAAATAGATTTAAAGTTAGAAAAAAGAGTGCAAAGATTAGTAAGAGAGGCTGTTAAGGAAGGTATCATAAAATCAGCCCATGATTGTTCAGAAGGTGGTTTGGCGGTTGCTTTGGCTGAATCCTGTTTTGAAAACGAACTGGGTATAGATGTTGACCTAAAGGATAATATCAGTGATAAAGCACTATTATTTGGTGAGAGCCAGAGTCGAATAGTAGTAAGTATTGACCCCGCTGATAGTGAACTTCTTAATGAAATAGCTGATAACAATAGTATTCCTTTAAAACAAATTGGCCAAACTAAGAGAAGTATATTCAAGTTCAATGATTTAATTCAGTTGAATGTTAAGGAGATGAAAAAAAATTGGGAAACTGCAATCGAGAAAAAGCTTTAAAGAAAAGTGATAAGATGGAAGAAGAGTGCGGTATCTTCGGTATTTTTTCACCTGAAAAAAGAGATGATATTTCCCGTTTAAATTATCTCGGACTCCATGCCTTACAGCACCGGGGGCAGGAAAGTGCCGGTATCTGTGTAAATGATGAGAACAAATTAAGGGTTCATAAAGGCATGGGGCTGGTCAGTAATGTATTTGATAGCGATATATTAGGAGATTTAACCGGCAATATTAGTATAGGTCATGTTAGATATTCTACCACGGGCTCCTCACTTTTAGTAAATGCCCAACCCCTATTAACAAATAGTATTAAAGGGGACTTAGCCCTAGCTCATAATGGTAATCTAATTAATGGTCGGGAACTAAAAGATAATTTAGAATCACACGGTTCCATCTTCCATTCAACTCTTGATACAGAAGTAATCGCCCATCTGGTAGCGAGATCATTTAAGGATGATATTATTGAGGCCTTAATACAGAGTCTCCAGCAGATAAAGGGCGCATTTAGTTTGATTGCGATGACCAATGATAGCTTAATTGCTGCCCGGGACCCCCATGGTTTCAGGCCCCTGATTTTAGGGAAAAAGGGTGACAGCATTATATTATCCTCTGAGACCTGTGCCCTTGACATTATAGGCGCTGAATTTATTAGAGAAGTTAAACCCGGGGAAGTCCTCATAATAGATGAAGATGGGATTAAAAGCCAAAGATACAGTGAAGATAAACCAAAAGCCTTCTGTGTATTTGAATTTATATATTTTGCCCGGCCTGACAGTATAATTGGTGGGGAAAATGTCTATCTTGCCCGGAAAAGAATGGGGAGAAGACTGGCCCGGGAAATGAACATGGAGGCAGACCTGGTGGTTCCCGTACCTAGTTCGGGAGTGGCAGCTGCCCAGGGATATTCTTTAGAATCGGGTATTTCTTATGCAGACGGTATTTTAAGAAACCGTTATGTGGGAAGGACCTTTATCCAGCCCACCCAGGAGATGAGAGATTTGAAGGTAAGAATGAAACTAAATCCAATTAATAAAATATTAGAAGGAAAAGATATTATTTTAATTGATGATTCTATTGTCCGGGGTACTACAAGTAGGCAGATAATTAGTAGATTAAGGGAAACAGATGTTAATAAAATACATATGGCGATTGCCTCCCCGCCCGTTAAACACCCCTGTTTTTACGGTCTGGACACTTCCCGTCGTAAAGAGTTGATTGCAAGAAAAAAAGAAACCGAAGAAATTGCGGAATATATAGGGGCTGACAGTTTACATTACTTAAGTTTAGAAGGTATACTTTCAGTTCTTGAAGCAGATGATTATGGATACTGCAGTGCCTGCTTTAATGGTAAGTATCCGACTGCAGAAAAAGAAAAGAGAGAGGTAGATAAAAATGGGTTTATCCTATAAAGATGCCGGGGTCGATATTAAAAAAGGGGAAGAAGCAGTTAAACAAATTAATGAAATGGTCAAATCCACCTATAATGAGAATGTAGTAACAGAGTTAGGTGGATTTGGTGGTTTATTTAATCTCGATTTAAAGGAATATAATGAACCCATATTAGCGGCAGCTACCGATGGGGTAGGTACGAAACTGAAGCTTGCATTTTTGGCAGATAAACATGACACGATTGGTATTGACCTGGTAGCTATGAGTGTAAATGACCTAGTTACCTTAGGTGCAAAGCCCCTGTTTTTTTTAGATTATTTGGCAACCGGTAATTTGGATGTGAAACAGTTTAATGAAGTAGTAGCCGGTATTGTGCAGGGTTGTAAAGAAGCTGGCTGTGCTTTATTAGGGGGAGAGACGGCCGAGATGCCCGATTTCTATCCCGATGGTGAATATGATACGGCCGGTTTTTGTGTGGGCATAGTAGATAAAAAAGAAGTAATTGATGGGTCTGAGATTAAAAAAGGAGATACTTTGATTGGAATTGCTTCCAATGGGATCCATAGTAATGGATATTCCCTGGTTAGGAAGCTCTTTATTAAAAACAATGAGGAAAATGAACAGAGTTTATTAGAAAACCTTTTAAAACCGACTAAAATATATGTAAAACCAATATTAGAACTAATAGATAAGTATAATATAAAAGGGATAGCCCATATTACGGGGGGAGGCTTAAAAGAAAATGTGCCCCGTATTTTACCAACAGGATATACAGCCGAGATCGCTACTAGTACTTTTCCCACCCCTGAAATTTTTAAGAAAATACAAAAGAAAGGTAATATAGAGTCAGATGAGATGTATAGGACCTTTAATATGGGTCTGGGTATGGTTCTTGTAGTTAATAAAAAAGATATAGATAAAGTTCTTAAAACATTGAAAGAATTAGGAGAAACAGCCTATGAAATAGGTGAAATAGATAAAGGTGACAAAGGATTGATTTTAAATGAATGATAAAATATTTAACTTAGCGGTTTTGGCTTCCGGCCGCGGCACCAACCTGCAGTCCATAATAGATAAATTACATTTAAGCGAAAAACCAATTGAGATAAAAAGCGTTATCAGTAATAAAAAAGAGGCTTATGCCCTAAAAAGAGCGAAAAATTGTGGAATTAAAGTTTATTTAATTGATGAAAATAGGTATAATAATAAAAAGGACTATGAAGACAAGGTTATTGAGGCAATTCAAAAAAGCAATATTGATTTAATAGTATTAGCCGGTTATATGAAAGTATTGTCGGCAAGATTTGTAAATACTTTCAAAAATAAAATAATTAATATTCATCCCTCTTTACTACCTGCTTTCCCGGGTCTAAATGCCCAAAAACAGGCTGTAGATTATGGAGTTAAGGTAAGCGGGTGTACTGTTCATTTTGTTGATGAAGGTGTAGATTCCGGCCCGATCATTAAACAAAAGGCAGTACCAGTCAAAGACAGCGATGATGAAGAAAGTCTAGCAGACCGGATCTTAAAACATGAACATGAAATATTACCGGCTGTTATTGAATTAATAGCTGAAGATAAGGTTAAATTAAAAGATGATAATACAGTTTTGGTAAAGGAGTGATTTAATTGACGGAAATTAAAAGAGCCTTGCTAAGTGTTTCAAATAAAACGGGTATTAAAGATTTTGCTGAAAGTTTAGCAGCCCAGGATATTGAAATTATCTCAACAGGGGGAACTGCCAACAGGATTGCAGAAGCGGGCATAGATGTTATTAACATCTCAGATGTCACTGATTTTCCGGAGATGATGGACGGCCGGGTTAAAACCCTCCACCCTAATATCCACGCAGGTATCCTGGCAAGAAGAGATAACGAAGCAGATTTAACAGAATTGAAAAGTCTAGATATAAAAACTATTGATCTGATTGTTTGTAATCTATATCCTTTTGCCCAAACGATCGATAAAAAAGAGGTTGAACTTAAGGAAGTATTAGAGAATATAGATATTGGTGGTCCGACTATGATTAGGGCCGCAGCTAAAAACTTTCCAGATGTTTTAGTAATAGTAGATCCAAAAGACTATAGTTTAGTTGCAAAAAAGTTAAAAGACAATCAAAAAATAGATAAGTCTTTTAGAATGAAGATGGCTTATAAAGCTTTTAACCATACTGCAGAATATGATTCTATCATTCAAAAATATTTCTTTGACAATCTAGAAGAAAAAGAGGAATGGCCTGATATATTACTTGAACCATATTATAAAAAGCAGAAACTCCGTTATGGTGAAAACCCCCACCAGTCGGCTGTATTTTATCAAGCCAGAAAGGTAAATGAACCGTCTATAACTAATGCTAAAAAATTAAGTGGAAAGGCCTTATCTTTTAACAATATAAATGATACCAATGGGGCTATAGAATTAGTCAAAGAATTTCAGGATAAACCGACGGCAGCGGTAATAAAACACACTAACCCCTGTGGTCTGGCTTCAGCCGATGATATAATAACAGCTTTTAAAAGAGCACATGCGGGAGATCCCCTGTCAGCTTTCGGTTCCATAGTTTCCTTAAATCGGTCAGTTAACAAAGAATTAGCAGAAGAAATAGTTAGTGGAGAAAAGTATATCGAAGTTATTACAGCTCCCGATTATAGTAAGGAAGCGGTTGATATTTTAACAAATAGATGGGAAAGTATTAGAATTTTAAAAACTGATGATTTGTATATAAACCATAAAGAACCAGGTTATGAGCTAAAGAAAGTAACCGGCGGCTTACTAATGCAGGATAGAGATTTAGAGATGGTTAGTTCTGATGACCTGCAGCTAGTAACAGAAAAAGGTGTAGAAAGTAATTTAATTAAGGATTTATTATTCGCGTGGAAAGCAGTAAAACATGTTAAATCAAATGCAATTGTGATGGCTAAAGAAGAAATGCTGGTGGGAGTCGGAGCCGGTCAGATGAGCCGTGTAGATGCCATGATAATCGCCGGGCGGAAAGCCCAGGGTAGACAGCAGGGGGCAGTAGTAGCTTCCGATGCTTTCTTTCCGTTCCCAGATGCGGTTGAAAAGGCGGCTGAATATGGTATAAAGGCCATCATACAGCCCGGTGGTTCTATCAGAGATGACCAGGTTATTCAAAAAGCTGATGAACTCGGAATAGCGATGTACTTTACAAATATACGCCACTTTCGTCACTAGAGAGGCAGGAAATATTTAAAATCTAAAGAATATTAATAATAGTATTTCTGCTGAGGGGTGATTACAATTTCAAAAAAGAGTGTAGCTGTTCTCGGAGCCGGGAACAGAGGTAAAGATGTTTATGGGAAATTAATTAAACAAAATAAAAATTTACAGATATCAGCAGTTGCAGAGCCCCTAGAAGACCGCAGAAAAAAATTTGCAAAAGAACATAAAATTCCTCCCAATTATCAATTTGAAAGCTGGGAGGATTTATTATTTGAAGAGAGATTAGCGGACGGTCTAATAATTTCAACCGGGGATAAAATACATTTTGAACCCTTGAAAAAAGCTCTGTCGAAAGGCTATAAAGTACTATGTGAAAAGCCAATTACTGATAACTTTAATGAACTAAAAACATTACAAGAAGATTACAGTGAAGATAGTGAACAGGTTATGGTCTCCCATGTATTAAGATATACACCTTTTTTTAAAAAGATAAAAGAGCTATTAAATAAAAATATAATCGGGAGAATAAGATTTATTAATCTAATTGAAAATATTGGATTTTTTCACTATGGTCATAGTTATGTCAGGGGTAACTGGCGCAACCACGAGGTGAGCGCCCCTATTATTTTAGCAAAAAGCTGTCATGATTTAGATATTTTGTATTGGCTGATGGAAGTGGGATATAAAAATATTTATTCGGATTCATCAGAAAGATATTTTGATAAAAAATATGATCTACCTCAGGCAGGGGAGCGTTGTTTAACATGTCCGGTTGAAGATAACTGCCCCTATTCAGCTAAGAAGTTATACTTTGCTGTTCCCTTCGGTTGGCCGGTAAATGTAATTACAGATGATTTTAGTGAAGAGGGTATTACAAAGGCTCTAAAGGAGACGAATTATGGTAAATGTGTCTATAAAAGTGATAATGACCAGCTGGATGTACAAACCCTATTATTAAAATTTAAAAATGAAATCACTGCCCATTTTACTTTGACTGCTTTTTCAAATGATATGACTAGAAAGATAAATATTTTTGGAACTCATGGTGAAATATTTGGTGATTTAGAAAAGGGGATTATTGAAGTAAAGCCTTTTTTAGATAAGCATTATAAAATAAATATTGAGTATAAAGGTGGACATGCTGGGGGAGATAAAAAGCTAATCGAGTCTTTTGCAAAGTTTTTATCAAATAAATTAGATAAAAATGATAGTAATTTGATGTCAGCCTTAGAAAGTCACTTTGCCGCTTTAGCAGCAGAAAAGTCAAGAAAAATTAAAAGTGCAGTTAAATTAGATGAATTTAGGGGGTACAAGAAGTGAAGAAGATAGGTCTTTTGGGTGGGATGGGTTGGTATTCAACTTCCCTTTATTATAATAGGATAAATAAATATATAAACCGGATCAGAAAGAATAATATTAACCCTGAAATAATAATTTATTCAATTAATTTTGATCAAATAGTTAAACTACTTGAAAAAGATGATTGGGATTCTATCGCTGAGATCATGATTAATAAAGCAAATAAAATTGAAGAAGGCGGCGCTGATTTTTTAGTGATAACTTCCAATACAATTCACAAAATTGAAGATGAGATACAAAATAATATAAACATCCCTATTTTAAGTATAATTGACGTAGTGGGTAAAAACCTCAAAAAGACCTGGTGTAAAAGGCCTGGTTTACTGGCCACTAAATATTTAATTAATAATGGTTTTTACCAGGATGAGTTAGAAACAGAGTTTGCCCAAAAAGTAGTAACCCCTGATCCCCGGGAGATTGATGAACTAAATGAAATCATAATAAATGAACTGGTCTGTAATAATATAAATATTAGTTCGAGATACTATATCAATAGCATAATCGATAATTTAATGTTCCAGGATGTAGATGCAATAATTTTAGGTTGTACTGAATTCTCTTCCCTAATTGATATTATAGCTGCGCGTGAGGTTAGAATTATAGATAGCCTTGAGCTGCATGTCCGTGAAATAGTACATTATACACTGCGAAAAAATTTGTAAATAGAAAAGATATAATATAAACTATAAAAAAGAAATTGTACATTTAGGTGGGGTAAGGTATGCGGCAATTAGACGAGAGAAAAAACAATAGAAATAAATTAATAATAATCACCGTTCTGACATTTTTGATAATGTTCGTTTCTTTATTTATAGGGAGATTTAATATACCCTTCATGAAATTTATCAATGGGTTTAATTTAAATGAAATGGAGCAGTCCGTTTTCTATTACATAAGATTACCCCGTATATTATTGGTAATGGGTGTAGGGGCTGCCCTGTCAGTAGCAGGGGCCAGTTACCAAAGTATTTTTAGAAATCCACTGGTTTCACCTGATATTTTGGGTGTTTCGGCCGGAGCAAGTTTTGGGGCCGCCCTCGGTATGATTTTATCCTTCCAATCTTTTAGTTCAATTTATTTATTAGCATTTGTGTTTGGTGTGATAGCGGTATTTTTAACATATTTTATTTCAAATTTAGGTAAAACTAATATGATAATGATGATGGTCTTATCCGGGATTGTGGTGGGTTCATTATTTAATGCCTTTATTTCAATTTTAAAATACATGGCTGACCCATATGAAAAACTGCCGGGGATAGTCTTTTGGCTGATGGGCGGATTCAGCCGAACCGGTTGGGAAGAAGTCAAGTTTGCCGCCCCTTTTATTATTATAGGTATAATAATTTTAGTATTGATCCGCTGGTATTTAAATGTGATGTCAATGGGGGAAGAAGAAGCCATATCGATGGGTATTAATGTGAAACTTGTTAGAAATGTTATGGTTTTATTTAGTACCCTAATGGTAGCTGCTTCTGTGGCTACTGTTGGTCAAGTAAGCTGGGTGGGATTAGTAGTACCTCATATTGCCAGATTTATTGTGGGGGCCGATCACCGCTATATGGTACCAGCTTCTGGCCTATTAGGAGCCAGTTTTTTACTTTTAATGGATGATATAGCGAGGTCTTTAACAGGAGCAGAAATACCAATTAGTATCATTACCGCCTTATTAGGTGCACCATTTTTTGCTTATCTCTTAATTTCACAGAAAAATAGTGGATGGAATAGATAATACTTTTGAAAGGGTGAATATAATTGGTAAAAGTTGCACTATTAACTATTAGAGATAGTAAACATAATGAGAAAAAAGAAGAGGAGACGAGAAAAATCGTCAGAAATTTAGCATCTCAAATCGAAGGAGAAAAAGTATATTTTAAATCTATTGATAATAGATATGAAAAAACGAAAGAAGAATTATTCGATTTAAGTGTAAATAGAGAAGCAGAATTAATTTTAACATGTGGAGGTACCGGACTATCTCCTAAAGATTTAGTACCAGAAGCTACTAAAGATGTAATTGAAAAAGAGGTGCCGGGTATTCCGGAAAAGATGAGACGGATTGTCTCTGAATACAGGCCCAGTGCCTGTATATTTAGAGGTACTGCCGGAATTAATAAAGAAAGCTTGATTATTAATCTGCCGGGTGACCCCAAGTTGGTTAAAGACTGCTTAGATTCTATTATTGATGTGATTCCGCGAGGAATTAATATGTTAAAAAATAAGTAGATAAGGAGGTCTATTATATGTTAACTTACCATAGATTAAAAAGCGAAAAACCACCTTTATATGACTATGAACCCTGGAGAATTACTGAACAAGAATTTGAAGTTGAAAACAACCATCATAATGAGACTATCTTTTCTTTGGGAAATGGTTATATGGGTTTACGAGGAACTTTAGAAGAAGATTATACAGGAACCTCCGATTCTACAACACCGGGTTTTTATATTAACGGGATATATGAAGAAGAAGAGATAATTTATGGGGAGTTTGCACCCAAACAACCTCAAAATTATCAGACGATGATCAATCTCATGGACTGGAAAACAATAAATTTATATATTGAAGATGAGAAGTTTAATATGTTAGAGGGTAAAGTTGAGGGTTATGAAAGATATCTTGACTTAAAAAAGGGGTTATTAAAAAGATCTTTAGTGTGGACTTCACCCAATGGTAAAAAGATTAATATAGAAATAGAAAGAATTATTTCTCTTGCCCATAAACATATAGGAACTATTAAGTACGCGGTTACTCCTTTAAATTTTAACGGTAAAATAAAAATCGAGAGTTCTTTAATAGGTGATGTGCAAAATTCTCATCATTTGAGAGATAGAAGCCCTCTTTTAATTGAGCAAAAGGGAATTGATAGTCAGTTTTCCTATCTGATGGTAACTACTAAAAATTCTGATATTTCAATAGGGAGTACTATCTATAATAAACTGATGGGAATCGAAGAAAAATTCTTGTTACGCGAGGAAAATATTGAAGGGAAAAATATTAAAGAAGTGTATGAGATCGATGCTAAGCAGGATAAAACATATAGATTAGAAAAGTATGCAGCCTTTTATACCTCAAGAGATGAGATCGAAAAAGAAGAGATATTGGCTCAATGTTATCAGTCAGCAAAAAGAGCCAAAGCTATGGGCTTTGATGAGATAAAAGCCAGTCAGATAGAATATCTTAAAGATTACTGGCAGTATTCAGACGTAAAAATTGAAGGAGATGAAGCCCTACAGCAGGCTTTTAGATTTAATGCTTTACAGATCTTGCAGTCTACCGGTAAAGATGGTAAGACAAATATTGCGGCCAAAGGTTTAACTGGTGAATACTATGAAGGACATTATTTTTGGGATACCGAAACTTATATAATACCGTTTTTCTTATACAGTCATCCCGAAATAGCCAAGCAGTTATTAAATTATCGCTATGAAATATTGGATTCAGCCCGTGATAATGCTGAAAGAATGAAGTTAAAAGGAACTCTCTATCCTTGGAGAACGATCAATGGGGAAGAAGCCTCCGGCAACTTTTTGGGCTCTACTGTCCAGTATCATATCAATGCTGATATTGCATTTGCTATCAAAAACTATGTCCAGGCAACAGGAGATAAAGATTTCTTGTACAATAAAGGAGCAGAGATATTATTTGAAACAGCCCGAATGTGGTTGAGTTTAGGCCACTATGAAGAACTAAAAGAAGGTCAGTTCTGTATCAACGAGGCTTGTGGTCCTGATGAATACAAGCCTGCCGTGAACAATAACTGTTATACAAACTATATGGCCAAATTTAATTTAGAGTATGCTGTTGAAGTCTATCAAGAATTAAAAGAAGAAAACCGAGATAAATTAAACAAGATTAAAAAGGCGATTAACCTGTTGCCCGATGAAATTAGAGAATGGCAAGAGTCAGCTGAAAAGATGTTTTTACCCTATAATGAAGAACTAGGTATCAATCCACAGGATGATTCTTTTCTTTATAAAGAAGAAATTGATATTGAATCGATCCCCATTGATGAACTGCCTTTAGTTAAAAACTGGCATCCTTTAACTATTTGGAAGTACCAGATTCTCAAACAGGCTGATGTCATCCTGCTTATGCTTTTTATGGGAGATAAGTTTAGTTTAGAACAAAAGAAAAGAAACTATGATTATTACGAGCCAAAGACAACACATGATTCCTCCTTATCTCCTTCTATATACAGTATTATTGCCTCTGAAATAGGTTACCATGACGATGCTTATGACTACTTTAAACAAACGGCAAGATTGGATCTAGATGACTATAATGAAAATGCCTATCAGGGACTACACACAGCCTGTATGGGCAGTAATTGGATGGTATTAGTACAGGGTTTTGCCGGGATGAGGACTTATGAAGGTGAATTAATTTTTAAACCGTATTTACCTAAACAATGGGATGGTTATGAATTTAAAATAAAGTATAGGGGAGCCTTGCTGAAAGTGCACGTAAAAGAAGATGAAATTGAATATAACTTATTAGAAGGTGACTCTATTCAGTTTAAACACAAGGACAGAGAAATTAAATTAGATAAGGATAATGACCATATCTTACTAAATTAGGAGCTAAATATTATGAAATTAGCAGAAAATGATATAAAAATATATATAATACTGGCTATTGGAGTCTTTATAATTTCTTTTTCAGGTATAATTATTAAAGTTACCACTGCTCCACCCTTAATAATTGCTTTTTATAGAGTATTCTTAACTTCAATATTTTTAACGCCCGTATTCTTTACTAAATACAGGGACTCTTTGAAATTTTTTCTTGATATAAGGCCGGCTTTAGTTGGTTTTGTATTGGCCTTACATTTTTATGCCTGGATCTCGGCCGTTCACCTGACAAACGTGGCCAATGCCGTAATCTTTATTGCAATCCAGCCATTATTTACATTACTCTTAGAATACTTATTTGCCAAAGAAGATGTCCGCAAAGGGGCAGTTGCCGGTGTGATATTCGCCCTGATCGGGAGCATAATTATTAGTTTTTCTGATCTTTATATAATATTAACCCGGTTCTATGGAGATATGTTGGCAATTTTGGCAGCATTTTTAGCGGCCTGTTACCTATTTTTAGGTAGGAGTTTTAGAAAAGAGATTAAGTATATACCATATATCTATATTCTATATTCCTATACGGCCTTCTTCTTATTTATATTTGTCTTACTCTCAGGTAATTCTTTTACCGGCTATGGTAATATGAATTATATCTATATATTAATTTTAGCTCTCGGGCCGACCCTTATTGGACATTCGGTTTTAAATCTGTCAATAAGATATGTACCTGCTACCATCGTATCTTTAGCTATCCTGGGAGAACCGATTATGACCACAGTGTTAGCAATGATCATTCTAGGTGAAAGATTAACGACGGCTACCATGATAGGGGGAGTACTAATTTTATACGGTATATTTAGAGCCATTAATTCTAATCAAAAGCAAAAAGAAAAGATTGCAGGTGGAAAAACATAAGATGGATAATAAAAAATTCAATATATTTACAAATAAATATTCTGTTGTACTATTAGCAATTGCTGCCTGTATACTATGGGGGAGCGCTTTTCCCTCTTTAAAGGTAAGTTACTCTATACTAGAATTAGAAAACAGCGGTCCTTTTAATAAGATGTTATTTGCTTCCTATAGATTTATGCTGGCCTCTTTTATGTTGATCTTATTTATAGTTATCAAATCAGGCATTAGACGACTTAAATTGAATAAAGCAAACTATATACATTTAATTTCTTTAGGTTTGATCCAAACCTTTGCCCAGTATGCTTTTTTCTATAATGGCCTGGCTAATACCACGGGAGTTAAGGCTTCTATATTAGTGACTTCCGGTATATTTTTTACGGTAATTGCTTCTCACTTTATTTATATTGATGACAAGTTGAATAAGGTTAAGACTTTCGGACTTCTTTTGGGAATTACAGGTGTGATTATCATCAATTTAAGCAGAGGAAATTTAAACTTTGTCTTTAACTTTACAGGTGAAGGTTTTATTATCATGTCCGGGGTAATGAGCACTATTGCCATATTTTATGTCAAGTATCTTTCTGATGAGATAGATATCATGATTATTACGGCCTATCAAATGTTATTTGGTTCAGTTACTTTATTTTTGATAGCTTTAAGCGGGGCGGATTTAAGATCAATTAATTTTGATCTAAAATCAGGGATGCTTCTAATTTATCTGGCTTTCATTTCAGCCGCTGCCTTTGGTTTGTGGTATACCCTGATTAAATTTAACAAGGTGGGATATATTACAATATATAAATTTATTGTCCCGGTCAGTGGTGTGTTTTTATCGGCCTTCTTTATTATTTCAGAGACAATAAATATTAATGCTGTCCTGGCTTTGATCCTGGTTTCTTTAGGAATTGTGATTATCAATATGCCTCAAAACATTTTTAATAGAAAGGTAAAAGCAAAAAGGGGGTAAGCAAAATTGAAAAAGTTTGTTTTTAATAAGTCCAAAGAATTACAAAAAGATATTGATGAATATCTGGACACAGTTGAAGAAGCTTTACTCATTTTTGAAAGAGATATTAACCGTTATTTTGATGGTCATTATGACCTTTTTGAAGAGAATTTAGAAGATATTTTAGGTATAGAGAATAGAGCTGATGATATCTTAAAAGATATCAAGTATAAACTCTATACCTATATGCTGATTCCGGAAGCACGGGGCGATGTCTTATCATTGTTGGAAGATATGGATAATGAGGTTGACCTCTGCAAGAAAGTCTTAATGCAGTTTTCGATTGAAAAACCTGAGATTAGAGAATTTGTTTTAGCAGAATTTAAAGATCTGGCCAAACAATCTCTTAATTCTTCGGAAGAACTGGTTAAAGGGGTAAGGACTTATTTTGAAGAAATTTCTATGGTGAATGATTATGTAAATAAGGTTCACTTTTATGAACATGAAGCCGACAAGATAGAGGAACGGATAAAAAGGAAAGTCTTTAACACTGATGAGATAGATGACTTCTGTAAAAAAGTACACTTGCGTCATTTTTCCGAAAGGATTGCTTATTTTTCTGATCTAGCAGAAGAAATTAGTGAAAAACTTTCTGTAGCTGCAATAAAAAGATCTATATAAAAATACTGTAAGAGCAGGGAGGATCTAGACATATGGTATCTTTATTATTTATTTCCAGTGGATTATTTCTAGGCTGGTCGTTAGGAGCAAACGATGCGGCAAATTTATTTGGTACAGCTGTTTCTACCAAGATGGTCCGTTTTACCACCGCGGCTATTATTATCAGTGTTTTTGTTATTATCGGGGCAGTGGTAAGTGGGTCTGGAACTACTGAAACCCTGGGAACATTAGGGGCAGTAAATACAATGCCGGGCGCCTTCACAGTTGCTCTTGCTGCTGGTTTAACCGTTTATTTAATGACGAACTATGAACTGCCTGTTTCTACCACCCAATCAATAGTGGGAGCTATTATTGGTTGGAATATATTTAGTGGTTATAGTACTGAACTTGGTGTTTTAAGCAAAATTGTTGGTACCTGGGTTTTTTCTCCGATTTTATCGGCCCTGTTTGCGATGCTGTTTTTTAAATTAGCTCAATATATTGTTAATAATTATAGCTTGCATTTATTTAAAATAGATATGTATACCAGATTGGGATTAATATTGGTAGGAGCCTTTGGGGCCTACAGTTTAGGCGCTAATAATATAGCGAATGTGATGGGAGTTTTTACACAAACCTCAACCTTAGAAGGAATAAAAATAGGTTTTATTACCCTTTCTGATACTCAGGTTTTATTCCTATTAGGGGGGATCTCTATTTCGGTCGGTGTATTTACCTATTCTAAAAGAGTAATGACCACCGTTGGGAAGAGTATTTTTAAAATATCCCCGGTGGCCTCACTGATAGTAGTTCTGTCAAGTTCTACCGTCTTATTCATTTTTGCCTCAGAGGGTCTGAGATCTATCTTATTATCCCTTGGATTGCCGCCCCTACCCCTTGTGCCTGTATCAGGGTCACAAGCTGTTGTCGGAGCTGTGATGGGTATTGGACTGGCAAAAGGAGGGAGAAACGTAAATTATAAGCTGTTGGGTAAAATAGGGTTAGGCTGGATCTTAACTCCCTTAATGGCCTTAATAATTGCCTACATTGCCCTATTCTTCATGCAGAATGTTTTTATGCATCAAGTGTATTTGTAGAAACCTCCATATTGGGCTCCACCTTTTCCTCTTTGTAATTTAATTTCTGCATAGCGGGTATTTTAGCGATATACAAGGAGAGACCTAAAGAAGCTATACCCGCTCCTAAAAATAATGTATAAACAGGCACTAGATCAAGTAAGTAGCCTGTTAGGGCCAATGAAATGGGTACTAAAGCCTGTGACATGGTTGAGAGTAGTCCAGTAATTCTTCCCCTTAAATTGTCCGGTATTAATCTTTGTAACAAGATACTTATCGGTACATTGACTACTGCATTTAAAATTCCAACAACAAATAAGATTAACATTAAAGAATAATAAATTGTCATTACAGATGCGTTGGCTAAAAAGTATGGTAATAGAGGAACCGCTACTATTATCATCAGCATGCTCTGCGAGCTGAGGGAATAGAAGAGTACCTTAAAATAATTTCTAATTTCAGGGATCTGACTTAAAATTATTGAACCAATAACAGCACCGGCCGGGAAGATAGATTGGGCATATCCATATAGTTGACTGTTTACTCCCAATAGTTCTTTATAAACAAAGGGTAGACCTAGAACTATCAACCCGGTTGAGATGAAATTTAAAAATAATGCTACTGTAAAAAGTGATACAAGTTCCTTTTTCTGCCACAAGAAGTTAAATCCAAACTTGATTTCATTTATAATTGTAGGGGCTTTTTCTATTTCTTCTTCAATTTTTACTTCCGGAATATTAATAAAGATTTCTGAGAAAGCTGAAAGCAAAAATGAAATACCATTTATAAAAAAGACACCGGCAATTCCAAAGATTGCAATTAATATACCACCCACTGCAGCTCCAATTATCTGAGTAAAATTAATGCTGAAATGGTTAAGCGAATTAGCTTTTTGTAATAACTCGTCATCCACGATATTAGGAATTGAAGCGGTAACAGCTGGATTAAAAAAGGAGGTACAGACTGCTATTAAAACTGTTGCTAAACCGATGTGGAAAAAGTTAGCTGTTCCTATGTAAACGGTGTAACCAAGCCAGAGTACCACGAGACCTCTCAGTATATCCATATATACTATTAATTTTTTTCTATCAAATTTATCAGCGATAACTCCGCTAAATGGTCCAATTATTACACCGGGTAAAGTAGATAAAAGTAATATCAGGCCGGTAGCAGAACCACTGCCTGTTATATCTAATACAAACCAGACTAGGGCAATATAATGAATTCCATTACCTATGCGGGAAATAAAACCTCCTAAAAATAATAATATGAAATCTTTGTTTTTTAAAAGTTTTAAATTAGTTTTTTCCACTTTTATACCTCCATTAATTAATTTCTATAATAATTATACTTAAAAAATTTAATATTGTCAAGAAAATTATTAAAAATTTAAACATAAATATTTATATATTTAATAATTTTAATTAATTTTATTAAGTTATGCTAACTATATTTTAGTTTATTGAATAAAGGATTTAAGGGTTTATTGTAGAAAATATAAAATTATAAGGAGTAAAAAGTAAATAACATTTATATAACACAATCCAGGGGGGATTAAATTGAAAACACTTGCTTTAATACTTGCAGGTGGAAGGGGCAGTAGATTAGACATACTATCTGAACATAGGGCAAAACCGAGTGTCCCTTTTGCAGGCAAGTATCGACTAATTGATTTTGTATTAAGTAACTGTGTAAATTCGGGTATATATAATGTAGGAGTCCTTACTCAGTATTTACCGCTTTCTCTCAATGATCATATCGGAATTGGTAAACCATGGGACTTAGACCGTAAATATGGAGGTATTACTATCCTTCAACCTTATACCGGTAAAGAAGGTGGCTGGTATAAAGGGACCGCCCATGCTATATATCAAAATATGAGTTATTTAAGGAGTCAAGACCCCGAGTATGTTTTAATATTATCAGGAGATCATTTATACAAGATGAATTATGATAAAATGGTAGAAGACCATATAGATCGTAATGCGGATTTATCGATTGCTGCCCAAAGAGTACCCCAGGAAGATGCCAGTAGGTTCGGTATTTTAGATACCGATAAGACTGGTAAGATCACTGATTTTTTAGAAAAGCCCGAAAATCCCCCAAACAACTTGGCTTCCATGGGGATCTATGTTTTTACTAAAGATGCTTTAATTAAGGCTCTTAATAAATACTGTAGTGCTGAAAAGTCTGATTTTGGCCACCATGTTATTCCACCGATGATTAAAAATAATGAGGTTTATGCCTATGAGTATGAAGGTTATTGGAGAGATGTGGGGACTTTAAAGTCCTTTTGGGAGACCAATTTATCTTTGACCGAATCTATTCCAGAATTAAATCTTTATGATGAAGACTGGAAGGTCCATACAAAAAGTGTCGAAAAACCACCTGTAAAGTTCGGCCCCAATAGCAAATCAAAAAATAGCCTCTTATCAAACGGTGCTATTATCAACGGTATTGTAGAGAATTCTGTAATATCCCCCGGTGTCTATATTGAAGAAAATGTAGTAGTAAGAAATTCAATCATCTTTAATGACACACGGATTAGAAAAAACACAATAGTTGATAAATGTATTATTGATAAAGAAGTTGATATAGGAGAGAACTGCCATATTGGATTTGGTGATGATTTAACACCAAATGAAGAAAAGCCTGATTTACTCTTCAATGGATTAAATATCATTGCTAAAAGAGCCGTTATCCCTAATAATGTTCAGATCGGCCGAAACTGTAGAGTTATGTCTTATACAAGGGAAAAAGACTTTGATAATAAAAATATAGAAAGTGGTAGTACGATAGGTTAGTAAGGAGGAAGAAGATGAAAAATCCAGTCCCGAAAGTAGCGGCTATACATGATATATCAGGGTATGGGAGAGGTTCATTAACCACAGTAATTGAAGTACTGGCTACAATGGGAATTCAACCCTGCCCACTTCCCACCGCTGTCTTGTCAACTCATACCGGTGGCTTTAAAGACTATAAATTTATTGATTTAACGGAAGAATTACCCGATTATATAAACCACTGGGAATCTCTAGCTATAGATTTTGATGCGATATACAGTGGTTTTTTAGGTTCTGTTCACCAGATAGAAATTGTTATTGATTTCATTAAAAGATTTAAAAGAGACGAACAATATGTTATTATAGACCCAGTATTAGGGGATAATGGAGAGACGTATGACACTTTTGGTCCAAAAATGGTCAATAACATGAGAAAATTAGTCAAAAAAGCGGACCTTATTACCCCTAATATTACGGAAGCAAAGTTTTTACTAAAAAAAGATAAGAACGGTATAAACAGCGATGAAAAAGCAAAAGAATGGTTAAGAGATCTTTCTTCTTTTGGACCAGATATGGTAGTTATCACCAGTGTACCAGGTTATAAAAGTAAAGAAAAAACTTCGGTATTGGCGTATCAAAAAAAGGAAGATCGTTACTGGAAAGTAGACTGTGATTATATCCCGGCTAACTTTCCAGGCACCGGTGATTTATTCACCAGTATATTGGTTGGTAGTATACTTTCGGGAGACAGCTTGCCTATGGCTATTGATAGAGCTGTACAGTTTATTTCAATGGCCGTGAGGACCACTTATGGCTATGATTTTCCAGAAAGAGAGGGTGTTTTAATAGAAAGGGTTTTAGCAAATTTAAATTTACCGATTACCGGTAAAAGCTATGAAATTTAACCCTCTGAATATTATAATAATTAATAGACTAATACAACAGGAGGTTTTAATGTGCTTAAAGAAGTTGCCAATATAGTAAGAGGTTTGTCTGTTGATGCAGTTGAGAAAGCAAATTCAGGACACCCCGGTATGCCGGTCGGTTGTGCTGAAATAGGATCATTACTTTATGGTGAAGTTTTAAAACACGATCCTGCAAGTCCAAATTGGCCTGATAGGGATCGTTTTGTTTTGTCGGCTGGTCATGGTTCAATGTTGTTATATTCTCTTTTACACTTAAGTGGTTATGATTTGAGTTTAGAAGAGTTAAAGAATTTTAGACAGTTGGAATCAAAGACCCCCGGTCACCCCGAATACTCAGAAACCGAGGGTGTAGAAACTACAACCGGACCTTTAGGTCAGGGTTTTGCCAATGCAGTCGGGATGGCTATAGCAGAAAGGCATTTAGCATCTAAATTTAATAAAGGTGATTTAGATATAGTTGACCATTATACTTATACCATAATGGGAGACGGCTGTATGATGGAAGGTATTAGTTCAGAAGCTGCTTCCCTGGCCGGTCATCTTGGCTTAGGTAAATTAATTGCAATCTATGATGATAACGATATTTCAATAGAAGGGTCGACTGATATCACATTTACGGAATCAGTCCCGGACAGGTTTAAGGCCTATAACTGGCATGTAATCGAAGATGTCAATGGACATGATATAAATGAAATGAGAAAGGCTTTAATGAAAGCAAAAGCTGAACCGACTAAGCCTACTTTGATTGCAGCCAAAACCCATATTGCTTATGGGGCCCCTAATAAACAGGATTCAGCCGAAGCCCATGGAGCACCTTTAGGGGAAGAAGATATTAAAGGTTTAAAAGAATTTTTTGGTCTACCAACTGATAAGGAATTCTATGTCTCAGATAATGTGAAAGACTATTTTTCTGAGAGAAAAGAGATTTTAGAGGAAAGAAAAGAAGCCTGGGATTATAAATTTGCTGAGTGGAAAGAAAAGTATCCCAAACTCTATAAAGAATGGAAGAAAGCTTATAATCTAGAAGTTAAAGAAGACCTGGAAGATATAGTTCATAATTTAGATATTGATACACCCATTGCCACCCGTAAAGCTTCTGGAGCTACTTTAAGAACAATCGCCGATAGATTGGATTATTTAATTGGAGGTTCAGCTGATTTAGCTCCCTCTAATAAGACTTATCTAGATAAGTATGAAGAGTTTCAACCTAATTCTCATTCCGGCCGTAATTTTCGTTTCGGCGTAAGGGAACATGCCATGGGTGGAGTAGTAAATGGAATGGCACTCCATAAGGGTGTAAGACCATTTGCTGCCACATTCCTCGTATTTTCAGACTATATGAGGCCGGCTATTAGGCTTGCAGCTTTAATGAAACAACCCGTTATTTACGTCTTTACCCATGATTCCATCTATATAGGGGAAGATGGTCCGACTCATCAACCGGTAGAACAACTGGAAGCGTTAAGAGCGATCCCGCATCTTCAGGTTTATCGCCCGGCTGATGCTGAGGAAACAAAAGAAGCCTGGCTTAAGGCAGTAAAAAGAACCGAAGGACCGACTGCCCTGGTCTTAACAAGACAGAGCTTACCTGAAATAGCCAAAGAAAATGGTATTAAAAACTTTGAAAAAGGCGGTTATTTAGTTAGAAAAGGTAAGGGAGATTATAGGTTTACCTTTATAGCAAGCGGCAGTGAAGTCTCTCTTGCCCAAAAGATTGCAGATAAATTAAAAGAGAAAGATATTGAATCCAGGATAGTCTCTGTGCCAGAACGCAGTATCTTAGAATCACAAGATAGAGCCTATATTAAAGAATTAATGGGTAATCCTAAGGATAAAAAAGTTGTTATAGAAGCAGGTATTGGCAGCGGCTGGTATAGATTCTTAGATCAAGATGATACCGTGATCAGCCAAGAAGAGTTTGGAGCAAGTGCGCCTGGCAAGGAAGTAGCAGCCCACTTTGGATTTGATGCAGATAAAATAATAAAAAGATTAATTGATTAAGATAGGTGAAAATTAATGAAATATCTTTCTTTACTAAAATATATTACAGGAGTTAACAAAATATATATAGTGGGTGGAGCAGTAAGAGACTATTTATTAAATAAAGAAATAAAAGATATTGATTTAATTGTTATGTCAGATTTTGAAAATATTATAGATCGGTTTACTAATGAAACAGATCGCAAGTTGATTGTTTTAGATAAAAAACGCAGTATCTATAGAATTGTAACTGATGATAACAAATTTATTGATTTTACAACCCCTGTAGGTCAGGATCTTTATCAAGATCTTGGCTGCAGGGATTTTACTATTAATTCGATGGCATTAGATTTAAGAGATGTAAGTTATAAAAATGAGAAAATTTTTATGGATAGTAAGGATATAATCGATCCTTTTGAGGGAAGAAGTGATCTTGAAAATAAGATAATTAGGATGGTAAGCGAGGATTCTATAAAGGAAGACCCCCTGCGGATTTTAAGGGCTTTTAGATTTTCCAATAATTTAGACTTTCTAATAGAAGAAAAAACTTATGAAATAATAAAAGAAAATATTAATATAACATTAAAACCAGCCAATGAGAGAATAAAAGAGGAACTATATCAATTGTATTCAAACTATTTAAAGCCTGCCAGGATTAAATTACTATTAGAAAGTAATATTTTGAAAGTCCTCTTTGGGGTAGATTTAAAAAAAGATCGCAAAATAAGAAAAAAATTATTAAAACAGCTACATTTTGTTAAAAAAAATAGATACTTAGAAAATATAAAAATAGAGAGTTATTTATTTAACCTTATCCTATTTTTCATGTTTTTGATTTTAAAAAATAAAGTTACTTTAAAACAACTGGAAGATAGATTAATTAACTATACTTTTAATAAACAGGGCATAGATCTAGTAATAGATCATCTTCATTTTATAAAAAATTTACTAAGAGACTATAAATCTTATCTTAATAATGATATATTATTGTATGAAGAATTGTTCTCAAAAAGTATAGATATTAAAGTTTCAAAATATCTACTATTAAGCCTTTTTCATGTAAAAAAAGACAAAAAAGAAAAAGAATTGGTTTTTAAAGTTTTAAATAAGGTAGCAGAAATGCAGAAAAGAACTGCTGAGAAGTTGATAAGTGGTAATGATATTAAAAAGGTATTAAATATTGCAGAAGGTAAATTAGTGGGAGAGATTTTAGAAGATATAGAAGGAAAACAGGCCTTGGGAGTTTTTAAAAAAAGAGAACAGCTATTAGATTATATAAAAAAGAACTATTAAAAAAAGTAATAATAACTTATAAAAGCAACTGAAACCCCCAATAGCACACCTGCAAAAACTTCTAAAGGAGTATGTCCGATTAACTCTTTAAGGTCTTCTTTTAGTATTTCCGGATCGCGTTCAATATTTTTTACATTTAAGTGTTGGATTAAATTATTTAATACATTGGCCTGTTCTCCGACAGCTCTTCTTACTCCACTCGCGTCATAAGTGACTATTAAAGAAAAAATTAAGACAATGGCAAAAAGATCAGAATTAAAGCCGTGTTTTAGACCTATTAGGGTAGAGAGAGTGGCCACAAAAGAGGAGTGGGAACTTGGGAAACCACCTGAACCAAATAAGTTGGTAAAAGAAGAGGGTTTAATAGTAAATATTTTTAAAAACTGTGCTAAAAATAAAGATATTAATGAGACTATTAGTATTTTATTCACCCGGTTAACCTCCTTTTTGTTATAGTTTATTTTATAATAAATGTATACTAAGCTTCAAGGAGTTTTTAAAAAGTAATGTTGAAAAGGAATGGTAATATGAATCCTTATGAGTTTTTATTACAATTTAAAAAGTATGGCAAAAAAGGTGGATTTCAACCGGGCTTAGAAAGAGTTAATAAACTTCTTTCTTATTTAGATAACCCGCAAGATAAAGTAAATTACATCCATATTGGAGGTTCGAATGGAAAGGGTTCAACAGCTGCTATTTTAACCAGTATCTTCAAAGAAGCGGGCTTTAAGGTCGGTACTTATATCTCACCACCGTTGGTCCACTTTAATGAAAGATTTAAAGTTAATGAGATTCCCATAACAACAAATGAACTAAAAGAGATAGTCTCTGAATTAAAAGATATCTTTGCTGATCCAGCTAAAGATATAAAAATTGAAGAGCCGAGCTTTTTTGAGATAATTACAGTGATAGCCTTTCAATATTTTTATAAAAAAGAGATAGATATTGGAATTTTAGAGGTAGGTTTGGGGGGGAGATTGGATGCTACCAATGCTGTTAGCAGTCCCCTCTTAAGTATCATAACAAATATAAGTTATGAACACGCTGATATTTTAGGGCCTGAGATTAAAGATATTGCCTTTGAAAAAGCAGGTATAATAAAAAAGGGAGTTCCTGTTATCACGGGAGCTGAAAATAAGGAAGCATTGGATGTTTTTAAAAAAATTGCTGCCCAAATGAAAGCCAAACTAACTATAATGGAAAAGGCGGCCAATTATGAATTAATTGATAAGAATTTAAAACAGCAGACATTTAATTTAAGATATAATGGGGAAACATTTGATGATATAAAACTTAATATATTGGGGGAACACCAAGTCAAAAATGCTGCTTTGGCAGTAAGATCTTTAAATTTACTTCCAGCTAGATATAAAATTAATAAAGAAAAAATTTATAAAGGTTTAGACCGGTGTAGATGGCCCGGTCGTTTAGAAATGATGAATAGAAACCCCAATATTATTTTAGACGGGGCTCATAATGTAGATGGTATGAAAAGATTAGTACAATTTATAGATGATAATATAAAGAAGGATAAGAAGTTATTCTTTTTAATTAGCATATTAAAAGATAAAGACTACAAAGAGATGTTTAATATAATTAATACATTAGATCATAAAATGGAACTATCAATTACTAAAAATCAAAATGAAAGGTCTTTAAAACCGACTTTATTAAAAAATTATGCTGATACTCTCAATCTCAAAAATAAAGTTTATAATAATATTCAAAAAGCTGTGAAGCAGACATATAAAACAATGGATGAAGATGATACATTTTGTATAACTGGTTCTTTATATACCGTAGCAGAAGCAAGATTTTTTACTCACCTGTTAATAGAGGGAGGTTTAAAGGATGGCTAAAAAGAAAAAATCTAATAATAGGTCTTTAACACTTGTAATTATTGTCATGGCAATCATATGTGTTTTTGTTGGATACTTAGTGGGGTTAAATCTATTTAGATGGATGAAAGGTGGCCCTGAACAAGTAGCCCAAACCGAAAACGAGTCTCAACAGGAGGCCCAGCAAGAAGAAAGTTCCAATGAAGTAGACCAGACTACAGAACAGTCAGAACCGGAGACTGAATCCCAACAACAAGAGGCTACAGAAGATAATACTTCAGAAACAGCACAAACCGAACAAACAGAAGAGGTATCCAGTGGTAATTATAGTAATGTATATAAGATCCAGGTAGGTGCTTTTTCACAAAGGTCAAATGCGGAAAGTTTTAAAAAGGAACTTGAAGACGAGGGATATAATGTTATAATAAAAGAGGCGTCTACTTTCAAAGTCAGAGTTATAGGTGAGGAATCGAGAGAAGCGACGGAGCAGATTGAAGAAGAATTAATTGAATTAGGATATGATACTTTTATTGTAAAATAATTTGCAGATTTTACTTACATATTATAGAATTAACGTAGTTGTTTATTTACAAGCAAATATATACTAAATTAGAGGTGAAAAAATGAGTGTACTTACATTCAAACAGGGGATTCATCCTGAATATCATAAAGAATTAACTAAAGAAAAACCATTACGGGATGCTAAAAGACCCCAGGAAGTAGTAATACCTTTACAACAACATATTGGTGCCCCTTTAGAACCTTTAGTAGAAAAGGGTGACCATGTTAAAAGGGGACAAAAGATTGGAGATGCGGAAGGATTTGTTTCAGCACCTGTACATGCTTCTGTTTCAGGTGAAGTTAAGGCGATTGAAAATGTAAGAACACCTTCCGGTCAAAAGACCTTATCAATTATCATTGAAGCAGATGAAGAAGATGAAGTTGATGACTCTTTAAAACCCGATAAGGCTATTGAAGATTTAACATCAGAAGATATTAGACATGTTGTCAGGGAGGCCGGCATAGTGGGCCTTGGGGGAGCTATGTTTCCCACCCATGTTAAGCTAGCGGTGCCGGATGATAAAGAAGTAGAATATTTCATATTAAATGGTATTGAATGTGAGCCTTTTTTAAATGTAGACAATAGGATGATGATTGAGCGTTCATCAGATATAGTAGAAGGTATGAAGCTTATGATGAAGGCAGCCGGAGTTGAGAAAGGTTTCATCGGAATTGAAAATAATAAGCCGAGAGCAATATCGAATATGAAAAAAGCGGTTGAAGAGGAAGACAATATTGATATAGAAGTATTTAAAACAAAGTACCCGCAGGGTGGAGAAAAAATGCTGATTAAAGCAGCTCTGGGTAGAGAAGTACCTGCCGGTGGTTTACCTTTAGATGTAGGCTGTATTGTAAACAATGTTGCCACAGCTGTAGCCGTATTTGAAGCGGTTAATGAGGGGAAACCCTTAATTGAAAGGACTATTACGGTGACCGGAGAGGGTATCATGGAACCCTGTAATCTTTACTATCGGATTGGGACTCGTATTAAAGATCTGATAGAAGAAGCCGGGGGATTTGAAGGAGACCCTGCCAAAATTATTTTGGGTGGTCCAATGACCGGTTCAGCGCAGCATTCGACTGAAGTTCCTACTGTAAAAGGTACTTCTGGAATTATAGTATTACATAAAGATAGTGTGGCTAAGTTCGATCCTAAACCATGTATTGGTTGTGCAAGATGTGTCGATTCCTGTCCCATGTATTTATTACCACTTAAACTATCTGATTTATCACAGTATGAAAGATATGATGAACTAGATGAATATAATGTACAAAGTTGTATTGAATGTGGCTCCTGTTCATATATATGTCCAGCAGATAGACCACTATTAGATTACATTAGAATTGGGAAAATGGAAGACATGAAATTGAAAAAATCATCACAGTAAGGAGGATAGTTATGAATAATGAACAACTGCTTGTAACACCAAATCCACATATTAAAGATGCAACCTCAGTTGAAGAGATAATGTGGACAGTTGTATATGCTCTTATTCCTGCTGTTTTAGCCGCTACATATTTTTTCGGATTTAGAGTTCTATTAATTGTGGCTGTAAGCATTTTAGGGGCTGTATTAACTGAGTATATATTTTTAAAAGTTAGAAAAAAAGAAATTGTAATTAACGATGGAAGTGCAGTTTTAACCGGATTACTTTTAGCATTAACCCTGCCTCCCTCAATCCCATTATGGACTGCCTTTTTGGGTAGTGTAGTAGGTATAGGTCTGGGTAAACAGGTATTTGGAGGCCTCGGTTATAATGTCTTTAATCCGGCTTTAATAGGAAGGGCTTTTTTAACTGCTTCTTATCCAGTACTTATGACAACCTGGACGGTTGATGGAACTTCCACCGCTACTCCCTTAAGCCAAATGGCTGGCGGGGAAATAGTAAGAATCTGGAATCTTTTTGTTGGTAGTACAGGAGGTTCTTTAGGAGAAACTTCCTCTCTTGCCTTATTATTAGGGGCAGCCTACTTAATATATAAAGGATACATAAACTGGAGAATACCAACCGGTATGATTTCTGCTGTTATTATTATGACTTTCTTAGCAGGAGCAAACCCGGTTGAGCATCTTTTTGCTGGTAGTCTTATCCTGGGTGCTTTTTATATGGCTACTGATATGGTTACTTCACCTGTTACCAAGAGAGCAAGATGGGTTTTTGGAATTGGAGCCGGTCTGCTTGTTGCGATTATTAGACTATGGGGTGGTTATCCAGAAGGTGTAATGTATTCAATTCTATTTATGAATACCACTGTTCCTTTACTGGATAGATATTTAAGACCTAGGACCCTGGGAGTGGTGAAGTAATGGATACTAAAATCAGTAAACTAGTACTTACGTTGACTGTTATCGGTATTATTTCTGCTGTTGCTTTATCTTTTGTCTATCAATGGACTAATCCCCATATACAACAACATCAAGCTGAAGCCAGACAAAGGGCTATAAGAGCAGTAATACCAGAGGCCGAAGAGTTTGAAGAAGTAGAAAAAAAAGGGAATACTTTTTATGAAGGTTTTGATTCAGGCGGTAATCGTGTAGGAGTAGCGATGATTGCTTCAGGACCAGGCTATCAGAATGTTATTGAAATAATGATAGGTGTAAATATAAATGAAGAGAAGATCTATGGTATAAAAATTTTAAGCCATGAAGAAACTCCCGGTTTAGGCGCTAGGATTACGGGAGAAGAGTATAAAAGCAACTTTGTAGATAAGCCCTTTGGTGATTATACGGTTGTAAAAAGAGATACGCAAACAGATCTTGAAGTTGAGGCGATCGCGGGTGCGACAATATCATCCCGCAGTGTAACTAAAATTGTGGAAAATGCTGTTAAACAAATACAAGATGCATATGGAGGTGGGGCTTAATGCTAACAAGATTATTTAAGGATTTTAAAAATGGTCTTTGGCGAGAAAACCCAATTATAGTATTAGTGATCGGTATGTGTCCCACATTAGCCGTTACAAATACAGTTGAAAATGGTTTGGCAATGGGAATTGCTACCTCATTTGTTCTTTTGTCTTCTGAGATTGTAATTTCATTATTTAAAAATTATATACCAAACAACGTGAGAATTCCCAGTTTTATTTTAATAATTGCTACCTTTGTAACTTTTACTGATTATTTCTTAAAAGCATTTTTTCCTGATATTGCAGCTTCCTTGAGTTTGTTTATACCATTAATAGTTGTTAACTGTTTGATATTAGGACGGCAGGAAGCTTTTGCATCTAAAAACCCGACACATCGGGCTATTGCCGATGCCTTAGGTATGGGAATCGGTTTTACCTGGGTATTGGTGGTTTTAAGCGCTATGAGAGAATTCTTTGGTATGGGTTCTATCTTTGGTATAGAAATTCTAGGCAGTTGGTATCAACCGATGGTAATTATGATCTTACCAGCCGGTGCTTTTATTAGTTTAGGAATATTAGTTGGGATTATGAATGCAATTAAAAGGAGGGGTAATTAATGGAAGAACTAAGAGTTGTAGTACTGGTATTTATTAGTACTGTATTGATAAATAACTTTATTTTAGTAAAGTTTTTAGGTATATGCCCCTTTCTAGGAGTTTCAAAACAAGTAGAGACTGCCTTTAGTATGGGAATGGCCACAACTTTTGTCATGACCTTAACAGCGGCCGCTACCTGGTTGATTAATACATATATACTGGAAGCTTTCAATCTTCCGTTTTTAAGATATGTATCTTTTATAATAGTGATCGCTTCTTTAGTACAATTTGTAGAGATGTTTATCAGAAAATCAAGTCCGGTCTTGTATAAAGCCCTTGGTATATTTTTACCACTAATTACTACTAACTGTGCAATTTTAGGTCTTGCACTTTTAATTCCATTGAATGGATATAACTTTATTACAAGTGTAGTATTTGGATTAGGGGCCGGGATTGGTTTTACCCTGGCAATAGTTTTGATGGCAGGTTTAAGAGAAAAATTAGAATTTGGAGATGTACCGGAAACACTGCAGGGTGTGCCCATTACTTTGATATTAGCTGGACTAATGGCTATGGCATTTATGGGTTTTTCAGGCTTAATTTCAATCTAATTCATACTTGTTGGAGGTGACAAAGTGGATCCTGTCTATTTATATTCAATATTAAGCATGGGAGGTATTGGAGCAGTTTTAGCATTAGGTTTAGGAATTGCTTCCAAGAAATTCCAT
This sequence comes from Halanaerobiales bacterium, assembly GCA_035312025.1. Lineage (GTDB taxonomy): Bacteria > Bacillota > Halanaerobiia > Halanaerobiales > M55B127 > M55B127. Next base: position 23,955 of record DATGCJ010000126.1, on the reverse strand, counting down.
GTAGAAGTCGATGAAAGAATTGAAGAAGTAGAAGAAGTTCTGCCGGGTGCTAACTGTGGTGCCTGTGGTTACGCAGGTTGTGCAAGTTTTGCAGAGGCCGTTGTTGAAGGAGATGCAGAGATCAGCGGTTGTCCTGTCGGGGGAGAAGTAGTTGCTGAAAAAATTGCCGAGATACTGGGAGTTGAAGGAGAAAATACTAATGAAACCGTAAAAGCACAGCTTTTATGTGGTGGAGGTATAAAAGAAACTAAAAAACTCTCCGAGTATGAGGGTATTAAAACCTGTAAAGCAGCTGAATCCATTAACGGTGGTACAAAAAGCTGTCAATATGCCTGTCTAGGTTTTGGTGATTGTGCAGCAGTTTGTCCGGTAGATGCAATTACAATGAGTGATAATGGTTTACCCATTATAGATAAAGAAACCTGTATAGGTTGTGGAAAATGTGTAGAAGCATGTCCCAAAAACATAATAACAATGGCACCTGAAGATAAGTTAAATCACATAAGATGTTCTTCCCATGAACCGGGCAAAGTTGTATCTAAGATTTGTGAAGTTGGCTGTATTGGCTGTTCACTCTGTGCGAGGGCCTGTCCGGTCGATGCGATTACGATGGAAGATAACCTAGCAGTTATTGATTATGATAAATGTATAAACTGTGGAATTTGTTCTGAGAAATGTCCGACCGGGACCATTGAATTTAATGGTAGGTTGATAGAAAAAGTTACTATTACAGAAGACTGTGTAGGCTGTACAAGATGTGCAAAAGCTTGTCCGGTCGATGCGATTGAAGGAGAATTAAAAGAAGTTCATGAGATTGATCAGGACCAATGTGTACAATGTGGTTTATGTGTAGAAGTCTGTAAAGTAGATGGTGCTATCAATGTTATTTACAAAGATGAAGTTGAGGATGAAGATTAAAAGAAAATATAATTTTAATAATATACTAAAGCCGAGCTGAATAAGCTCGGTTTTTACTTTGCAAGTAACTTTTTTAATTCCCTATAAAGATAGACATTTTCATAAAAAAATGTTAAAATGATAACGATTAGGAGAGGGGATTTAATTGGAAAAAATTAATAAATATTTAACTTTTTATGACAGGATATTAATTGTAATAATAATTGTAGTTTCCCTTATAATGATTGCTTATCCTTTTATCAGTGCTTATTTTAATAACAACGAAGATACAGAATCATACATATATATTAAGGATAGTTCACAGGAAATTACGCGAATACCTTTTTCTGATACTTACCAAGAAGAACCAATAATTATAGAAGTCACTGGTCCTCTGGGTACTTCTGTAATTGAAGCTCATAATGGGAGAGTTCGCCTCAAAGAAGCGCCAGAGGAAGATCCGGCTAAGATCTGTGAAAAAACAGGCTGGATATCTAAACCGGGCCCTTCCATCATCTGTGTACCAAATAAAGTTTCGATCTGGATAGAAAAAAGCAATAGTGAGCTTGATGCGGTTTCCTGGTAAAGTATAAATTTATACAGATTAAAGGAAATAAGTATTTTTTGTTGAAATAATTAAAATAAACCTTTAAATTTTTCTGTAGAAAGTCGAAGTGAGGTTTAAATTAAATGCGGACAAGAAAAATAGTAATTATTGCCCTATTAGTTGGATTAGGTTTAGTATTACATTTAGTTGAAAATATGCTGCCGTTATCGTTTATCATACCCGGAGCAAAATTAGGATTAGCAAATATTGCTAATCTACTGGGGCTTATAATATTTGGTTTTATTGCCGGCCTACAAATTCTTTTACTAAGAATTTTTTTGGGTTCTATTTTGGCCGGTACTTTTATGACTATCAACTTTTATTTGAGCCTGACGGGCGGACTTTTAGGTTATTTAATAATGAGCTTGTTTTTTTATTATTTCAGAAATAAATTTAGTATAATTGGTGTGAGTTTAGGGGGAGCCGTTTTTCATAATGTAGGACAAATAATTACGGCTTATCTCATCATATCAAATGATGCTATCTTTTATTACCTGCCTTATTTAATACTACTTGCTTTACCTACTGGGGTAGGAATTGGATTGATTGTAATCTTTACCTACAATTATCTTCCACGCGGACTAAAAAGGATTGATGTTTAATGATAGATAAAAAGATTATACTTGCTTCTTCGTCAGATAGAAGAAAAGAGTTATTGACCCGTTTGGGGATCAAATATACAGCCATGCCCAGTAAAATAGATGAAGATGGGTATGATTATGAGCATCCTGATAAATTAGTACAAGAACTATCTTTGGCTAAGGCCTCTAATGTGGCCAATGTTGTAGAAAACGCTTTAATAATAGCAGCTGATACTGTAGTTGCTCATAATAACAAGATCTTAGGTAAACCCGAAGATGAAGAAGATGCCAAAAGGATGCTGCAGTTATTAGAAAATGATAAACATGAAGTTTTTACAGGCCTGGCCCTGATCTCAGCTGATGATGAGATGCATTTTTTAGATTATGATGTAACGGAAGTATTTATGCGAAAAGTAGAAAAAGAAGAAATAGAAAGATATATAAAGACCGGAGAACCAATGGATAAAGCTGGTTCTTACGGTATCCAGGGTAAGGGAGGAATCTTTGTAAATAAGATAGTTGGTTCTTACTTTACTGTGATGGGACTACCAATTCATCTGTTATCAATGGCCTTAAAAAGCTTTAGTATAGAGATAATTTAATTGAGGTTATAATAATAAAATATAGAAAGGAGCTTATTTACCAATTCAATCCAACACAAAATACACTATTAAAGAGATGCCAGTAGATAAACGACCAAGAGAAAAGATGATAAAATATGGTAGTAATAGTCTTACCACTGAAGAACTGATGGCTTTAATTATTAGAACCGGATACCAAAGGGAAACTGCGATTGATCTGGCCAGTAATCTTTTAAATAAGAGCAAGGGCCTAAAAGGAATTATTGATTTTACTCCCGAGGAATTTATGCAGTATAAGGGTATTGGGAAGGCAAAAAGTACACAATTATGTGCAGTAATAGAGTTAAGTAAAAGGATAAGCAGCTGTAATTATCAAGGGGAAATACTTTTAAATTCACCGAAAGAGGCTGTTTCACTCTTGATGCCGATGATGAGGCACCTTAAACAGGAGCATCTATATGCCTTACTTTTAGATGTAAAAAATAAAATTATAGCGAAAACTTTGATCTCAAAAGGGGGACTTGCCAGTTCCACGGTTCACCCCCGTGAAGTTTTTAAAAAGGCTATTAAAAAAAGCTGTGCTTCCCTTATCATAGCACATAACCATCCCAGTGGTGATCCCACACCCAGTGATAATGATATAGAGGTTACTAAAAGATTACTTTCAGCTGGGGAAGTTTTAGGAATTGATTTATTAGACCATTTAATAATAGGAGACGGAAAATATATTAGTTTAAAAGCAAAAAATTTATTTTGAAATATATAAAAGGAGGAATAAAGTTGTTTAATTTTTTAAGTGCACCTTTTTCCCGCGATATGGGAATAGATCTAGGGACTGCTAATACTTTGGTATATGTAAAAGGTAAAGGTATTATCATCCGTGAGCCATCTGTCGTGGCTTTAAAAGAAAAAGACAAAAAGATATTAGCAGTTGGTAATGAAGCAAAAAATATGATTGGTAGGACTCCCGGTAATATAAAAGCAGTTAGACCGATGAAAGATGGGGTCATTGCAGATTTTGATGTAACAGAGACCATGTTAAGACATTTTATTAGAAAAGCTCATAAAAGAAATAGGTTGGTTAGACCTCGTATTATAATATGTGTTCCTTCTGGTGTTACAGAAGTAGAAAAGAGAGCTGTTATTGATGCCGCCCTCCAAGCCGGTGCAAGGAGTGCGTTCTTAATAGAAGAGCCGATGGCTGCTGCTATTGGAGCCGGTTTACCGATTCATGAACCCACCGGGAACATGATAGTTGATATCGGTGGTGGAACCACTGAAACTGCTGTTATATCCTTAGGTGGTATTGTAACAAGTAGTTCAATTAGAATCGGCGGTGATGAAATGGATGAAGCCATTTCTCAATATATTAAAAAGAAGTATAAACTGATGGTCGGTGAAAGAACTGCCGAACAGATTAAAATCGATATAGGAACTGCTACCGGTGATAATGGAGGATTAACCAAGGAGATCAAGGGTAGAGATCTCGTTAATGGCCTTCCAAAAACTGTTACAATTAATTCAGAAGAAATAAAAGATGCTCTCAAAGAACCAGTAAATAATATTTTAGATGCGGTTAAAAGAACTTTAGAAAAAACTCCACCCGAATTAGCTTCTGACGTGATGGGACGTGGAATAATCCTAACAGGTGGAGGAGCCTTATTACACGGTATTGATGAATTATTGATCGATACTACTCAGATGCCGGTTTATCTGGCAGAAGAACCACTGGACTGTGTAGTTAACGGTACCGGTAATGCTTTAGAAGAATTAGATGAAATCAAGGATCTTTTAATTACCCCAAAAAAATTATCATAGGGGGAATAGACATTGAATAATAAAGGTAGATTGATATTTGCCGCGATTTTAATAGTATTATTAGCCTTAATAGGAACCCTTTATTTTTTCAATATAAATATTTCATATTTTCAGTATATAGAAAGCGGGATATATAATTTAGTCAGTCCTTTGATAGAATTTTTTTCGGGAATTTACTATGAAACAGTTTCTTATTGGCATGGGCTGTTGAATGTAGATGAAGTGATGGAAAAAAACAAAAGGTTAGAGAGGGAACTTGCTTCTCTAAAATTACAAAATCTTATGCTGAAAGGTTTTCAAAGAGAAAATGAGAGATTAAGAAAACTTCTATCTTTTAAAGAACATGTTTCCTTTGAAACTCTCGGGTCAACTGTTATTGGTTTTAGCCCTTCTTTGTGGGAGAATAAGTTAATTATTAATCGCGGTTCTAATGATGGGGTCAGAAAAAAGATGCCTGTAATTAGTTACAATGGTGCACTGGTGGGAAGAGTAGACTATGTAGGTTCCAGCAGTTCCCAGGTTTCTTTAATATATGATCCGGAATTTGTAGTTGGTGGAATTGTACAAAGAAATGAATCAAGGACAATCGGCATTGTAAAGGGCCAATTAAATAATAATAAAATGAATATAATGGAGAAAATCTCCTGGGATGCTGATATACAAAAAGGAGATATTATAGTAACATCCGGGTTCTCCAATAATTATCCAAAAGGGTTACCCATTGGCAAGGTACAAGAAATAAACCCTGATAATTATGGCTTATCCCAGAGTGCGGATATCAAGCTGTTTAGTACTATAAATACCATCGAAGAGGTATTGATCATCACTGATTTTTAGGAGGGCTCTTTTTGAATCGCAATATAATCTTTGTTTTAATCTTAATAATTGGATTAGTCCTGCAGATTACTATTTTATCCCTATATACTCCCTGGGATATTAAACCGGATTTGATTTTGGTCCTGATAGTTGTAATATCTATACTTGATGGTCCTAAGACCGGTTTGTTAATGGGGATTATTGGCGGATTACTGCAGGATATTTTTCTGGGTGAATTTATCTCAGTTAATACCATTATTAAGGCCCCACTTGGTTTTATAAGTGGTTTTATAGAAGGTCATTTCTTTAAAGGTAATTATTTATTGGCTCCTTTTATCGTCTTTATTGCTTCTATTGCTAACTACTTTTTGACGATTGTTTTATCAGAAGAATTAATATTTAGTATCAATTACTGGGAAAATTTCAGAAGCGTGATTATTCCCAGTTCAATTTACAACGCCATTTTGGCTTTGATCGTGTATTTTATTTTATATAGACTATTTTATTATGGTGAAAATTATTATGGAAGATAGAATAAAAGTTTTTAAAATTATATTAATAATAATATTTGTGCTTCTAATCGCGAGAGCCTTTCAAATTCAAGTTTTAAATGGTGATTATTACTATAACTTATCTGAAGGGAATAGGACCTCCTTTCGCCCTATTAGTGCCCCCCGTGGTAAAATAATAGATAGTGATGGAGATATATTAGTTAACAACAAGCTGTCTCATAACCTCTATTTACTTCCAAATGAAATTCCCCCGCAAGTAAAGGTTGATTCATTACTGAGTAGTGTTGCCAATTTAACTTCAATGTCCTATGAGATGTTGCAAAATAATTATAATTTTAGTAAACAGAAGATGAACAATCAAAACGCCCTCATCTTGAAAAGAAATATAAATAAAGAAGATGTGGTGATATTACTGGAAAATCAAGATGAGTTACCGGGAATTTTAGTCAAAGAATCTTCTATGAGAGACTATGTTTATAAAGATTTAGCTGCTCATATTATTGGATATGTAGGGGAAATTAGTAAAGCAGAGTTAAGACACTATCAAAGCCAGGGGATTAACAGTTACCATGTCCAGGATATGATTGGTAAATCCGGCCTTGAAAAAGAGTATGAATCATATCTTAAAGGTGTTGATGGTATAAGGCAGATTGAAGTTAATAACCTGGGGGAAATGGTCAAGGAACTTGGTACTAAACCTCCGGTAGCTGGTAATAATATTGTTGTTAATTTCGACCTTGATTATCAAAAAGAAGTTGAAAAACTCTTAAAAGAACATATTGAAAGGCTTATGAAAGAGGCGGAAGAGGATCCAGAACGGTATGAACCGACAGGAGGATCAGCTGTTGTATTAAATCCCAATAATGGTAAAGTGCTGGCTATGGCCAGTTATCCCGATTTTAACCCTAATCGTTTTTCTACAGGGTTAACTTCTCAGGAATACCAAGTTCTCTCAAATAATCCTATGAAACCTCTTTTAAATAGAAATATTATGGCTGCTGTGCCTCCGGGTTCTCTATTTAAACTTGTCACCGGCAGCGCTGCAGTGAGATTTTTAAATGTAAATGCAGAAACAGAATTTGTTGATGAAAACGGTTTATTTTACATCCCCGGCTGGTCAAGACCCTTTAAAAACTGGCATCCCGGTGGGGAAGGCGAACTTGACTTTACAAAGGCTATAGCCCGTTCTAATAATATCATATTTTATAAATTAGGCTATAGGTTATATGAAGAACACCAGGGGGAAAAATTAGTTAGTACTGCCTTGGATTATGGGATGGGACAAAAAACCGAAATTGACCTACCAGAAGAGAAAAAAGGGATCGTCCCCCGGGGCGCTTTAGATGGTAACAGTGGTAACTGGTACCCAGGTGATTCGGTAAACTTATCAATCGGACAGGGTGGGTTATTAACCACCCCTATTCAGCTTGTTAATTACATTGCAGCTATTGCAAATAAGGGGACCTTATACCAACCCTTTTTAGTAGATAAAATTAAAGATGCAAATGGGGATATAGTTTACGATCAAAATTCTAAGGTGATTAGAAAGTTAGACTACGGAGATAAATTATTCGAGATTCTTCATGAAGGTATGCAGGAAGTTACCATGTCTTCTTATGGGACAGCCAGGAGTACTTTTCGAGACTTCCCCATAAATGTGGCCGGGAAAACAGGTACAGCCCAAACCGGGACAGAGGATGTCAGCCATGGTTGGTTTGGCGGTTTTGCTCCCGCGGAAAATCCAGAAATTGCTGTTTTGGTATTCTTAGAAAATGGTAGTTCAAGTACTTATACTCTCCCCATAGCCGGCGATATTATAAAAGAGTATTTTGGTATTGAAACCGAGGTTGAAAATGGAGAATCAGAACAAACCGAGCAGACCACAGACGAAGATACAGAACAAGATAACTCGGAGCAAAACCAAACTACAGAACAAGAGGAAAATGGTAATTTATTGGAATATATAAGAGATGTATTTTCCTCAGATTAGAAAAGGATTTTATCTTTAACTAGTGAATTTATTATAATGAGAAAGGAAAGATTTTAATTATGAAATCACCAATTACTTTTAAAGTTGCTAAAGATGGAATAGTGCTAACTCTTGATCCCGAAGCTAATTTTAATAGGATTAAAGAGGCTTTAAGGGATCATGTTAACAGTGCTACCAATTTTTACGCAGGGGCCGATTTATATATAAATATAGCTGAAAGTAGTTTTAAGATTGATCAGTTAAATGAGATAGTCAATATTGCAAGGGGTTATAAAGATGTTAAAAACATTATATTCACCAGTGATGTAGTAAAAAGAGATACAGTAGAAGTAAATAATGAAGGGGAAACTTACTTAATCAACAGAACTCTTAGATCTGGCCAAAAGATTAAAAAATCAGGGAATGTAGTAATAATTGGTGATATAAATCCCGGTGCAGAAGTGATCGCCGGTGGTAATATTATTGTCTTTGGAAAAATCAGAGGTGTGGTTCACGCCGGTGCTAGCGGTTCTACAGAAGCTTCTGTCACTGCTTTAAAATTAGAACCAACTCAACTTAGAATTTCTAAAAAAATTGCAAGACCACCTGAAGAAAGTTCAAATAAAAAGAGTTTAAAACCAGAAAGGGCTTTTATTCAGGACGGACAAATTATGGTCGAAGATTTTGAAATATAATAAAAAAATGGAGGGAATAAATTGGCAGGAAAATCATTAGTAATTACTTCGGGAAAAGGTGGCGTTGGTAAGACAACAACGGTTGCTAATATTGGTACAGCATTAGCAATGATGGACTACAAAGTATGTCTAATTGATGCAGATATTGGTTTACGAAATTTAGACGTAGTTATGGGGTTAGAAAACAGAATAGTTTATGACATTGTAGATGTTGTAGAAGAAAACTGCAGATTAGAACAAGCTTTAATTAGAGACAAGAGACATAAAAATTTATTCTTATTACCGGCAGCTCAAACTAGAGACAAAACAGCAGTACAGCCCAATCAGATGGAATCTCTGGTTGAAGACCTTAAAAAAGAGATGGATTATGTGGTGATTGATTCTCCCGCCGGTATCGAACAGGGATTTAAGAATGCGATTGCAGGGGCGGATTTTGCTCTTATCGTCACTACACCGGAAGTTTCAGCTGTAAGAGATGCTGATAGAATTATTGGGTTATTAGAAGCTGAAGGGCTAAGAAACCCAGAAGTTATCATTAATAGAATAAATACTGATATGGTCAGTCGGGGGGACATGATGAATATTGAAGATATTATCGAGATACTTGCTGTTAAATTAAAAGGTATCGTCCCTGAAGACAATATTATTATTGTTTCTTCTAATAGAGGTGAACCAGTTGTTCTAAAAGAAAATCCAAAAGCCGGACAGGCTTTTAAAAATATAGCGCGTAGAATAACGGGAGAAGAAGTTAATTTCATTTCACTTGAGGATAATTCCTTTTTCACAAAACTTAAAAAAATATTTAGTTTTTCTTAATATAAGGGGGTAATGACAATCGGTTTATTAGAATTCTTGGGTTTCAAAAAGAAAAAGAAAAAAGACGAATCCAGTAAAAATGTTGCAAAGGAAAGACTTCAATTTATCTTAGTTCAGGATCGCATTAAGTTATCTCCATCAGAAATGGAGTCACTTAAAAAAGATCTACTTAAAGTTATGAAAAAATATGTTGATGTAGATGATCAAGAAATTGAAATGGAAATTAATAGAGAAGAACAGATGATGGCAATGGTTGCTAACTTTCCACTCAGGAGGAATAATCAATAGAAGGAAGTAAACTATGCATTTTGAAAAAAAGTTATTTAAAAATTTAAATTTATATATACCAATAACGGTTATTTTATTAATTGTAATCGGGATGTTTGCCATAAGTAGTGCTGTGGAATTAAATAAAACTGGTTCAAGCGGCTCTATCTTTTTGAAAAAGCAGATTATTGCAGCTGTATTGGGTGTTATTACAGCTATAGTAATCCAATTTTTTGATTACCGTATTTTCAAGGAGTATGCCCAATTAATATTTGGTTCCATGATTATTGTTTTATTTATGACTCATTTATACGGAGCCAATATTGCAGGTGGGAGAAGATGGCTAAACCTTGGATTTATTAGTATTCAGCCTTCTGAATTGGCAAAGATCGCCTTAATTTTAGTATTAGCCACGATTTTAGATCAGAGGAAAGGATTAAATTCATTTAAGGATTTTATTTTACCATTCGGTTATTTTTTGATCCCTTTTTTGCTCATAGTATTTGAAAATGATTTAGGGACAGCATTAGTATTATTGGTAATCTTTGTAGTAATGCTTTTTGTTGCTGGTGCAAATAAAAAGTTTATGTATGTATTTTTCGGGGGAGGTTTTTTTGGAACAATAGGAGTGATAGCTTCACACATATTTTTGGGCACTCCCTTACCGTTTTTAAAAGAATATCAGTTAAATCGACTAATAGCTTTTGTAAATCCTAGTATCGACCCCCAGGGGATAGGATATAATATAATTCAGTCTAAAATAGCTCTGGGATCTGGCCGTTTAACAGGTAAGGGCCTATTTGCCGGCACCCAAAACCAGCTTAATTTTCTACCGGAAAAACATACAGATTTTATTTTCTCTGTCATTGGGGAAGAATTTGGCTTTATCGGAGTATTTATAGTGATAATACTCTTTTTACTACTATTCTGGCAGCTATTTAATATTGCTTTTCAGGCCAAAGATAGATATGGTAAGTTAGTGGTTACTGGGATAATCTCGATGTTCTTCTTTCATGTTGTAGAAAATATTGGAATGACAATGGGTGTTATGCCGATAACAGGTATTCCGCTTCCTTTTATCAGTTATGGAGGTACATCGATGGTCACTTCAATAGTGGCAATTGGCATAGCTTTGAATGTAAATATTAGAAAGAAAAAACTACATTTTTGACGTAGTAAAATTTTAAGGAGTAATTGTAGATGAATGTAAGAGAGCAAATATATGATAGATTAATTGAAGTTGAAAATCCAGAACGATATATAGGTAATGAGTATAATATAATAAAAAAAGAGTGGGATGCAGATAAAATAAAGGTATTAACCGCATTTCCAGATGCCTATGAGATTGGGATGTCTCATATAGGTTTAAAGATAATATACCATTTATTAAATAAAGAAGATAATATTATTTGTGAAAGGACTTTTTCTCCCTGGCCTGATATGGAAGAACTTTTAAGAAAAGAAGAGTTACCCCTATTTTCTTTAGAGTCGGGTAGAAGTGTTGATGAGTTCGATATCCTGGCTTTTACATTACAGTATGAAATGAGTTATACCAATATATTAACAATTCTAGAATTGGCTGGACTAAATTTCTATAGTAAGAACCGTAAGGCAAGCGACCCTCTAGTTATCGGGGGAGGTTCAATAGTAAGCAATATTGAACCGGTAGCGCCCTTTTTTGACCTACTTTTTATTGGGGAAGCTGAAGAACATATAGTTGATATTATTAATGAATATGATGATTTAAAAGAACAGGGGTATAAAAAAGAAGAAATTTTAAAACAATTATCTCATAAACCCGGTGTTTATGTCCCTTCTTTATATGAAGTCAGTTATGATGAAGAAGGCCATATAACAAATATTGACCCTAAGCAAAAAGGAATCAAGCCCAGGATAAAAAGACAGCTAGTATCTAATTTAGATGAAGCTTTTTATCCAGAAGACTTCCTTGTTCCCTATATGGAAATAGTGCATGATAGGGCAACTATCGAAGTAGCAAGGGGCTGTACCAAAGGGTGTAGGTTTTGTTCAGCCGGGATTACTTATAGACCTGTAAGAGAAAGAAAAAAAGAGACCTTACTAAAACAAATAGATAATATTTTAGACAGTACAGGTTATGATGAAATTTCTTTAACATCTTTAAGTACAGTCGACCATTCCCAGATAGAAGAGTTAGTAAAGGAACTTACAAAAAAATATGAAGAAAGAAAGATTAGTATCTCTTTATCTTCACTTAGAGTTGATAAATTTTCCGTGCAGCTGGCCAATGAAGTTCAAAAGGTAAGAAAGACGGGACTTACTTTTGCCCCGGAAGCTGGCACAAAAAGACTCCGGGATGTAATTAATAAAGGTGTATCTGAAAGTAATCTTTATGAAGCTGTCGAGGCTGCTTTTAAGGAAGGTTGGTCAACTGTTAAGCTTTACTTTATGATTGGGCTTCCAACTGAAAGAAAAGAAGATCTAGAAGGTATAGTTAAGATGGTTAAAAACGTTTTAAAAAAAGGGAAAAAGATTAGAAGAGACAACAAAAAGAGGATGAAACCGATTAGAATTAATGTTAGTGTATCCACCTTTATTCCCAAGGCCTCCACTCCTTTTCAGTGGGAACCTATGGTGGATAAAGAAGAACTGAAAGATAAAATAAACTTTTTAAGATCTAAATTAAATACAAAGGGTATAAACTTCAGCTGGAACGAAGAAGACCTTTCTCTGCTGGAAAGTATATTTTCACGCGGAGATAGAAGGCTATCAGAGGTATTAATAAGTGCCTATCAAAAAGGTGCCCGTTTTGATGGCTGGGGAGACTTTTTTGACTTTGATATCTGGCTGGAAGCTTTTAAAGAAAATAATTTAGATCCTGATTTTTATTTGAGAAGGCGAAATAAGGATGAAATACTGCCCTGGAGCCATATTGATATGGGATTAGCTCCCAAGTTTTTAAAAAGGGAACATAAAAAAGCTCTAAAAAACGAAACCACCTCAGACTGTCGATTTGCTAACTGTAAAGGTTGTAATATATGTATTAATTTAGATGTTGACTTAGATATAATAGGGAATGATTACAATGTATATAAGAGCTGAATATGAAAAATTAGACGCCCTTAAATATATTTCCCACCTAGAGTTAATGAATACTTTTAGAAGGACATTTAGAAGGGCTAAGATCCCAGTATCGTATTCACAAGGCTATAATCCCCATATTATATTTTCCATGTCTCAGCCTTTACCGGTGGGGATGGTCGGCTATCATGAATATTTTGATCTCGAGTTGAAAGAAAAAATTCGATTTGATTTAATGAAGAAACAAATTAATGAAAAACTACCTGGGGGATTAAGGGTTTTAGATATGATCGAAATCCATGAAAAAGAGAAGTCCTTACAGGCTATTGTTAATACGGCTAGATATCGATATAAGATGTCCTTTAAAAAAGAAGTTCAGCAAAAAGAAATTTTAAAAGAATTTTTAGGGGAAAAAGAAATTGAAATTACACGTTTTCGCAGAAAAAAAGATGATAGATTAATTGATTTAGCCCCCATGATTCATGCTGGACAGGTAGTAGAAGATGGCATCTGGGAATTTACAATCAGTACAGGTAGTAGTGGAAATGTACGACCCCAGGAAGTGATAAGAGCTTTAAAGATAAAAAGTGAGGGGTCAGTAGAAGAAATTCCCCTGGTTAACATAGAAAGATTGGGAATGTTTATTAGAAAGAAAGATAAGTTATATAAACCTATAAATAGACAGGTGTTAAAAAAAGAGGTGAGAGAGAATTGAGTAGACAGATAATAATAAATTCATGTATAAGAGAAAAGAGAGCGGCTATCAAAGAAAATAATAATCTGATCGATATAATGTTTGAAAGAGATACCTATGATCAAATAGTATATAATATTTATAAAGGTAGAGTAAAAGATGTTTTACCCGGAATGCAGGCCGGTTTTGTTGATATTGGTCTTGAAAAAAATGCTTTTTTGCATATAAGTGATGTTTATCCATTATTAAATAAAGACCAGGAAAAACGGTGGAGGAAAAATGAATTATCAATAAAGGAAGTCCTTCAACCCGGTCAAAAAATCATGGTCCAGGTGGTAAAAGAACCAATCGGAACCAAAGGGGCCAAGGTAACCTGTAAAGTAACTTTACCGGGACGCTATCTTGTATTAATGCCTTTTGAAAATAGAACTGGTATTTCAAGAAGAATTGATGATACCAAGGAAAGAAATCGGCTCAAAGATATAGCTGAAAATTTAATTGGAAATAAATATGGCTTAATTGTAAGAACCAATACAGAAGGTAAAGAAAGAGAAATCATTGAAAATGACTTTAATTTTTTAATCCACTTATGGGAAAATATTTGGAAAGACTATAAAAGAGCAAAACCACCTGAATTAATCTATAAAGATGCTGAACTTATTAAACAGATTGTAAGGGATTATCTGAGTCCTGATGTTAATAAAATAGTGATCGATGATGAAGAAGAATATGAAAAATTAAATGAACTGGCTGAAACAAGTGTACCTGGTTCACACCAAAAAATATATTTATATGAGAGAGAAACCCCTATTTTTGAAACCTATCAGATAGAAAATGAAATCACAAAAATCTGGCAGCGGAAGGTATGGTTAAATTCTGGCGGTTATGTAATAATTGATAATACCGAAGCATTGGTTTCAATAGATGTCAATACCGGTAAATTCACCGGCAAAAAGAATTTACAGGATACAGTCTTTAAAACCAATGTAGAAGCAGCCCGCGAAATAGCCCGTCAATTGAGGTTAAGAGATATTGGCGGTATCATAATAATTGACTTTATTGATATGTCAATTGAAGAAAACCAAAAAGAGGTTTTAAGGGTATTAGAAGAAGAGTTGGCCAAAGACCGCACCAAAACTGCCCTGCTGGGCCTAACTAAATTAGGTTTAGTAGAAATCACCAGGAAAAAAGTAAGGGAAGAGATCGGGGAATTATTTCAAAAAGATTGCCCTTACTGTGAGGGTACTGGCTTGGTTATGTCTGAAACAACTATGGCAATGAATGTAATAAGAGAACTAAAAAAGCTGTCTAAAGAGGAAAAGGTTGAAGCATTATTAATAGAACTTCATCCCGATGTAGCGGCCGTTTTAATCGGGGCCGGAGGAGATAAGCTGACTGAATTGGAAGAGGAACTCAATATGGATATTTATATAAGAGGTAATAATGATTATCATATTGAGAATTATGAAATAATCAGCAAAGGTAGCAAACAGGACTTAAAAAGGATGGCTTTACCGGTAAATAAAGGTGAGACCTATGATATATATATAGAAGATACTCATATCCATAATGAAAATGATGGTATAGCAAGAATAAAAGGTTATATCATTATAGTAAAAAATGCTGGACATCTGAAAGAAGAAGAGGTTGAAGTAAAAATCAATGAAGTCCATAGAACCTTTGCAAAGGCGGAATTGCTTTAAAATGGGGTGTTGAAATGAGTCATTTTGATTTTGAAATTTCTGAAGATAATTTCCGGGTAGTAACCCTTAAGGCAGCTGATCAAAATAATAAAAATGTGATTAAAATAGCCCCTGGTCTTGGTAATAATATGTTTAAGTATCAGTATAATGACCTGGATTTAATATATTATGATCCCGACCTGCCTTTAGACCATTTTCTAAATGGTAACCCCATTATTTATCCTTTACCAAATCGGGTAAACAACTGCCATTATGAATTTAAAGGCAAGAAATATTGGCAGGAAAAAAACAGTAAACCAATATTTCTTCATTCTTTAGTCTATGATGAAAAATGGAGCTATAAAGAACCTGAGATCTTGGCGGATCATATTAAATTAGAAACCTTTATATATATCGATAAAGATCATCCCGTCTATCAAGGTTTTCCTTTTGAACATCAATTAAAAATCATTTATAAACTTTTTAATAATAAATTGAGATTAAAGTATGAAGTAAACAATAAAGATTCCAAAGAACTACCTTACGGGATCTGTTTTCATACTTACTTTAATTATCTCAAACAAAGGGCTAATTCTTATATAAAAGCTCCGGCTGAAACTTATATGGAGTTGGATGCTGATCAAATCCCCACTGGTAAACTTCTCGGGGTAGAGGAAACTGATTATGATTTTAATGACTATAGGTCTTTAAAAGATATAAATATAGATGGTGCAATCACAGAGCTGCAAGACAAGCCTAAAATAAAATTTGAGGATAAATTAATAATTGAATTTGATTATTCAAAAGAATTTTCTCATATCCAGTTTTATACTCCGTTAAATAAAAAGTTTTTCTGTCTTGAAATGCAGACTTGTTCTGCTGATGCCCATAATTTAGATGCGGCTGGTTTTAAAAAAGCTGCCCATCTCTTAACTGTAAAACCAAATGAGAAAAGCTCTGGTTGGCTTGACTATAAGCCTAAACTATGCTAAAATAAATTGTCGGTAAGATGTGTACCTCTTGTAGAGGTATATTACCAAAACCGCACGGAGTGGGTCTGAAATGTCTCATGTGAGACTACCTAATTTCCGGCGAGTCTGAGGTAAGGGAGGTGTAATGTAGTAATGTATGCAATAATTAAAACTGGTGGAAAACAGTATAAAGTTAAAGAAGGACAAATGATAAAAGTTGAAAAATTGGATGTCGAAGAAGGAGACCAGGTTACATTTGATAGGGTCTTACAGTATTCTGATCAAGAGGGATATAAATTCGGCAAACCATATTTAGAAGGTGCTGAAGTTTCCGGTAAAGTTTTAGAACAGGGCAAAAACAAAAAAGTTACTGTTTTAAAATATAAGCCAAAGAGACGTTATTATAAGAAAACCGGACATCGTCAGCCTTATACAAAAGTTTTAATTGAGAACATTGAAGCTTAATTTTTTATAGAGAAAAAAATTCAACATACTGAAAGGGGGGAGTTTTAATGTCTCAAAAGAAAGGTGTTGGAAGTTCTAAGAATGGTCGAGATAGCATATCGAAGCGGCTTGGAGTCAAAGAATTTGATGGTGAATTTGTTCCTGCAGGTAGTATTTTAGTCCGTCAGAGGGGAACTAAATTCAAACCTGGATTAAATGTAGGAAGAGGTAAAGATGATACCCTCTTTTCTAAAGTTGATGGTTATGTTAAATTTGAGAGAAAAGGAAGAAAATCTCGTCAAATTAGCGTTTATACAGAAGATCAGGTGGAAGTTTTAATAAGTTAATCATCCTTGCAGATCAAACCCCTCAGTACTTTTGTGCTGGGGGTTTTATTTTTATCTAAAAATAAGGTAGGTGATATAATGTTCGTAGATGAAGTAACATTCAAAGTAAAAAGCGGGGATGGAGGTAATGGTGTTGTAAGTTTTAGAAGAGAAAAATTTGAAGCAATGGGTGGACCTGACGGTGGTGATGGCGGCCACGGTGGGGATGTAATACTAAAAGTAGATGAAGGTTTAAATACCCTTGCTGATTTTAAATATAATAATTTCTATAAAGCCGAAAATGGGACCCACGGGCGCGGTAAAAACCAGAGAGGTAAAGATGGAAAAGACCTCTATTTAAAAGTCCCACCGGGCACTTTAGTCTATAATGATGATACAAACGAACTTTTAGCCGACCTAAAAGAAGAAGGTCAGGAGTTTGTATTAGCAGAAGGCGGTGAAGGTGGTAGAGGTAATGCCCGTTTTAAAAAATCTACTCGTAAGGCCCCAAAATTTTCCGAAAATGGTGAAAAAGGGGAAACCGTGAAAGCAAGACTGGAACTGCAATTATTAGCTGATGTAGGACTAGTGGGTTATCCAAATGTAGGTAAATCCACCTTAATTTCTAACGTTTCAGCTGCTAAACCGGAGATAGCTTCCTATCACTTTACAACAGTTCATCCTAATTTAGGTGTCGTTTCTTATGATGAATATAAATCATATGTGATGGCTGATGTGCCGGGTTTAATTGAAGGAGCCCATAAAGGTGTTGGTTTAGGAGATGAATTTTTAAAACATCTAGAACGTACAAGACTATTAATCCATGTCATAGATGTTTCAGGTATTGAGGGTAGAGACCCCATTGAAGATTTCGAAAAAATAAACCAGGAATTAAAACAGTATGATACCGATTTATCTAAACTTCCTCAGATCGTAGCTTTAAATAAAATAGATTTAAAAGAAGCACGAGAAAACCTACCAGAAGTCAAAAAAGAATTAGAAGACAGGGGATATAAGGTATTTCCCATTTCAGCCGTAACAGGTGAAGGTATTGATAAACTTAAATATTATATTGGACAAAAGTTAGAAAGCTTGCCAGAAAAAGAAAAAGAAATAAAAGCAAAGGAAGATGTATTAATAAAACCTGAATTCATGGATGAAAGTGAAATGCAGTTAAAACAGCTGGCTGATAATAAATATGAAGTTGTTGGTAAATTGATCGATGAATTAATAGAAAAAACTGATTTTAATAATGATGCTTCTGTTCAGAGATTATTAAGAATAGTCAGGCATCATAATATAGATGAGATAATGAAAAAAGAAGGTATTGAAGATGGTGATACCGTTATAATCGGTCCCATCGAATTTGAATATATGGAATAGGAGGAAATGTAATGTTAACAGGTAAACAACGAAGTTTTTTAAGAGGAGAAGCCAATAATCTAGATCCATATGTCCATATTGGCAAAGAAGGATTAAATGAAGCCGTCTATGAAAAAATAGATGAAGTATTAGATGATCATGAGTTAGTTAAAATTAGAGTATTGGATAACTCTTTAGAAGATATTAATGAGGTAGCACATGAGGTATGTGATCAATTAGGAGCAGAACTGGTCCAGGTAATTGGTAATGTTTTTATTATTTTCAGAAGAAACATGGAAGAACCTGTCTATAATCTGCCATAAGATAAAAATGAGTTTGAAAGGATGATTTAGATGAAAGTAGGAATGTATTCACTGTTTTCCCCTATTCATGATGAAGATGCAATTTCTCAAACTTTAGAACAGTTTGTTAAAGACCTTTCAAAAAATATTGAAGTTGAAGAAATTAATGATGAGATTTTAAGTTCAGATAAAAAAGAAGAGTATGATTTAATAACTGTTTTCGTCAAAACCGGTGGTACAGAGAATATCTTTAAAGAGATATTTGACAAATTAGAAGGCCCTGTCATTTTAGTAGCCACTTCTTTGCACAATTCACTGGCTGCTTCGATGGAAATTTTAAGTTGGGTAAAATCGCAAGATAGAAGAGGTAAGATTCTACACGGGAAACCAACCGAAATAGCTAAAGAGATGGAGAACCTAATCAAAATAAAGGAAACTAAAGATAAGTTAGCAAATAGCCGACTGGGACTTATCGGAGAACCTTCTGATTGGTTAATAGATAGTCATATAGATAAACAGGCAGTACAAGACAGATGGGGCTTAGAAGTTATTGAGATCCCCATCCAGGAAGTACTGGATGAATACCATAATATACATGAAGAAAGGGCTCAAAATCTAATAAATGAATTTACGGATAAAGCCACCTCGATAGAAGAGCCTTCTGAAAATGATCTGATGAAAGCGGCTAAAGTATATTTTGCCCTTAAAAATATAGTAAATAGATATGATCTTAATTCTTTAACTATCCGCTGTTTTGATCTGGTAACCGAGTTGGAAACCACAGGTTGTTTAGCCCTTTCTTTACTGAATAACGAGGGTATTGTGGCAGGCTGTGAGGGTGATATACCAGCAACAGTTTCAATGATGATAACCTATTATTTAACTGGTAATATTCCTTTTATGGCAAATCCGGTTTCCTTAAATATAAAAAATAATAAGGTTAAGTTTGCACACTGTACAGTGGCCACTAAGTCTGTAAATGATTATATTATCCGTTCTCACTTTGAGACCGGTATTGGAGTCGGAATTCAGGGCGAAATTAAAAAAGGAAATATTACAGTATTTAAGCTTGGTGGAAAAAAACTAGATCATATAGCATTTCAAAATGCGCAATTAATTAATAATTTAAACAGTGAATTTGCCTGTAGGACCCAGGTCCTATTAGATTTTGATGGCGATGATATCAGTTACTTTTTAAAGAATCCGATTGGAAACCATCATATACTTGTAGAAGGAAACCATTATGAAATATTAAATCAATTTGTAGAGAGTTTGGAGTTCGATACAATATTACACTGGTAGTGGAGGATAATTATGGTAGTAGTAAATATTGATTCTATATCTAAATCATTTGGTACCCAAGAAGTTTTAAATGACTTTTCTATGTCAGTAAACAAAGGTGAAAAGGTGGCCCTAATAGGGGCAAATGGGTCTGGTAAAACTACAATTTTTAAGATTATTAACGGTCAGGAAGACTTACAAGAGGGTAACTTATCTTTAAGAAATGATGTAAGTGTAGGTCTTTTAGATCAGATACCCGAATTTAACTTAGAAAATACTATCTATGAGGAACTACTCACAGTATTTAATGATTTACGAAAGATGGAAGAAAAATTACAAAAATTAGAAAAAGAAATTAGTACCTTTCAAAAAGAAGATAAAGACCACCATAAATTAGAAAGACTGATGGATGAATACAGTGCTTTAAGCCATGAGTATGAAATGAAAGGTGGATATGGATATGAGAATAAGATAATCCAGGTAGCCTCAGGGATAGGTTTTTCTAAAAAAGAGTTAGATAAAAAAATATCATATCTAAGTGGGGGAGAAAAGTCCAGGGTTGGTTTAATCAAACTATTATTAAAAGAACCGGACCTCTTATTATTAGATGAACCTACAAACCACCTAGATATTGATTCTATCCAGTGGTTAGAACAGTTTTTAATTGACTATGAAGGTGCTGTCATAATTATCTCTCACGATAGGTACTTTCTTGATCAGGTAATTGAGAGAATTGTAGAGATAGATAATGGCAGTGATGAAAAGTACTATGGTAATTATAGTTATTATCTAGAAGAAAGAAAAAGAAGATATGAACAAAAGATGCGAGAGTATAAAAATCAGCAGAAAAAGATAAAAAAATTAGAAGAATCCATTCATCAACTGCGGGTCTGGGGTAGATCCCGTGATAGTGAAAAGATGTTTAAAAGGGCCAAAGCCATGGAAAAAAGACTGGAAAGAATTGATGAAATGGATAAACCGACCTTACACGGCAAAAAAATGAATTTAGATTTAGAGATTAACCGCCGCAGTGGGGATGAAGTTTTAAAGGTTAATAATTTAAAAAAATCATTTGATGACAATACCATCTTAAAGAGCCTTGATTTAGACATATATTGGCAGGATAAGGCAGTTATTATTGGCGCGAATGGTTCAGGTAAAACAACCCTTTTAGACCTCATAAATGGTGATATAGAGCCTGATAAAGGTGAAATTAAAATTGGGGCCAGTGTCAAGATGGGTTATTACCGACAGGAATTTGAAAAGTTTGACCCGGAAGATGATCTTGTTACTACCCTGGTCAAATCATGTTCGATGAAAATTAGTGAAGCCCGCAATGCTTTAGGTGCTTTTCTATTTGAAGATAATGATGTTTTTAAAAAGGTAAAAGATTTAAGTGGAGGAGAAAAAAGCAGGTTAAGACTTCTCCAGTTAATGAATGGTAATTATAATTTTTTAATTTTGGATGAACCAACCAACCACCTTGATTTACCCTCTAGAGAAGTACTAGAGGAAGTTTTACAGGATTATCCCGGTACTTTATTGGTGGTTTCCCATGACAGGTACTTTATTAATAAGATAATTGATCATACTTATGAGCTGGAAAATAAAAAGCTTAAAAAGTATTTGGGTAATTATGATTACTATAAAGAGAAAAAACAGGAGATAAAAGAAGATAGTAATAAGAATAAGGAAAATAAAGAAAGTAATAAGAAAGATAACTATTACTTTAGACAAAAAGAACGAGAAAGAAAAGAAAGAAAAAGGAAGCGGAAACTAAATAAAATAGAGGATACAATCGAAGAAAAAGAAAAGAAAGTAAAAGAATTAGAACACAAAATGGCTGATCCCGATAATATTGATGACTTTAAAAAGTTAAATTCCCTTAAAAAAGAGCATCAAGTGTTAAAAGATGAGCTGGAACAGTTATATGAAGAGTGGGAAAAATATTTAAATTGATTTTCTAGCAAAATTATATTATAATCTTAATTGTCATAGACCCCTGTAGCTCAGTGGATAGAGCATCGGCCTCCGGAGCCGAGTGCGCAGGTTCGATTCCTGCTAGGGGTACCATTTTTATTTTTGTGTAAAATTAACAAAAATTATCCTAGAATTTTTAAAATTAAACAAAAATAGGTATTGCATTTTTTATTATATTAAGTTATACTAGCCTTAAGAACACGAGATATACAGAGTAGTTTTTAAAAATTATAAATGGAACAAAGTAGAGTTGAAGCGAGGATGTTCCCTACCAAATATATGAAAGGGGGACATTTAAAATGTTTAATATCTATAAGAAAAAGGTGAAGAAAGAAAGACACAATCACCAATTCAACAGTAACAATTACAGAGACAAAGTAATTGATGACCTGTTGAGAAACAACGGATTTTATTTCTTCTAGAATTAAAAATTTAAGAGTATTTAAAAGGCTGTCGGGATTTCCCGGCAGTTTTTTTATTTTTTTCAAAAAAAGTGAAATATAATAAGGGTTTTTAGTATTAAATCAAACAGGTGTTTTCTTCTTTTTCCAGAAATAATAATATACAATAAGATTTTTTGGAGGTTAAAAATATGAGTTTAATGCAGGGGGTTGAATTTTCACACTGGCTCTTTAGGAATTTTTTGGAAGATAATAAAGTATTAGTTGATGCTACTTGTGGTAATGGTAAAGATACTATATTTCTTGCTGAAGAAGTAAGTCCACAAGGAGTAATTTATGCTTTCGATATTCAAAAAGAGGCAGTGGATATAACAAAAGAAAAGTTTGAAAATATTGAATATGAATTTGATATTCAATTTATTGTGGATGGACATGAAAACATAGATAATTATATAGAGCAAAAAATAGATGGTATAATATATAACTTAGGTTATCTACCTGGATCTGAAAAAGATATTAAAACAGAAAAATATACTACGATAAAATCATTAAATAAAGCAATTGATATGCTAGTTGAGGGCGGTCTAATTGTAATTGTAATCTATTCTGAACATGAAGGTGGCGGAGAAGAAAAAAAGGCTGTTTTAGACTTTGCTGTCAATTTAGATTATAAATCATACAATGTTTTACATTACCATTTTATTAACCAAAAGAAGAATCCTCCCGAGGTTGTGGCTATTAAAAAAAGGAGCGGTAAATAAATGAAACCAGCTGTTAAGTTTATTCATACTGCTGACCTGCATTTGGGCAGTCGATTACAATTAAATACTGATAATGAGAGGGAGGATACATATAAAGAGGCGGTCTATAACTCCTTTAAAAAAATAATTGATGATGCAATTGATGAAAATGTACATTTTGTATTAATTGCCGGTGATGTCTTTGATAATGAAGCAAGATCAGTTAAAGCTACCCGTTTTTTTAAAAATCAGTGTGAAAGATTAAATAATAATAATATTGATATGTTTTTAATAAACGGTAACCATGATCCCTATCGCATGGATGGAGAACTCTTAGAACTGCCGGATAATGTTAAAATCTGTGATTCAGAAGAGGTCAGCTTGTTTGAAGTAAAAAAAGAAGATAAATTAATTGCCCGAATTCTGGGACAATCTTATCGGGGGAAAGCAGAATCTCGTAAAATGTATACTTATTATACTACCCCGGATCAAAGTGTTTATAATATTGGCTTACTTCACACCCAATTAGATCCCAATAATACAAACTACGTACCGGTTTCAAAAAACGATTTAATGGATAATGATCATATTGATTACTGGGCTTTAGGCCATATCCATGACAAAAGAATTATTAATGACCACATACCATATATAATTTACCCTGGTATACCGCAGGGCAGGGATATTGGTGAAACAGGTCCGGGTGGATATTTCTTAATTAACTTAGAACCCGAAAATACCTATTATCAGTTTAAGGAAGTATCAGAGTATACCTTTAAAAGAATTGAACTGAATTTAAGTAATTTGCCGGAAGCCACTTTAACTGAATTACATTATTATTTGCAGGATGAATTAGAAGAATTATACAGCAAATTGGATAAAGATATTAAAGGCTATATAATGAGAATAATTCTAAAAGGTAGGACTGAGTTATATGAGGTCTTAAGAGAAAATGATGAAGAAGCAATAAATGATCTCTTGTTAAACGTAAGAAGTCATTTTAAAAACAAATCGCCTTCTTTTTGGATAGATAATATTATAGACCATACTTCTAAAAAGATTCCCAATATAGAAGAAATTATGACGGAAGATCCCTTTATTGAGGAATTTAACTCATTTTTGCACAGTTTAAAAGAAGATAATAAGGAAAGAA